>JBIIRH010000004.1:0-60878 GCA_044341675.1 Pontimonas sp.
CATCGACTGCCCTGTAGCGGAAGTCGGGTAGCACCTCGGTGATGGCACCAAGTTCCAGGCCTAGCTCGTCCTTGGCGCGACGCCGGATGGCGTCTTCCATGGACTCACCGGGGCCTGGATGCCCGCACGCGGAGTTCGTCCACACGCCAGGCCAAGTCTTCTTCTCGAGGGCTCTGCGGGTAATGAGAACATCGCCGGCAGAGTTAAAAATGTGACACGAGAACGCGAGGTGAAGCGGGGTGTCTGTGGTGTGAACCTCTGATTTTTCCGCCGTCCCCACCGGGGAGCCCTTCTCGTCGAGAAGGATGACAAGTTCGGAGGTTTTCATAGTGTTATCGCGCTACTCTGCAATGGTGAAGGTCGTGTGTGGCGGTACGTTTTCCCGCTTATTTAGCCTAGCCACATACCAGAGGGGGAGAGTGACCAACCATGGCGGTTGAGCTTGATACCCGAATCGATCTGTATACGCGGGTTGCCCAGGAAACTTCCGCAGGAGTCATTCGTCGCTACTCGACCTCGTTCGGTTTAGCCTCGAGGCTTCTGGACCCGGCTGCCCGACTTCACATCGGCAACCTCTATGCGCTGGTCCGCCTTGCGGATGAGATTGTTGATGGGGTCGCTGATGAAGCAGGCGTATCCAAGAAAACTGCTGGAAAGATGCTCGATGCCCTAGAGGCAGACACCGAGCAGGCTCTGAAGACCGGGTACAGCACGAACCTTATTGTTCACGCCTTCGCGCACTCCGCCAGACAGGTTGGCGTTGGAGCAGAGCTCACCAGGCCTTTCTTTCACTCCATGCGCATGGACTTGACCGAAACGACTCACACCCCCGAAAGTTTTGCCGAATACGTTTATGGATCTGCAGAAGTTGTCGGATTGATGTGTTTGCAGGCTTTCCTTGAGGGGAAGCCTGTCTCCGCGGGGGACAAAGAAACGATGGTCACTGGTGCTCGCGCACTGGGTGCAGCGTTCCAGAAGGTCAACTTCTTGCGTGACCTGGGTGCCGACGTTCAAGCGCTGGGGCGCACATACTTCCCGGGCGTCGACGCTGCGGCACTAACCGAAGAAACCAAGCACGCCCTGCTTGATGACATCGACCGGGATTTGGCCCAGTCGGCTAGGGCGCTGCCATTGTTGCCCGCAAACCCCCGTCGCGCAGTTGCACTCGCCCATGCTCTTTTTCAGGCGCTGTCAGAGAAGATTAGAACTACGCCAGCGACGACACTGCAAACAACGCGAATTAGTGTCTCTGACGCCCATAAAGCTGCGCTTGCCACCCGAGTTCTTCTCGGCTGGGTGCCAGGAGTTCCGAAGTCTCTGCGAAAGGAAATGAATGTCTAAGTCCGTAGTCGTCGTTGGCGGCGGTATTGGCGGTATGGCTACCGCTGGCCTCCTGGCAAAAGACGGCTATTCCGTCACCTTGGTTGAGGCGATGCCTCGCCTGGGTGGGCGAGCAGGGCTGTGGGAGAAGGACGGGTTCCGTTTCGATACCGGGCCTTCCTGGTATCTGATGCCAGAAGTTTTCGACCACTGGTATCGCTTGATGGGGACGACGGCAGACGCTCACCTGAAGCTCACCAAGTTGGATCCGGGCTACCGGGTCTATTTCGAGCCAGAGGGCGCAACCTCCGCTGAGTATGTGGATGTCCGGGCAACCCGTGAGGACAACCTCGCTCTGCTCGAGTCAATGGAGCCAGGCTCTAGGAAGTCGATGGAGAAGTATCTCGACTCGGCGAAAGACACCTATCGAATTGCCAAGGAGTACTTCCTTTACACGTCGTTCCAAGACTTGCGGCCACTCTTTGTCCCCGAGGTACTCAAGCGCATGGGGACCCTGATTCGTTTGCTGACCACGCCGATTATGACCTTCGCCAAGAAGTACACGAAGAGCCCCCGTATTCAGCAGCTTCTGGGCTATCCCGCTGTCTTCCTCGGCTCAAGCCCCTTCATCGCGCCGAGCATGTTCCACCTGATGAGCCACTTGGACATGGAAGATGGCGTTCTCTACGCCGAGGGCGGGTTTGTTCGCGTCATGGATTCCATGCGCGAGGTCATCGAGGATGCTGGGGTCACCGTCCTGACGAATGCACCCGTGAGTCGAATCTGCACGAAGCGCGGCGGCGGACGCAAGGCTCGGGCAACAGGGGTCGAATACGTGGACCAAGCCGGGACCACCCACTTCGTGGGTGCGGACTTTGTTGTCTCCACCACTGATCTCCACCACAGCGAAACCAAGCTTCTTCCTGAAGAGCTTCAGACCTACCCGCAAGCCTGGTGGGACAAGAAGCTAGCTGGGCCGAGCGCTGTTTTGCTCTACTTGGGCGTGAAGGGCGCGGTACCTGAGCTTCTCCACCACAGCCTGTTCTTCACCAAAGACTGGGATGACAACTTCTCCAGAATCTTTGCGGTTCCACCGACGATTCCCGACCCCGCGTCGCTCTATGTCTGTAAGCCAAGCGCGACGGATTCCTCGGTAGCCCCGAAGGGCCACACGAACCTCTTCGTCTTGGTCCCGATGCCAGCTGACGTGTCGATGGGACGAGGCGGAATTAACCGCTCGGGCGATGCCCTCATCGAAGAGATTGCTGACCGGGCAATCGAGCAAATTTCCCGCTGGAGTGGTGCCCACGATCTTGCTGATCGCATCGTGTTGCGACGCAGCGTTGGCCCAGCAGACTTCGCCGGTGATCTGAACGCCTGGAAGGGCACGGCGCTCGGACCAGCACACACCCTCATGCAGAGCGCGCTCTTCAGAGCTGGCAACGTGAGCAAGAAGGTCGATGGCCTCTATTACGCCGGCAGCTCCACCATTCCAGGAATTGGCCTGCCGATGTGTTTGATTAGCGCTGAAGTCTTGGTGAAGCGGGTGCGCGGTGACGTGTCGACCTCTCCCCTCTCAGAGCCCTTGGTACCCATCGGGTAGGGGGATGTAGTGTCCCTGGTCTATCTGGTTGCCCTTCTGGGAGCGATTCTTGGCACGGGACTGCTGGATTGGCGGCACAAGCTAGCACTATTTGGTGGTGCTCCTGCTCGAACGCCCATCATCGTTGGGGTAGGAGTCGCGTTCTTCCTGCTCTGGGATGTGGTCGGTATCGCCGAGGGCGTCTTCTTCCGGGGTTCTGGGCCCTGGATGACCGGCATTCTGCTCGGGCCTGAGCTGCCGCTCGAGGAACTCTTCTTTGTGATCCTGCTGTGTTACTCAACCCTGGTCGCCTACTTGCTCTCGGCGTCAATCCTCACTGCGAGGCCCAGGCGATGACCTACTGGCTGATAAATATCCCTTTCCTTGTGGCGGCGGGGCTTGTCTGTGCGGCAGCGATTGCACTGCGAAAAGCGCCAGCTGCGCGTGCTCTTCTTATCGCGGCGGGAGTCATGATGCTCCTGACCGCGGTGTTTGACAACGCGATTATCGGGTTTGGCCTCGTCGATTACGACGAGAGCCTCATCAGCGGCCCGCGGATCGGCTTTGCACCGATTGAAGATTTTGCCTATACGGTGGCGGCACTGCTCATCATTCCCGCGCTGTGGCACCTCATGGCGGCGTACCCCAGAAAAACCGGCCAATGAAGAGGGCAGGGCTGATTCTCTGGAGTTCCCGGCCGCTGAGCTGGATCAACACCGCGTTTCCTTTTGCTCTGGCCTACTACGTCACGACCGAGCAGGTCGATAGCAACCTCATCATCGGGTTTTTGTTCTTCCTCATCCCCTACAACCTGCTGATGTATGGGATCAATGACGTCTTCGACTACGAATCCGATATTCGTAACCCACGTAAGGGCGGCGTTGAAGGGGCTTTGCTTCCGCCGGATCTTCACCGAGCAACGCTTCTTGCGAGCGTCATTCTCCCCCTCCCCTTCCTTGTTCCCCTGGTGTTATCGGGGTCTGCGACCGCGACGGGCGTGCTCGCGCTGTCCCTGTTCTTCGTTGTCGCGTATTCGGCTAAGGGTTTACGGTTCAAGGAGATTCCCTTTCTGGACTCTGTGACCTCCAGCGCTCACTTTGTCATGCCGGCGCTCTATGGACTTGTCCTGGCAGAAGCCTCGATATCAACGCTCACGCTGACGCTCTTGGCGGCATTCTTTTTCTGGGGGATGGCCTCCCACGCGTTCGGGGCAGTGCAAGACGTTGTCGCTGACAGGGAAGCGGGGGTGGCCTCCATTGCCACGGTCATCGGGGCGAAAGGGACAGTGCGCTTCGCCGTTGTCCTCTATGCCCTTGCCGGAGCAGTGCTTCTGGCCACTCCGTGGCCACTGCCCTCGATTGCTCCGGTTGCCTTGCTCTATATCGCGGCGATTGCGCCTTGGTGGTCAGTCAGCGATGACGCCGCGGAGGGAGCAAACAAAGGATGGCGACGATTCTTGCTGTTGAACTTCATCAGCGGAGCTGTCGTCGTGCTGGTGTTGTTTGAGTGGTGGGCTCTGGCCGTTTAGCTCGTTAGGCGAGCTGGCGCCTTCACGAAGAGGAGCATGACCCCGCCGATCAGGAGCACGAGGGCTATTCCCAAGAGACCAAAAATGGTCTGGTTGCCAGAGAGTTGAATGAAGACCGCCCAGAGCAAGGACGCCATCCAGCCAGCAGCTCGGCCCGTTGTTGCATAGAGGCCAAACACTTCGCCTTCGCGGCCGGCAGGAGTGACCCTGGCGAGAAATGATCGCGAGGCTGCCTGAGCTGGTCCTACGAAGGCAGCGAGAATGAGTCCCACCGTCCAGAACATGGGCGTTCCGAGGTCAACGAGCACGAACACCGCGGTAGTGCAGAGGACGAGGCCAAACACTGATATCAGAATCACGTTTTTTGGCCCGAACCGGTCGTCTAGGCGGCCGGCAAGAATGGTGGAGATTCCGGCGACCACATTCAGCGCGATGCCAAAGATGACCAGGTCGGTAAAGCCGAAGCCGAAGACAATTCCAGCAATTACCGCCCCAAAAACGAACACGGCGGACAGGCCGTCCCGGTACACGGCGCTCGCGAGGAGGAACCAGAAGGTGGGACGCGCCTCCTTGTAGAGGCGCTTGACGCTGCGCCCGAGTTCGACGTAGCTTCCCCACAAACCGAGCTTCTCGCCTACTTTCCCGGTTTTTGGTTCTGGAACGCTCACAAAAATGGGGATGACAAAAATGATGGTCCAGACGGTGCACCCCAGCGCGACGAGCTGAAAGGTGAGAGCGGAATCGCCCTGGAGGACACCGCTCAAGATGAGTCCCACCACGAGGGCGAGGGCAATGATGCCCCCGAGGTAGCCAAACCCCCAGCCCAGACCGGAGACTTTGCCGACGGTCTTCGGGGTCGACACTGACACCAGCAAAGCGTTGTAGTTGACCCCGGCAATCTCGTTGAACACGCTGCCGATCGCAATGAGGCCAACGCCTATCCAGAACCATTCCTCGCCTGGCTGAACAAAGACCATTCCTAGCTGGGTAACTACGAGCAAACCGGTGAAAATCAGCAGCTGTAGCTTCTGCCGTTGGGTTCTATCGGCCCGTTGCCCCAGCACTGGCGCTATCAGAGCAATGAAGAGACCGGCAACGGTAATTCCCATCCCAAGATTTGCCGCGAGTTGTCCGAGGGCCGCTTCTTCGCCGTCAGTTCCGACGACATCAGGGTTGAGGAAGAACGTGCTGGTCAGATAGCTTGGCACCCAGACGAAACTGATCAGAACCGTGTTGAAAGGCTGGGTGGCCCAGTCCCAGAAGGCCCACGCGTAGACACGCTTCCGGGGAATTGTTTTTCCGTCGTTCTTAGCGAGCCCGATTTCGGGCGGAACATCGCGGGTGCCGTCATTGGCCATACACAGAAAGGTAGTCCCTTTTTCGAAACTGTGGGTAACGCGCTGGGTGTGAATGGGCAAACAAATATCTGAGTCGCCTCGACTCAGATATTCTGTCAAAAACTTGACAAGAGGCGACTCATGTTTCACACTGGAGTTCTGCTGGATCTCATCCAGCGCCCTGATACAACACGAAGGAGCAGGCCACATGGCACGCGCAGTAGGAATTGACTTAGGAACCACCAACTCTGTGGTGTCCGTTCTCGAGGGTGGAGAGCCCACCGTTATTGCTAACGCAGAGGGATTTCGCACCACACCCTCCGTCGTCGCCTACACAAAGGACGGCGAAGTGCTCGTTGGTGAGACCGCGAAGCGCCAAGCTGTGACGAACGTCGATCGCACCATTTCCTCGGTCAAGCGCCACATGGGCACCGACTGGAAGCAAGAGATTGACGACAAGAAGTACACGCCGCAGGAGATTTCCGCGCGCATTCTTGCCAAGCTCAAGCGCGACGCCGAGGCATACCTCGGCGAGAGCGTCACCGACGCCGTAATCACTGTCCCCGCCTACTTCAACGACGCCGAGCGTCAAGCAACCAAGGATGCTGGTGAGATCGCGGGACTTAACGTTCTGCGCATCATCAACGAACCCACCGCAGCCGCACTGGCTTATGGCCTGGACAAGGGTAAAGAAGACGAGCTCATCCTTGTCTTCGACCTTGGTGGTGGAACGTTTGACGTCAGCTTGCTCGAGGTGGGTAAGGACGACGAGTTCTCGACCATCCAGGTGCGCTCGACCGCCGGTGACAACCGGCTAGGTGGAGATGACTGGGATGCTCGCATCGTCGATTACCTCGCAACTCGCTTCAAGGAAACCACCGGTGTTGATGTCACCAGCGACAAGATTGCTAAGCAGCGCCTCAAAGAGGCTGCTGAGCAGGCCAAGAAGGAGCTCTCGAGCTCCACGAGCACCCAGGTTCAGCTCCCCTACCTGTCTTTGACAGACAGTGGACCAGCAAACCTGGACGAGACCCTGACCAGAGCCAAGTTCGAAGAGCTCACCAAGGACCTCCTGGAGCGCACGAAGCAGCCCTTCAACGACGTCATCAAGGAAGCCGGAGTAAAGCTCTCCGACATTTCCCACGTTGTTCTGGTGGGTGGATCGACTCGTATGCCAGCTGTGACCACTTTGGTCACCGAGCTCACTGGTGGTCAGGAACCCAACAAGGGCGTCAACCCTGATGAGGTCGTGGCAGTCGGTGCTGCTTTGCAGGCCGGGGTTCTGATGGGTGAGCGCAAAGACGTTCTTCTCATCGATGTGACTCCGCTGAGCCTCGGGATCGAAACCAAGGGCGGCATCATGACCAAGCTCATTGAGCGCAACACTGCGATCCCCACCAAGCGCAGCGAAACCTTCACGACTGCGGATGACAACCAGCCCTCGGTGTCGATTCAGGTCTTCCAGGGTGAGCGCGAGTTCACGAGGGACAACAAGGCTCTCGGCACCTTCGAGCTCACCGGAATTGCCCCAGCACCTAGGGGAGTTCCTCAGGTTGAGGTGACCTTCGACATCGACGCAAACGGCATTGTTCACGTCTCCGCGAAGGACAAGGGAACCGGCAAAGAGCAGTCGATGACCATCACCGGTGGTTCTTCTTTGCCCAAGGAAGACATCGAGCGTATGGTCCGTGAGGCTGAAGAGAACGCTGCTGAGGACAAGAAGCGCCGCGAGGCTGCTGAAGAGCGCAATACCGCTGAACAGCTGGCCTACTCGGTGGAGAAGATCCTCAAGGAGAACGACGAGAAGCTACCCGAGGACGTCAAGTCCGAGGTCCAGGCTGACGTCGATGCACTCAAGTCAGCCCTTGCTGGTGACGACGAGGCTGCGCTCAAGAAGGCGGTGGAAACACTCAGCCAGAGCCAGACCAAGTTGGGCGAGGCCCTCTATCAGGCCACCCCTGAGGGAGAAGCAGCTCCAGAGGCCGCCGCTGAGGCCAACGACGAGGACATCGTCGATGCCGAGGTCGTGGACGACGACGCCGAACCCAAGAAGTAGGACGCATGTCTGAGAAGCAAGCACCCAGCCCTGACGAAGAGTCAGAGCCGCTGATTACCGACAAGCGTCGTGTTGACCCAGAAACAGGCGACGTCCGCGCGGATGTCACCGATATGCCAGATGCCGAAGGCTTGAGCCCAGAAGATCTCGACATTCTTGATGATGCTGAGCGTGACCTGGTCGCGGAATACCGCGACCGGGCCGCCAGGGCAGAGGCTGAACTCCAGAACTTCCGGACCCGGGTCGAGCGCGATCGCCAGGCTAATCGGGAGGTTGTGATTGCAGAAGTTGTGCGCTCACTGCTTCCCGCATTGGATGACCTCGATCGTGCGGATGCCCACGGTGATCTCGCTGGCACGCCCTTGGAGTTGGTGTCGCAGAAACTGCGCGCTGGTTTCGACCGCTACGGGGTAGCCGCGGTGGGCACAGTGGGCGAAGCATTCGATCCAGCCATTCACGAAGCCATGGTCAGAATTCCGAGCGCTGGAGCTACTTCCGACACCGTCGCTGAGGTTATCGAGGGTGGTTACACCCTCGGCGATCGCCTCATTCGGCCGGCGAAAGTGGCTGTCCAGGTTCCTGCGGACGAGTAAGCGAGGGGGTGAGCTAGGTGGCAAGCCAAGACTGGTTAGAAAAAGACTTCTATGCAATTCTCGGGGTGTCCAAGGACGTCTCTGACGCCGAGCTCAAAAAAACCTATCGCTCACTAGCGCGCAAGCATCACCCAGATTCCAATCAGGGGGATGCGGCGGCCGAAGCTCGGTTCAAGGAAATCTCCGAGGCCTATTCGGTCCTCTCAGACGTGACTCAGCGCGGCGAGTATGACCAGATTCGGGCGATGGCAGCCGGGGGACCACGCTTCACGGCTGGTGGTTCCCAGGGCGGCTTTGATGACGTTTTTGGCGGCATGTTTGGCGAAGGCGCAGCGCGCGGGGGTCGCAACGCTGATTTCGGTGACCTGTTCTCCGGCCTGTTCGGTGGCGGTGGCGGATTCCCCGGATATCGCGAGCCCACCAAAGGCCGTGATGTTGTCTCCCGGGTGACACTTGATTTGAAGACAGCAGTCTCCGGGACCGATGTCACCCTCGAGGGGCCCTCTGGCAACACCATTAAGGCGCGCATTCCCGCCGGTGTGAAGGATGGCCAAAAGGTTCGCCTGCGTGGAAAAGGCCACCCGAGCCCTGATGGGGGTCGCCCTGGCGATGCCATCATCACAGTGGGTGTGCCCAAGCACCAGATCTTTAGTCGCGACGGGGACAACCTGCGTGTTGTCGTTCCCGTCACATTCCTCGAGGCGACACTGGGCGCCACGATAGAGGTTCCCACCATTGACGGCGATGTCGTGAAGGTCAAAGTGGCGGCGGGAACTCCGAGCGGTCAGATTCTGCGGGTGAAGGGTCGTGGCGTCCGCGGGGGGACATCGCTGGGTGATCTCTTGGTGGAACTTGCCGTTGCTGTTCCTTCCCACTTGTCAGGAGCAGCAAAGGGACATCTGGAGAAACTCTTTGGCGCGCTTCCGGACGAAAACCCGCGTGATGAGCTGCTTAAGAGGGCGAAGAACTAGCCATGGATGAGCTCACACCACTCTTCTCTATCGCCGCCGCAGCGGAGCTGGCGGGCATGCACCCGCAGACCCTGCGTCAGTACGACCGCCTGGGATTGGTCAGTCCCACCCGCACGGCTGGGCGGACCAGGCGGTATTCGATGAAGGATGTTGTTCACCTGCGCGAGATTTCGCGCTTGAGCGCTGAGGGATTGAACCTCGAGGGAATCAGGCGCATCTTGGAACTCGAGAGCCAGGTCGATTACTTGCAGAAGCGCGTGAGGGACCTGGAGAGCGCGCTTGCCGATGAAATGTTGGCGCGCTCCGGGCGGCGAGTCTTCGCCGCCGGATCTGAGGGCGAAGTTGTTCCGTTGCGTGCGGGCCAGAGGACCAAGAGGTCCAATCAGGTTGTTCTCTGGAATCCGCTGCGCTGGGCCCTGCCACCATCCCAGGAAGCTCAGAGGTAGGGGGCACAATGGCACAGTCATCGGAAGAGAACGGCCAGAAGAGCGCACTTGAGCTCTATGGAGTGAACCTCACCGATATTGCGCGTGAGGGAAAACTCGACCCTGTCATTGGTCGTGACCAAGAGATCCGACGGGTGTCGCAGGTGTTGACCAGGCGCACCAAGAACAACCCGGTCCTTATTGGCGAGCCAGGCGTGGGGAAGACCGCTGTGGTGGAGGGCTTGGCCCAGCGCATCGTCGCTGGCGACGTCGCTGATTCTTTGAAGGGGAAGCAACTGATTTCCCTCGACATGGCAGCCATCGTTGCGGGTGCTAAATACCGCGGTGAGTTTGAGGAGCGCTTGAAGGCAGTTCTGAAGGAAATCAACGACGCCGAAGGGGAGATCATCACCTTCGTCGACGAGCTTCACACCCTGATGGGTGCCGGTGGCGGCGAGGGCTCAGTGGCTGCGGCCAACATGCTCAAGCCCATGCTCGCCAGGGGTGAGCTGCGCCTCATTGGCGCAACCACGCTCAACGAATATCGCGAGTTTATTGAGAAGGACGCTGCCCTGGAGCGCCGTTTCCAACAGGTCTTCGTGGGCGAACCGAGCGTTGAAGACACCGTGGCGATTCTCCGCGGTCTCAAAGAGCGCTACGAGGCTCACCACAAAGTGGTGATTGCCGATAGTGCACTGGTGGCAGCGGCCACGCTCTCCAACCGATACATCACCTCGCGTCAGCTGCCGGATAAGGCGATTGACCTGGTCGACGAGGCCGCCAGCCGCCTGAAAATGGAAATCGAGTCGTCACCGGTGGAAATCGACGAGCTCCGTCGTCTCGTTGACCGGATGCGCATTGAAGAGCTGGCTCTCAAAAAAGAGAAGGACGACGCCTCGAAGGATCGTCTTGCCAAGCTTCGCGTGGATCTCGCAGAGAAAGAGGCCGAACTCTCGGCACTCCAAGACAAGTGGGCCACAGAGAAAGCTTCACTCCAGGACGTCGGCGAGCTCAAGACCCAGCTCAACGACGCCCGCATCGACCTCGACCGCGCTATGCGCGAGGGCCGTTATGAAGAGGCGTCCAAGCTCAACTACGAGGTCATTCCAGGGATCGAGACCGCGATTTCCACCGCAGAGAACGGTGAGCCCTCCGGCGACCGGATGGTCAACGATCAGGTCACCGATGAGGACATTGCCGCCGTGGTTGCTGCCTGGACGGGGATTCCTGTCGACAAGCTCACCCAGGGAGAAACCGAACGCCTCCTGCACTTGGAGACCGAACTTGCCAAGCGCCTTGTGGGACAAAAGGATGCCGTCAAGGCCGTAAGCGAGGCTGTGCGTCGCTCGCGAGCCGGCCTCAGTGATCCCGGTCGCCCAACTGGTTCCTTCTTGTTCCTCGGCCCCACGGGTGTGGGCAAGACCGAGTTGGCGAAGGCGCTGGCCGACTACCTCTTTGATGACGAGAAGGCTTTGGTTCGGATCGATATGAGCGAATACGGCGAGAAGTTCGCCGTATCGCGCCTTATTGGAGCTCCTCCTGGCTATGTCGGCTACGAACAGGGTGGCCAGCTGACCGAGGCGGTGCGCCGGAGGCCATACTCCGTCATCCTCTTGGACGAGGTGGAGAAAGCCCACCCCGAGGTCTTTGATCTGCTGTTGCAGGTCCTTGATGACGGTCGACTCACGGATGGTCAAGGCCGAACGGTCGACTTTAGGAACACGATTCTGGTTCTCACTTCTAATCTTGGCTCCCAGTTCCTGGTGGACGAGGGGCTGTCGTGGGATGACAAGGTCACAGCTGTCAACGCTGAGGTCAGGCGCGCCTTCAAGCCCGAGTTTGTGAACCGCCTTGACGACATCGTGGTGTTCTCAACCCTCTCCAGCGAGGACCTCGGTCAGATTGTGGAAATCACCGTGGATCGCCTCCAGAAGCGACTTGGTGAGAGAAGGCTAGAGCTCGCCGTGACACCCGCTGCCAGGCTGTGGCTTGCCGACAAGGGTTTTGACGCCCTCTATGGAGCGCGACCACTGCGTCGATTGATGCAAAAAGAAATTGACGACCGCTTAGCTAAAGCCCTGCTCTCCGGAGAGATTCACGACGGAGACACCGTTCGTGTTGACTTGGCTGACGACGCCTCGGGCCTCACCGTGGCTCCTTTTAGCCTGGAGTAAAACACTCACCGCTCTGCCCCCGCACAGAAAACTAAGGACACGATGACCGAGAGCACTTCCACCAAGACCTTCCCCCTCCATGACGCACTGGCGGGCAGGCGTAGTCCTCGTGCCTATTCCAGGAGCGCGGAGTTGACGCCGGAGCAGGTGGGCCCTCTTTTCGAGGCGGCGCGCTGGTCGCCAAGCTCGAGCAATTCGCAACCGTGGTCGTTTGTCGTCGGATTCCGCGGCGACGCGGTCTTCTCCACGATTCTCGGGACTCTAGCCTCGGGCAACGCAGTCTGGGCTGAGTACGCCAGCGCCTTGGTGGCCAACATCACGAGAACCCACACCGATGAGGGCAAAGCCCTCTCTCACGCTTGGTATGACCTGGGTCAGGCAGTCGCTCACCTGAGTGTCCAGGCCACCGTTGAGGGGATTCTGGTTCACCAGATGGGCGGATTCGACGCAGAGGCTCTCGGCAGCGCCTTGGGTCTTGACGAGCACCACCGAGTGGTCACCGTGATGACGCTGGGCGTTCAGGGCGATGTGTCTGATCTCCCAGAAAACCTGCAAGAGCGGGAGCAGGCTCCCCGCCTGCGCACACCACTCGGCGAGTTAGTGTCGGGAAGCGCGCACTACGCCTGAAGCTCAGTGGTGATGGCGTCGACAAATCGTGAAATATCGTCTTCGGTGGTGTCAAACGAGCACATCCACCGCACTTCGCCCTTCGCGCGGTCCCAGTCATAAAACCGGAACTTCTCGCGGATACGATCCGCAACAGCGTTGTCCAGCAGCGCAAACACCGCGTTGGCCTGAGTCGGGGCACTAAAGCCAAGCCCTGAAACTACTCCCGATGCCACACGCTCTTCGAGAGCGGACCGCAGGCGTGAGGCCATGGCGTTGGCATGACGAGCGGAACGCATCCCCAAATCATCAGTGAACAGAGCAAGAATCTGCGCACTGGCGAAGCGCATCTTGCTGGCTAATTGCATGCTCAGTTTGCGCAAATAGATGAGCCCATCCACTGCGTCGGGGTTCAGGACAACGATTGCTTCTGCGCCCAGCAGACCGTTCTTGGTCCCGCCCAGGCTCAGCACATCGACTCCCACGTCTGTAGTGAAAGCACGGAAGGGCAGATTCAGGCTTGCCGCAGCATTCCAGAGGCGCGCACCGTCCATGTGAACGAGCATGCCTTTGTCATGTGCGAAAGCGGTGATGGCCCGAATCTCCTCTGGCGTATAGACGGTGCCAAGCTCGCTGCTCTGGGTAATGGAGACAACGAGTGGCTGTGCACGATGTTCGTCACCAAAGCCGAAGGCTTCGGTCGCAATCAATTCGGGCGTCAGTTTTCCCTCGGGAACAGGAACAGTGAAGAGCTTGAGGCCACTGACGCGTTCAGGAGCGCCGCCTTCATCGGTATGAATGTGAGCGAGAGAGCTACAGATCACGGCGCCCCAGCGCGGCATCATGGCCGTGAGAGCAACAACATTGGCGCCGGTTCCGTTGAATACCGGGAATACCTCAGCCTTCGCCCCAAAATGCTCGCGAATGGTCTGCGTTAGTGCTGCTGTGTAGTCATCTTCTCCATAGGACACCTGGTGGCCCTGGTTAGCCTCGTCAAGGGCAACCAACACCTCCGGGTGAACACCGGAATAGTTATCGCTGGCAAAACCGCGCCAGTCAGGGTTATGGAGTCTCACCAGACCATCATGACAGTTAGGTGACTAGATTCCACTGGTTCCCGTGATTCCGGCGGTCTGTTCAATGGTCGGCCCGAGTTTCTTGGACAGGGCCTCATAGAACATGGACAGCGGGAATTCGTCATCCATCACCTGGTCGGTGATGTCTCCGGGGGTTCCCTCGAGCGGAAGGTCCTTGGCCAAGAAGCGTGAGGCTGGGTGAGGCGCCAACACCTCGCTGACCAGTTCGTGGGCAGCAATCCAGTGCACGATCTTGGGACGGTCGATGGATGCCCAATAAAGCTCGTTGATGCGGTCAGAGAGTTCGACGACGGTGTCGGGCATCGCGTCCCAGTCGATGGTGAGCTTGGTGTCTGTCCAGTGCAGGACGTGGTTCTGGTGCATCCAGGCGAAGAGCAGTTGCCCGGCAACACTGTCGTAGTTGCGCACTCTGCCACCGGTGAGCGGGAAACGGAAGATGCGGTCGAACACCACGGCGTACTGGACGAGTTCAGCGTGCGTGCGAGTCTTCTCATCAGTCTTGGGGTCGCGCATCAGCGTGACTGCTTCGCGGAACGCGGTGAGATCACACCGCAGTTCCTCAAGCCCGTAAAGGTAGAAGGGCATGCGCTGCTTGATCATGAAGGGGTCAAAAGGTAAATCCCCGCGCATGTGGGTGCGGTCGTGGATCAAATCCCACATCACGAATGTTTCTTCGGTGAGTTTCTGTTCCTCGAGGAGTCTTTGGGCGTTGAGGGGCAGTTCGAGGTGAGTCACCTCGACTGCGTGCTTGACCACAGTTCTAAACCTGGCAGCTTCGCGATCGGCGAAGATCCCACCCCATGTGAAGGCGGGCAGCGCGGGTGCGGTTCCCTCGGGGGCATCGGCTGGTACCCGAGGCGTCACTGCCACGGACTCGGGGAACAACACGGCAGAGTTGGTGTCGTATCCCGCGGTGAAGTCAATGAATCGCAAAGGAACGAACATCACGTTTCCGTAGGAGCCACTCTCCAGGTTCGCAACGAAGTCGGGCCAGATGGTTTCACACAGCACCGCTTCGAAGAAGCGGTTTGTCGACCCGTTCTGGGTGTACATAGGGAACACGACTACGTGGACTGCACCATCTACTCTGTTGGCTTCGGGGTGGAAAGCAGCAAGAGAGTCATAAAAGTCGGGGATGCCAAAGCCGCCCTTGACCCAGGCGGTGCACTCCGCAGCGAGCGCTTCGAGATAAGCGGAATCGTGGGGAACATAGGGAGCGAGAGCAGATGTTGCCTGCACCAGGGCATCCACAGCGGTGGCCGCCCCAGCGTGGTGCGAGGGATCCGGGATGCTGCCATCTTTGATCTGCATGCCCTGAAGAGCAGTGCACGAATCCTTGATGGTCTGCCAGTGGGTCGAATCACGAATGTCGTGAGCGCTCCAGGGGCGGGTCGACATCGTCGTCTCCATAGCGTCCTCCTTGGCACAAAATGAGCGTCTGGCTCAGTGTAAGCAGGGGTTAACGTGCGCATGGGTGCGTTTTGCACAATTCACGCGCGAATCTCACCGTTGCAACGCAAAAATCTTGCGCGAGGGGGCCTAAAAGACCATGGGGCGGTCGTCATCCTCGGTGGTGAGTTCGATGACCACAGGAACGTGGTCACTGGGACCCTCGCCCCGCCTGGTGTCGCGCAGAATTTCTGCCCCCGAGAGAAGCTCCACGAGCTCGGGGGAGCCAAAAATGAAGTCGATCCGCAGCCCGTGGTTCTTCGGAAACTTGCCTCCGGTGTAATCCCAGAACGTGAATCCCTCCGGGACACTCGGCCGGACGAGATCCGTGAGCCCAGCTGTTGCTAGGAACGCATCCAGCGCAGTGCGCTCTGCTGGCGAGGTGTGGGTGGTGCCGGGAACAAGAAAAGCGGGGTCCCCCACGTCTGCGGGGAGTGGCGCAATGTTGAAATCCCCGAGCACGGCGAGAGGCAAGGCATCCTGTTGAGCCCGGTAGCTATTCCATGCCGAGGCAAGAGCGTCCAACCAGGCGAGCTTGTAGGAAAAATGGGGGTCATCGAGTCCGCGGCCATTTGGCACATACACACTGCAGAGCCGGATTCCCTCGACCGTGACAGAGAGCGCTCTGGCTTCTTGGGCAGCGGGCTCATCGGGATTCTTGGTGAAGCCCGGCATTCCGGGGAAGCCCACCTCTGGATCAGCTAGTGGCAACCGGGAAGCAAAGCCCACTCCGTTCCACTGGTTGAGGCCGTGGTGCACAATCTCATAGCCGGCGGCCTCAAAATCTTCATAGGGGAACTGCTCATCGCGGCACTTGGTTTCTTGCATCGCGAGAACGTCGATGTCGTAGGCGTGCAACGCCTCAATGACGTTGTGCTTGCGCGTTCGAATGGAGTTGACGTTCCAGGTGGCAATCCTCACCCCTCCAGCCTAAAGCGCCTCAGTAGACTAAACGCATGGCAAGCGCACGGGACGAACTCATTGGTTTCATCTCTAGAGAAGCCGTTCACCACGGAGACTTCACCCTCACCAGCGGCAAGAAAGCCAGCTTCTATATCGACCTGCGACAGGTCAGCCTCGACCATCGCGTCGCCCCGTTAATCGGCGATGTGATGCTGGAGTTGCTGGCCGAGTTTGAGCCTGTCGACATCATCGGCGGCTTGACGATGGGGGCCGACCCGATCGCGACGGCGATTATGCACCGCGGCGTCCTCGCGGGAAAAACCTACGACGCCTGCGTGGTGCGGAAGGAACCCAAGGACCACGGTCGTGGCCGACAGGTCGAGGGCCCCGATGTGAAGGGCAAGCGAGTGGTCGTTGTCGAGGACACCTCGACCACGGGCGGCTCACCCCTGGCAGCAGCCAAGGCACTGGAACAAGCGGGTGCTGAAGTGGTTGCCGTGTGTGTTGTTGTTGATCGCAAGACCGGGGCCGACCGCGTCATCGAAGACGCTGGATACCCCTATCGCGCCGCTATCAGCCTGGATGACTTGGGCCTCTAAGTGACGACCGAGGAATCCCCAGCGGCAGGACCGCCAAAAAAGCGGTTGACCTCCACGGCAACCGGGCAAAGCATCTTTATTGGCCTCTGGATTCTTGGCACGCTGCTGATTGTTGCAATCCTTGCCGGCGCGTTTCTCCTCGGGCAGTCACTCTCCGGGGATGGCGCGGACGCGAGTTCCGAAGAACAGGCTGAGGTTCCAGTACTAGAGTTCCCAGTTCTCTCGGGGATGCCTGTGGAACCCGGAGTATGGGCATGGGATGAGCTTCGCGGCGGTGAGTGCATGTCTGGATTTGCGGGTGCATTCGCCGAAGAATTCACCGTGGTGGGGTGTGAAGCGACCCACGATGCTCAACTCATCTTCGCCCGGTTGCTCTCGAATCGTGAAGAGGATCCCTATCCCGGTGTCGAGGAGGTCGCTCAACTGGCCCGCGAAACCTGCGATGTTACGGAACTGATCGACTACAGCATCGCCACCGGGTACGACGATCTCATCGTTGATTACTCGTATCCGGCAAGTGACGAGCAGTGGGCTCAGGGCGAGCGTGGCGTCTACTGCTTTGCCCTCCGCTCATCTGGGGGCACCCTCCAGGGCGACCTCGTCGACTAGAGGTAGGGCGCAAGCCTCTCCGCCATGATGGTGTGAGCGTCCGGGTGGACATCAATGGCGACAAATCGTCGTCCCAGTTCAGCGGCAGCGTGAGCTGTCGTTCCACTCCCGGAGAACGGGTCCAAGACCCAATCTCCGGGGTTGCTAGAGGCTTGAATGATGCGGCGCAAAACTCCCAGGGGTTTCTGCGTCGCATAGCCGGTCTTCTCCTGACCGGTGGGGCTAACGATGGTGTGCCACCAGACGTCGGTAGGCAACTTGCCACGTGCCGCCTTCTCAGCGCCGACTAGGCCAGGGGCCATGTAGGGCTCCCGGTCGATGGCCTCCGAGTTGAAGATGTAATTCTCCGGGTCCTTCACGTACACCAGGATCGTGTCGTGTTTGGTGGGCCACCGTTTCTTTGTTTTTCCGCCGAAGTCGTAAGCCCAAATGATCTCGTTCAGGAAGTTTTCACGCCCAAAGATCATGTCCAGCGCGACCTTCGCGTAGTGCACTTCGTGCCAGTCCAAATGGAGATAGAGCGTCCCCTGCGGAGAGAGTACTCGCCAGGTTTCCTCAAGCCGTGGTGCCAAAAACGCCCAGTAATCAGCAAAGCTGTCGTCGTAACTCAGCAGCTTCTCCAGAGTCAAGTCGTACAGGCGGCCACCAAATCCGCCTCGTGTGCCCTCGCCCCCGGAACGGGCTGAGGTTGTTTTTCTCACCTGCGTTCGCCCGGTGTTAAAGGGTGGGTCGAGATACGCGAGGGTGATTGAACTATCCGGGATCCCAGCAAGATGCTCAAGATTGTCGCCTTGGAGGAGAAGATTTGGCCCATCGGGATCCCAGGCGAGCGAAGGCATGCCCACAGGCTAGCGCCTGGTGCCTAGGCTAGAGCCCGTGACTGGCGAAGAGAACCATCCAGAGAAGTCCACCCACGGGGTGGGGCCGTGGGTTGGGCCACTGCCCACCGATTCGCACTTTGATCAGGATCTTCTCGCCAGTGGGGATTCTCGTAACGTGGTCGATAAGTATCGCTATTGGACCATGGAGGCAATTGTTGCCGACTTGGACACCAAACGACACAGCTTTCATGTGGCCATCGAGAACTGGCAACACGATCTCAACATCGGGTCGATTGTCCGCACGGCCAATGCCTTCCTCGCAGACACCGTCCACATTGTGGGTCGCAAGCGTTGGAATCGACGCGGCGCGATGGTGACCGATCGCTATCAGCACGTCCTTCACCACGAGACAGTTGAGGCTTTGGTCCGATTCGCGAAGGAGAACGACCTTCCCATCATTGCCATCGACAATGTTTCAGACTCTCAGCCGATTGAAAAAGTTGTGATGCCCAAGGACTGCATTCTGTTGTTTGGCCAGGAGGGCCCTGGTCTGTCGCCCGAAGCGCTGGAGGCAGCATCGATGGCGATCGAAATCACCCAGTTTGGCTCGACGCGTTCATTGAACGCGAGCGCAGCTGCTGCGATTGTGATGCATCAGTGGGTAATGCATCACGCTGATCTAAACCCGGCCTGACAGTGCGGTCAGGTGTTCGCGCTCCAGCCTCACCACGAGCTGGACAATCCCCTGCTCACTGGGGAAACGGGACCACTTATCCGGCGCTAATTGACTGAGATGCAGGGTGCCAAGGCCCACTCGGCTGCTGGGGCGATCAGTTCCGTTGTTGCGGATGTTCAGTACCAGAGCATCCCCTTCGAGCGTGAATCCAATGCGCACCCAGTCGGCGTCTCCGTGGCGAACAGCATTGTTGATGGCATCCACCACCACGGTGTGAACCGCAGGCATGAACTCCTCGGGCACACTCGTCAGTGGAGCGTCGAATGACACATCCAAGATTGCCGACCAGTTTGAGACGAACTGGGTCAGCGCCTCCAGGTCGTTGTCGTCGTCAGCTGGTACATCCAGTCGTTCGGCGAGAGCCAACCGCAGCTTCCGAATCGCAGAGAGCGCCTCATCAACCTGACCTTCGTCAATGTGGCGCTGGAGGTTCAGGATGGCAGCGAGGAAGTTTCCTCGCACGTCTCCGTGGAGTTGGTTTGCGAGTTTCTGGCTGACGATCGCGAGCTGGCTCTCCACATGGAGCTTCTCTAGTGTTGCCCGGTCCATGTGCTTCTGCAGGTTCTCCAGCAGATTTTGACGAGCAAGATTCACGGTGGGGGGCAGCGATGCGGCGAGTATAACGACGAGTGCGAGCGCATGGACGCTGATAACTCGGGCGGGATATTCCGCAGAAACGCCGAGGAACTCAGCCAAGGTGATGACCGGCACGGATGACAACACCATCACAGCGAGACTCAAGAGGAGTGCTGGCAGAACGAATCGTCGCACTTTGGCAAGAATCCAGTTGGCGACTACCCCGAAGGCTACTGCTCCGCCGAGCCAGGCCAGAGAGACGAAGGCTCCGATGAGGGCATCGAACACGCGAGAGTACACGATCACATAGAGGAACGGAGTAACGAGGACAAGCAAGGGCAAGCGGAACGGTCCAGAGCCTGCAAAAATGGTCAGGAACTCGAGCATTCGGATTCGTGGCACCACACCTGGCGCGCTCACCGACAGGTCGTCGCTAATCTTCCGCCACGTGTTCTCGGACAGGCCACGCAACTCGTCAAGTGCAGGGCGCACATCTGCCCGGTCCACCAGGGCTTTCTCTAGTTGGTCAAGCGAACGGTTCGAAGATTTACGCGACTCATCCATTTTCTGGTCTACTCGCTCAACCAGAGCTGTTTTCATGGTTGAGACAGCGCTCCGGTGAGCGGAGAGCTGATCTTCGCTCTCCAGGAGATTGTTGAGGAGTTCGGCTCTTTGCGCCCGAAAGCGCACGAGGCCATCCACCGTGTAGGAGCCAAGCCCAAACCCCACGGTGGCCATGAACACACTCACCACGAGGCGAGTAGCCAGGGGGATGTCGTTGGGTAACGCCACAAAATCGAGTCCTGCCACAATGACCGCCATACGTGCCACGGCGGAGGCCGACCATACGATGGCGAGCGCTGTAAGTGACATCGGAAGCGTCGCGCGATTCCGCCCCACGGTCAGGTGGCCAACCCAGAGGGTCAGGCCCATAGCGACTTGGCCCGCGGTCGCGATGGCGAGACCCGTGATGAAGCCTTCTCCTGTGTTGAAGCTGGCGGGTTCATTGAGCACAAAGCCAAAAATCCACAGGGGTGACGCGAACAGGAAGATAGGCAGTGACAGAGCCTAGCGCCCACCGATTCGCGCCTTGAGCTCACGCACACGAGGGTTCATCGGTTCACGCCCACCAAATCGAAGTAGCTCTGAACCAGTGCTGCGCGGGAGTTAATGTGTGGCCCGCTCGGGAGATCAAGCCTCTTAATCATCCGGTTGATGGTCTTGGAGACGGATTCTTCAGTGACGGAGAGCTGCAGGGCAATCGCCTGATTAGCAAGCCCTTGGGCGACGAGGCGCAGGACCGCAATTTGGGTAGGTGTCAGATTCACTCGGGGAAGCTCACCCTTCTCTGCCTTGTCGGCACGTTCGATGGAGAGGGCAACAGCGTCCAGGATGTCCGCCGTCTCGCCCACCTGTTGCTTGATGAGATACACCATGCCTTTCGGGGCTTCGCCCAAACTCGCGTGGTGCAGGCGAGGGTCCCCATAGGCGCTCAGAACAACGATTCCGAGCTTCGGCAACTTCTTGCGCAGATGAGTAGCGATATCAATGCCTGTGGGGCCCGGTCCGAAATCAAGGTCGCTGACCAGGGCGTCAGGTTTGGTCTGCAAAACCAGTGCGATGGCGTCTGGCGCATTGCGGGCACGACCAACAATGGTCACGCCATTCATCGACAGCGAATCAGCGACCCCAGAGAGGGTGAGCTGGTGATCATCGGCCACCACTACGCGTAATTCGGTCACCAGAGAAGTATCGCCTGTTCTAGGCTGTGGCGTCCAGGTGAGGCCTGGCGGGAGAGTCTGAAATCGCTAGACTATGTGGGTAAGGGTGGCTTAACGAAGGAATCCTGATGCCCGCCGTTGTAATTGTCGGAGCCCAGTGGGGCGATGAGGGTAAAGGTAAAGCTACCGACCTCATCGCTGAGAGCATCGACTACGTCGTTAAGTTCAATGGCGGCAATAACGCCGGCCACACCGTTGTCATCGGCACTGAAAAGTACGCACTGCACCTCTTGCCCTCGGGGATTTTGACGCCAGGTGTTGTGCCGGTCATCTCCAACGGCGTTGTTATTGACCCGGAAGTTCTGATGGAAGAGCTCGACGCCCTCGAAGCCCGCGGCATCGATGTGTCAGGCCTCGTCATTAGTTCTCATGCGCACCTCATTACGCAGTATCACCGGACGTTGGACAAGGTCACTGAGCGCTTCCTCGGCAAGCGCCAGATTGGGACAACCGGACGCGGAATTGGCCCCACCTATGCCGACAAGATCAACCGCGTGGGAATTCGCGTGCAGGACATTTTTGATGAGGGAATCCTTCGCCAGAAGGTTGAGGGTGCGCTGCACCAGAAGAACCACCTGCTGGTCAAGGTCTACAACCGCCGCGCCATTGAGGTTGACGAGGTGGTGGACGAGCTCCTCTCTTACCGCGACCGCCTTCGCCCGATGGTTCAAGACACTGCCCTGCTCCTTCACAAGGCTCTCGAGGACAACAAGACCGTTCTGTTCGAAGGCGGCCAAGCCACCATGCTCGATGTTGACCACGGGACCTACCCATTTGTCACGTCCTCCAGCGCAACGGCCGGTGGCGCTGCGACGGGCTCAGGAATCGCCCCCTGGCGACTCTCCACCGTCATTGGCATCGTCAAGGCATACACGACTCGTGTTGGCTCTGGCCCCTTCCCCACCGAGCTGGAGGATGAGTTCGGCGAGTTCTTGCGTGAGAAAGGCCACGAGTTCGGCACAACGACCGGTCGCCCCAGGCGCTGTGGTTGGTATGACGCTCCGATTGCTCGCTATTCAGCGCGCATCAACGGTGTGACCGATTTCGTCTTGACCAAACTCGACGTGTTAACCGGCCTCGAGAAGATTCCCGTCTGCGTGGCCTATGACGTTGATGGCACCCGGGTCGATGAGGTGCCCTGGTCACAGTCTGATTTCCACCACGCAACGCCGATTTACGAATATTTCCCCGGCTGGAGCGAGGACCTCACCGGTATTCGGGAGTTCGATGATTTGCCGAAGGCCGCCCAGGATTACGTTCTTGCCCTGGAGGCCATGAGCGGGGCTCGAATCTCTGCCATTGGTGTTGGCCCCTCCAGGGATGCCATCGTCACTCGCCACGCACTTCTGGACTAGTCACGGACGCCTTCCCCTCGGTAGGGTCGCTCTATGACCGCTGAGATTCCTGCTGAGCTCGCCTCCTTGCGCAAGAGCATCGACAACATCGATGCAGCGCTCGTGCACCTGTTGGCCGAGCGTTTCAAGGTCACCCAGCAGGTGGGCCGATTGAAGGCTCGCTCCGGCATGCCACCCTCCGACCCGGCCCGCGAGGCAGCCCAGCTTCAGCGCCTGCGCGCGCTCGCGTCGGAAGCTGACCTAGATCCCGCTTTCGCAGAGAAGTTCTTGAGCTTCATCCTTGCTGAGGTTATTCAGCACCACGAAGAGCTAGCTGCTAGCGAGGGGTAATTCGCGATAGAGGTTCTCGGCGACGCCGATGAGTTTCTCAATCAGCGCTTCGTCGCGATTAACGACGACGAACTTGGGCCCTGGCCAGGCGGGAACCATGTCGCCTTGGCGTGTGGTGCGGAGCATCCAGCCAAACACGCAGCTGGTGGCGCCTGTCACATAGAGCTGCCACTGCACCTGGCGTTGATAGTGGCCGGGCACCGCCCTCCACTCGCCCCAGTCCCGTCCGGTGGTTTTGACTTCGGCGATCAGTTCATGGCCAGGCGACAGGCCATCAGGCGTGGCCATCTGCCACCGATTCTCCGAATCGTCCTTGGCGATAAGCCAATCGTTGGGTTCTAAATCGAACTGGGTGGAGAGCTTCTCGATCAGTGCAGCCTCTTGCTCCCGGCCAAAGCGCATGTAGTCGTTGTCGGCAATCGGGGTTGGATTGCGCAGAGAGTCAATGACCTCCCTGAAACCCTCGGGTGTCACTGCCTTGGACACCGCCGTTGCGGTCACGCCGGTGGCGCGGACCTCCAGCCATTTTTCGTAATCGGACGAAGAGACGAGGAAGCGGGAGGGTTCAATCATGACGTCTCAACGCTATCGTGCGCCCCTGACGCAGGCTTTCTTCACCACGGGGCCTAGCGCGGTGAGTAGCCGACTACGGGACCCAAGACAGAGGGGATGGTCCCGCGACGAATGTGGTCCAGCTCGTCAATGCCAAAGCTGAAGAGCTCGGCGATGTCGAGAGCCTGTGAGGGCGTCTCTGTCACGCCAATACGTGCCACGGGCACCCCGCGTCCAGCGCAGAGCCCACGGAACTTGACGTCGTCTTCTCTAGCAACGGTGACGACCATGCGCGCGACCGATTCCGAGAACAGGGCCGCCCGGTTATCAATGCCATAGGACTCAAGAACCTCGGAGAGCCAGATCCTGGCGCCCACTCGTCTGCGCAGCACGCCCTCCACCAGAGTTTGGAACAGGCCACCCGTGGAGACATCGTGGGCGCTGGTGACAAGCCCGTCCTTGGCTGCCACAACCATCAGACCGGCCAAAGCTCGCTCGGCAGCCAAGTTGGGGGCTGGGGGCATCCCACCCAAGTGTCCGTGGACGACGTCCGCCCAAATGCTGCCATCGAGCTCAGTGTGGGTTTCGCCAAGGAGGTAGATGTTTTCGCCATCGTCTTGCCACCCGCTTGGCAAACGACGATCCACAGTGTCGATAACACCAAGAACCGCAACAACCGGGGTGGGGTGGATCGGCGTGGTTCCAGTTTGGTTATAGAGGCTGACATTGCCACCGGTGACGGGAACCTCGAGCTCCAGGCACGCGTCTGCCAGCCCGCGAACGGCCTCAGCGAATTGCCACATCACTTCGGGGTCCTCGGGGCTGCCAAAGTTCAAGCAGTCACTGACTGCACGAGGTTCGGCCCCCGTGGCAGCGACGTTGCGATAGGCCTCGGACAGGGCGAGTTGAGCCCCCAGGTAGGGGTCCAGGTAGCTGTATCGGCCATTGGCGTCGGTGGCCAGCGCAACACCCAAGCCGGACTCTTCATCGACCCGGATCATTCCGGCATCGTCGGGGTAACTGAGCGCTGTGTTTCCCATGACATAGCGGTCGTATTGGTTCGTAATCCATTCGGGGTTAGCCAGATTGGGGGAACCAAGGACAGCAAGCGCTTCGTCGCGCAGCGCAAGGGGCTCGAGCGAAAGGCCCTCGGTCGACAGCGAATCGGCTTGGACCTTATCGAGCCATGACGGCCGGTGATAGGGGCGTTCATAGACGGGAGAGTCAATCGCGACGGTTTTTGGATCAACGTCAACGATGGTTTCGCCCTTCCAGCGGATAACGAGCCGACCGCTGTCGTTGACTTCCCCGAGGACGCTCGTTTCGACTTCCCACTTGGTAGTGATGGCCAAGAATTTTTCGAGCTTGTCCGGGGTGACAATCGCCATCATGCGCTCTTGGCTCTCTGACATCAGAATTTCTTCGGCGGTCAAAGAGTTGTCCCTCAACAGCACGTGATCGAGAACAATGTCCATGCCGCTGTTGCCATTGGCCGCCAACTCTGAGGTCGCACAACTGATTCCCGCAGCTCCGAGGTCTTGAATGCCCTCCACCACGTTTTCGGCGAAGAGCTCGAGGCAGCACTCGATGAGGACTTTTTCTGCAAAAGGGTCACCGACTTGAACTGAAGGACGTTTGGTGGGACCGCCCTCATCGAAGGTCTCACTGGCAAGAATCGATGCCCCACCGATTCCATCGCCACCAGTCCTAGCTCCAAAGAGGACGACCTTGTTTCCTGCACCACTAGCGCTCGCGAGGTGAAGATCTTCGTGGCGAAGAACACCCAGCGCCAAAGCATTCACCAAAGGGTTGTTTTGATAAATCGGGTCAAACCAGGTTTCTCCGCCGATGTTCGGCAAACCCAAACAGTTGCCGTAAAAGCTGATTCCGCTGACAACTCCCGGTGCAACGCGGGCGGTGTCGGGGTGGCTAAGCGCCCCGAAGCGCAGCGCGTCCATTACGGCAACCGGCCTGGCACCCATCGAGATGATGTCGCGAACGATTCCGCCAACGCCGGTGGCTGCTCCTTGGAAAGGCTCGATGAAGCTCGGGTGATTGTGGCTTTCAATCTTGAACGTCACGGCCCAGCCTTCGCCGATATCGACAACGCCAGCGTTCTCGCCCATCCCCACCATGAGGTGTTTGCGCATGGTGTCGTTAACCTTCTGACCAAACTGTCGAAGGTGGACCTTCGAGGACTTATACGAGCAGTGTTCGCTCCACATCACCGAATACATGGCGAGCTCGCCGGAGGTTGGTCTGCGGCCGAGCAGTGACTTGATCTCTTCGTATTCGTTGGTCTTGAGACCAAGCGCTTCATAGGGCTGTTCCCGCTCGGGAGTCGCCTCTGCGTTAGAGACGCTGTCCAGAGCCATTAGCGGTTCCCCCATTCGGTGGGGGAACCGAGAAGCAACAGAACAGTCAACACAGCGGCCATTCCGAGGACGATGACCACAAAGAACCACGCGGGGTGGCGCAGCCAGAACCGCAGCCATCGATTCAAGAGCCAGGAATCCCGCGGGTCACCAGAGTCCTCGAGACGCCAGGGGCCTTCGAGCTTTTTCCGTGCTACTAACCAGCGGTCAAAGGGCAGAGTTGCGTAAGGGGGGATGGCGGCAAAGACAGCCACAGCAATAGTGCCGAAGCCCCAGCGCTGGTTCATCCCCACGACGACTGCCGTGATGCAGTACGCGATGAAGATGATGCCGTGGCTAAGGCCCGCGACGAAGAACAGTTCCCCCTCATAGCCAAAGCCGTAGCGGGCAATCATCGCGATGATCAGACCGGTCCAGGTGACCATTTCGGCTGTGGCCATCACGGCATAGAGCGAACCAGGCGTCTTCGTCATGCCGCCACCACAGACCGCAGTACCGAGGTGAAGATTGCAAGCCCGTCAGTTCCCGACTTCATGGCCACATCGGTGTCTGGGCCAAAACCCGCCTCCACCGCGTGCTCAGGGTGGGGCATCAGGCCAACAACTCGACCGGACTGGTCGCGAAGCCCAGCGATGTCGTGAAGCGACCCGTTGGGGTTCACATCCAGATAGCGGAAGGCCACCAAGTCCTCGCCCTCAATGCGCTTGAGCGTTTCATCATCAGCAATAAATCCACCCTCGCCGTTCTTGAGGGGAATCGTGATCTCTTGGCTCATTCCGTAGTCAGCGGTCCAGAGCGTATCGATCGACTCGACGCGGAGCTTCTGGTCACGGCAGATGAAATCTCCGTGGTCGTTGCGGATGAGTCCCCCCGGGAGGAGACCGGCCTCCACAAGAATCTGGAAGCCGTTGCAGATTCCGAGGACCGGGAGGCCCTTCCGGGCCTCGGAGATGACTTCAGACATGATTCTCGAGTGGGCTGCGATGGCTCCGCAGCGAAGGTAATCGCCATAGCTGAAGCCACCGGGCAAGACCAGGGCGTCAACGCCCTGCAAGTCTGCCTCTTGGTGCCACAGCGGAACAGGGGTTCCGCCAGCGAGACGAATTGCGCGCTGGGCGTCACGGTCATCGAGCGAGCCTGGAAAGGTGACAACTCCGACTCTCATGCCGGAGACTCCTCCACTCGAATGTCAATAACGTCTTCGATCACCCCGTTGGAGAGCAGGCTTTCTGCGAGTGACCTGGCGTGCTCCAGGTGAGCAGGTGTGGCAGGGCCATCCACGTGAAGTTCGAAGCGCTTGCCGATGCGAACCTCGACGAAGTCGTCGACCTTCTGTCGGTGTAGCGCGCCGAGGACCGCTTTACCCGCGGGGTCTAGCAATTCTTTCTTAGGCATGACCTCAACAACGATGATGGCCACGGTGCGCCCCCTTGTAACCGACGAAGTAACCCCAGTCTATCGGCGAGCTAGTTCGTCCAACGCGCCACGCTCGAGAGCATCCCGCACAGCGAAGCGCGCCCAGTCCCTATAGCCGTCGACGCCGGGGTGGAATCCGTCTTCTGCGAAGAAGGTGTCGTGATACCCGGAGGGAGGTGGAGACATGAATGCGTAGGGACGGGCTTCAATCAGTGGCCGCACGGAACGCTCGATAGCTTGAGCATGCCGATACAGGATCCCCCGCAGCGGTTCCGGCAGCGAGGGGAACAAGTAGAAAGCGGGCAGCGAGGAGAAGAGCATCACCGCGTTGGGGTGGCCTTCTCGAAGAACATTGGTGAGACGCTCAAACCTGGCAATGGTGGGCCCAAGGGGCTTCAAATCCTTTGCATCGTTGGTGCCGATGGACACAAGAAGGACGTCGGCTGGCTCCTCAAGAGCTGGTGGCAGAAACTTGCGGAGGATGTCCTTCGTCGTCGCACCGCTCTCGCCGACCGATCTCCACGAGACGCCCCTGGAGAGTTCGTCGGCGAGCGCCAGAGAGAACTGCGCGGTGAGCCCCTGCATCGGATCCGACACTCCAACACCGGCGATGGTCGAATCACCAAGTCCTAAAACTTTGATTGGTTTTGGCCCGGGAGTGCTCCCCGACCACGGCTCTGGGGCATGGGGCATGCGGGGAATTATCCGGCGCACATACTTTCCCTGCGCAAAGAGCAACGGGGCCAACGCCACCGCGGTTGGCCACGCAAGCCGGTGTGAGGCCAAAACCGGGGGGAATGACTCGGCGGCTTCGGTCACTGGGAAACCTGGAAGTCCTGACCGGTGAGCCTGGCATAGAGCTCGAGATAGCGGGCTTTGGTGTGCGCCACGAGATCCTCAGGCAACCGGGGAGGCGCGCCTTCACCAGACCAGTGTGCGCTCAACCAGTTACGAACAAGCTGTTTGTCAAAGCTATCCAGGCGGTGTATTCCACCTTCGGTATATAACTCGCCATCCCAGTAGCGGCTGCTGTCTGAGGTCAACACTTCGTCGCCCAGAGCAATGTCCCCGGTGCCGGGATGGACGCCGAATTCGAACTTGGTGTCGGCAAGAATCACTCCACGGCTGCGCGCAATCTCACTGGCTCTCGCATAGATGGACAGGCTCAGTTCCTTGAGCCTGCTTGCGACGTCATCGCCCACGATGGCGACCATCTGCGAATAGGTGATGTTCTCATCGTGGTCGCCAATGGCGGCCTTTGTCGCGGGCGTAAAGAGAACCTCGGGAAGGCGATCTCCTTCACTGAGTCCAGCAGGAAGGGGTAGTCCGCCCACGGTCTGTGACTGGACATACTCTTTCCACCCACTTCCGGCCAAGTAGCCCCTGACGACGCACTCGACCGGGAACATCCGCAGTGGGGTCACGACCATGGAACGTGATGCCAGCTCAGCCGGGGGAGCTTCGCCAGTGAGGTGGTTCGGGACATCGGAGAGTTGGCCAAACCACCACGAGCTCAGAGCTGTCAGGATTTCTCCCTTGCCGGGCACCTCGGGTTCGAGGATGTGGTCAAAAGCGCTGATGCGATCGCTTGCCACCATGAGTAAGCGGTCGGCGTCGTCGCCACTAGATGCTGAAACTGGAATATAGAGCTCGCGGACCTTGCCCGAGTACAGAGGCTTCCAGTCGGCGAGGGTTGTCATACGGACACGCCTTGCGCAATGTCCCGTCGGTAGTAGGAGCCCTCGAGGGTGACCTTGTCGAGAGCAGCGTATGCGCGGTCACGGGCTTGATCGAAATCTTTGCCCGTGGACACCACACTCAGGACTCGCCCGCCGGTGGCGAGCAACTGTGGACCATCAAAACCAGTGCCAGCGTGGGCGACCCGAACCTGTTTGTGAGAGGCAAGTGCATCGAGCCCATAAATCTCTCGCCCGGTGCGGGGATTCTCGGGGTATCCCTCGCTGGCAAGCACCACGGTGATAGCCACGTTCTTGGAGAACTTTGGGGGAGCCACCTGTGTGAGTTCACCCTGGGCCGCAGCCAAGAGCAGAGGCGCGAGCGGTGAAGACAGGCGCGCAAGGACGACCTGGGTTTCGGGGTCCCCAAACCGAGCATTGAACTCGATGACCTTGACTCCATCGTCGGTGAGAATCAGGCCGCAGTAGAGCAATCCCACAAAGGGCATTCCCCTCGAAGCCAACTCTGCAATCGTGGGCTCCGCCACGGTGCGCTGGATATCAGCGACGAATTTCTTCGGCAGCCACGGCAGGGGTGAATAGGCACCCATCCCACCTGTGTTCGGGCCCTCATTGTTGTCATAGGCACGTTTGTAATCCTGCGCGGGGGTGAGTGGCATAACCCTGGTTCCATCACTCAGGAAGAACAGCGACACTTCCGGCCCCGACAGGAACTCTTCCACCAACACCGGGCCGTGTTGGAGATAAAACTCAGCGTGCTCGATCGCAGCCTGGCGGTCTTCAGTGACCAGGACACCCTTGCCTGAGGCAAGGCCATCGGCTTTGACGACGTAGGGGCCCTCCGACTGGTCCAGTGCGCGAATGAGTTCTTCGCTGGTCTCAACGCTCCACGCCTGACCAGTGGGAACCCCGGCGCTTTTCATCACGTCCTTCGCAAAAGCTTTGGAGCCCTCGAGTGCCGCAGCGTCGCTATCTGGCCCAAACACAGGAATCCCCGCAGCCCGGAGCCGGTTAGCGACTCCCGCAACTAGAGGGGCTTCTGGACCGATAATGACAAGGTCGATGTCGCTCGATGTGGCAAAGTCCGTGACGACCCGGGGGTTGGTCGGATCCAGCGCGACGATGTCCGCGTCAGCAGCAATTCCGGCGTTGCCGGGAGCCGCCAAAATCTCATGAGAATCTGGGTCGCGGCGCAGTGCCTGGATGATGGTGTGCTCGCGAGCACCAGATCCCAGGACCAAAATCTTCACGCGCTTACCCTACCGGCGAGAGCTTGCTAGCGTGAGGCTGGTGGGGAAACCAAAGATCTCAGACGCCGAGGGCACGGCTGCCCTCGCCCTCTGGGCCAGTGGCAGCGCAGCCAGCGCCGATATGGCGTGTGCTGTCCGCTATTGCCTTCAGGTTCTAGCGACGCGGGCTCCGGGGTCCAGTGTTGAGGTTCGCGTTCCCCCCTACGGAGCGGTCCAGGTTATTGAAGGCCCCCGTCACACCCGGGGAACTCCTCCCGCTGTGGTGGAAATGTCACCTGAGGCCTGGCTGAGCCTAGCGACCGGACGCGTTGCGTTTTCCGATGCACTGGAGGAGGGCCTGGTTCAGGCCTCTGGCGAGCGCTCAAATCTCTCAGAGTTCCTGCCCTGCGTCTCGATACCCTAGAGACATGGCGAAGCGTTCCACACCAGACAAGCACGAGGTTCAGCTTCGGCGTTCGCCAAAGTTGATGGCGTTCGTTCTCGTCTTTGGCTTGCTCGGATTCTTTGGCACGGCAATCGTGACCGGACTCTATCCTTCAGACCCGTCGATTGGGTTTATCGCCCTCTTTGCCTACTTCGCCCTGTTTGGCGTGAGCGGATCGATTGCGCTCGGAGTGATCGTGTGGCTGGTCATTGATGTGCGCTCGAAGAAGAAGATGACCGTTGTCCAGATGGAACGCCAGAGCGACTAGCTCGACTGGTTGTTTTCCACCCAGGTGAGGTATTCCTCGCTGACGCTTCCCGTGACGTATTCGCCCGTGAAACAGCTCATGTCGAGTTCGGTGACCGATGAGCCCTGAATGATGGCGTCTCGCATGTCCTCAACCTCTTGATAAATCAGGTGATCAGCGCCAATCTCGCGGGCAATTTCGGGAATTGTCTTTCCCGCAGCGACGAGCTCACGCTTGCTTGGCATATTGATGCCGTAGACGTGGGGGAATCGCACGGGCGGCGCTGCGGAAGTGAAGGTGACTGACTTCGCCCCGGCCTCCCGCGCCATATCGACGATTTCTCTCGAGGTTGTGCCTCGCACGATTGAATCGTCGACGATTAACACGTTCTTACCGGCGAACTCGCTGGACATGGCGTTGAGTTTCTGGCGGACACTCTTGGTGCGCTCGGCTTGGCCGGGCATGATGAAGGTCCGCCCGATGTACTTGTTCTTGTAAAAGCCCTCGCGGTATTCGAGCCCCAGCTTTCTGGCGACCTGCATGGCTGCCGGACGCGCAGAGTCGGGGATGGGCATCACCACGTCGATGGAATCAATGGGAGCGTGCTTGGCAATCGTGTCAGCGAGCTTGTCACCGAGTCGCAGGCGAGCCTCATAGACGGAAATACCGTTCATCACGGAGTCTGGCCGAGCTAGGTAGACATACTCGAAAGAACAGGGGGCAAGGCGGGTGACGCTCGCGCACTGTTTCGACACCATCGAGCCATCTCTGCCGATGAAGATTGCTTCGCCGGGGGCGACATCGCGAACGATGTCATAGCCGCTGGCCTCAAGAACCAGGGATTCACTCGCAACGATCCACTCATCGCCCACCAGGCCGGCTTGGCGTTTTCCCAGAATCAAGGGTCTGATGCCAAAGGGATCCCTAAACGCCAACAATCCATGGCCGGCAATAAGTGCGATTGCCGCATAAGAGCCTTCGACCCGGCGGTGGACGGCGGAGATTGCCTCAAACACGTTGTCGGTGGAGAAATTACTCCCAGCACCTGCGGACTGAAGCTCCGAGGCCAGAACGTTGACCAAAAGCTCGGTGTCTGAGGTGGTGTTGAGGTGACGACGGTCCTTCGTCTGAAGCTCAGCGGTTAGCTCTCGCGTGTTGGTGAGGTTTCCGTTGTGAACAAGGACGATGCCATACGGGGCGTTCACATAGAACGGTTGAGCTTCTTGCTCTTTCTTGGCGTTACCCCTGGTGGCATAGCGAACGTGGCCGAGGCCCACCGTGCCAAGAAGGCCTCGCATGTCGCGGGTGCGATAGCCCTCGCGAACCTGCCCGTTGGTTTTGTGAAGGTGCAGCGTCTGGTCCTCGAGGGTCGCAATTCCAGTGGAATCCTGACCACGGTGTTGCAGGAGCGCAAGAGCGTCATAGACCTGCTGGTTGACCGGTGTGGAGGAGACGATGCCGACAATGCCGCACATTGAGGAGCCCTATCTCCTGTTCCCAAACCCGACCTGACGGTCCAAGTCTGTCACACACGCCCACCATCGGTTGCTATTCCACCGCCTCCTTGCGCCAGCGCCGAAGGGCCGCGATGAGACCCCCGGCTGCGAGGCTCAGCATCAAGCTCAGACCGAGCCAGGCTCCAGCGAAACGAGGTTCTGGTGGACTGACACTCTCCGGGATGGCGAATTTTCTTGGTTCCCGGGGGCTCAGGGGAATCTCGGCGGGCTCACTGGGCATGAACGCTGGTTCAGGAAGGCCCGCGGGCTCCACATCTCGCACTTCGACGACGGTGGGCGCCTCAGGCATCACAGGAGCCTCCACTGGTGCGCTCTCAACAACCAACACCGCTGCAGGTTCTTGGTAGGGGGCAGGCTCTGCCTGCTCAACAACCACAGGTTCTTCCGGTGTGCTCTCGGCCGGGGCAGGCTCTGCTTCAACCTCGGGGCTTGGCTCGGGGTCCAGCACAGGTTCTGGTTCTGGAACAGGGTCCGGTTCTGGGACGGGTTCTGGGACGGGTTCTGGGACAGGTTCCGGATCCGGAACGGGTTCTGGCTCAGGAACGGGCTCTGGTTCCGGTTCCGGTTCTGGTTCTTCGATGATGATGGGTGCGGGATCAACGCGAAGCGAACCGGTGGAGCGCAAAGGTTGTGAGCGCTGGAGGACACCTCCCGTGGTGGTCGTTGTTACCGCTTCAAATGTGAGGGGGTAGTCGCCGGGAAAGACAGCGTCGGTGGCGCTGAGATTGATACTGATTCCCGTGCCATCGGAGGGAAGCTGCTCCCAGCTGAGACCATCCGGAAGCCCTGAAATGCTCAGGATCCGATCCTGCCCAGCAGCAAGCGCGGGGGTTTCTGGACCCAAGGGGATGCTCACGACCCCGGAGGTGTTTGCCTCGAGCACCCAGTTGGCATCACCGAGGCACTCGGTGATGCTGGGCCACAGGGTTGCCGGCGCGGTCGCATTAGCCGTGGCGAAGTTGGTGGCCGTGGTCGATGAGCAGGGATCGTGGTCGATGATGCCCAGCGTGATGGAGATGCGCATTTCCATGGCGTTGGTGCCATAGACATAGAGCGTTGGCTTTTGCTCGCCGTTGACCAGGGCATCTGTATACATGCCTCCGCCACCCCACTGCAGAGTGCCCGCGGTGGTTGTGGCGCGGAAAACCAGCGTCGGGTGAGTATTGCTGGCATCACTGATGACCAGCTGCCCGGGCGCTGGCGTGGAGTAGACCGCTTGATAGCCAGGTGCAAGATCAGCCACCCAGAAGAATCGGTTGGGCCCCATGGCGTCTTCATCGAGAGCCAGAAGGTCGATTGTCCATGCGATCTGATTGTGTTCTGCTCGCGTTGCGATCGTCGCAAAGAAGTTCTGTTCGGGTCGTGGCGAGAGCAGACCACTTGTTGTCCAGGTTGAGCGCCCACCGGGAGCGAGAGAGGACTCTTCGAGAGCCCCAAAGAACGGCTCCCTGCGGGCGGGGTGGAAGGGGGAAGTCCATTCCATGCCCATCTGGCCGACAGAGCTCAATGGGGCGGCGCCCCAACCGGCTAAGCCACTCACGTAGTCGCGGGGTGCGCCGCCACTGATGATGCCGTTGTTCACCTGGGCAACAGGCCAGCTGATGCTGGATGTCGTGATTGCCACAGAGTTGGCCAGTGCCGGGGGGACAACCGACGTGGTCAGAGCTGAGCCCAAGATGACCACTCCAATCCAGGTGGTCAGGGGAGAAAATGCGCCAGGTGTGCTGCTTCGTCGTTGAATCATTCCCCGAGGCTAAAGAGAGTCCCGCGAAGGCCGCCGAAGTTATCCCCATGCCAGAAGCCAGGCCCGGACTAGACTTGGTCCGTGCCGGAAACTTCGCCTTATGCCCGCAGTGGTGTTGACACGGGTGCCGGCGACCGAGCTGTCGATCTGATGAAAAAAGCTGTCCAGGCCAGCCATTCTTCGAGGGTGATGGGGGGCATTGGAGGCTTTGCTGGCCTGTATGACGCGTCGTTTATGACCTCGTTTCAGAAGCCCGTTCTTGCCACATCGACCGATGGCGTGGGAACAAAAGTGGCCATCGCCCAGGCCCTTGATAAGCACGACACGATTGGCTACGACCTCGTAGGAATGGTGGTCGACGACATTGTGGTCGTCGGTGCAACGCCACTGTTTATGACGGACTACATCGCCTGTGGGCGAGTAGTGCCGGAGCGGATTGCCTCGATTGTCGAGGGCATCGCGAAGGCCTGCGCTGACTCAGGAGTGTCCCTCGTGGGCGGTGAGACCGCTGAGCACCCAGGCTTGCTGGGCCCTGAAGACTATGACGTCGCTGGCGCAGCAACGGGTGTTGTGGAAGCGGCAGATCTCTTGGGTTCTCATCGGGTGGCACCAGGCGACGTCGTGCTGGCTCTCGCCTCGAGCGGTCTCCACAGCAACGGGTTTTCTCTCGTGCGAAAGATTGTGTCGGAGGCTGGATGGTCCTACACCGACCACCGCGACGATTTTGGTCGGGAGCTTGGGCTCGAGCTATTGGAGCCGACGATGCTCTACACCTCGGCGCTTGTCGCGACCCTAGCTGCTCACCCAGGCGCCATTCACAGCATGAGCCACGTGACGGGCGGCGGGATCGCCCAGAACCTCTCTCGCGTTTTGCCCCAGGGAGTCTCCCTTGATGTGGACCGCGCCACGTGGGCCCCACCTCCGGTGTTTGGCGTACTCGCCGAAGCCGGAGGCTTCACCACCACCGATGTCGAGGACACCTGGAACATGGGAATTGGAATGGCCCTCGTGGTTGATGCCACCCAGGCTGACGCGCTGGCAGCAACACTCCAACGCCACGGTCACTCAGCGTGGCGGGTAGGTGAGATCGCGGCAACCAAGGGAGCGAACCCAGAGGGAGCGATCACTGAGGCGAAGGGCGTTTCCGGAGGAGCCGTGAGGCTGGTCGGGACTTACTTGTCCTCAGATTCCTCGTCTAGATCAGCCCACTTGTCATAGTCGGGCGACTCGTGGTCGGAAGAGCCTGCCAACTCTTTTTGCAGTTGGCTGAGGTCAGTGTCGGGGCTGAAATACTTAAGCTCCCGAGCGACTTTCGTGTGCTTTGCTTTCTGACGGCCGCGACCCATTCGGTCACTCCTTTATCGACATCAACTAGGTGAAGAAACTCGCTGATAAGAAGAGATATAAATCGTCGCGAGTGTATCACGCAGCCCTTCGCGCACTCTGGCTAATTCACAAGCCACAGCGCGACAACGCTGTGGGCCACAACTGCTGCACCGACGCTGCCAGCTACGTGCCAGAGGCTTAGCCACAGGCGTGAGCGAAGCGGGGGTGCGCCCGGCACCGGAAGAAGATGCACGACCATGGTTGAGAGAGTCGTCAGGCTGCCGCAGAACCCGGCAAGGATTGCCGCTGTGAGGAAGGATTCGGGCAGTGCGAAGAGAGCGCCGGCGAGGGCAGAGCCCACAATGTTCGCCGCCAGAATGCCGATTCGTCCCGTGTCAGTCCTAGCGCTCCACGCCTGGATTCCATATCGCACTAGGGCGCCTAGTGATCCCAGCGCGACGCTGAGAAGGAGCAGTTCAGCGCTCATGAGAGCCGCCGTCCGACCAGGTAGCCCGTCCAGGCAGCTGCGATTCCGAGCGCCACGGTGCCGAGCACATAGACCGCGCCAAGAGCGGGCAGGGCAACCGCAATGATGGCGATACCCGACATCGTTGTGTAGGAACCGAGCACACCGACCGTGAGTCCATCGCGAAGCGCACTCGAGAGACCGGGCAGACCGTGGCCAGTGACTAGCCCCAGGCCCAGGGATCCGAGCAGGTTTACGCCAAGCGTTGCCCACTCGTGGCCACCAGGCAGCCCCGCCATGGCGAGGTCAGCGCCAATGCGCCCGAGCGTGCCCAGTGCACCGCCGAGGGCAACCGCGAGAACTGGCCATAGCTTCACAGTCTGAGGGTAGTGCGCAAGTAGCCCTCCTAGACTGAGGCGGTGGCTGCGAACAAACGACCGATACTGCGCCGTGTCCTCTGGGTCTTAGCCGGAATTCTCCTCGTGACCGGTGGTTTCGTGGCCTGGTTAGTCGCCCCCATTGTGATGGCGGATCCTCAGGGTCTCTCTGGTCAGGAGCTGATTGTTGAGGGGTATCCCGCCTCGGTTGAGGCCAGCGGTGACGATGGTCGCACCAGGGTTCTTAGCGCGGCGCTCGAGAACGCTGCGGACCGCGGCCTGGACCGCTTGATTGCTGGCGACCGAATCATCGTGACCGGATCTGGGTACAACCCAGACTCAGGCATCTATGTCGCCATCTGCGCTGTTCCCGATGCGCTGAATGAGAAGCCAGGGCCTTGCTTGGGTGGGGTTCCTTCCACAACACCGGGCGAGATGAGTGAGGCGGGAGCCATCGAATACGCTCCCTCTAACTGGATTAATGACCAGTGGGCGTGGCGCCTGTTTGGTGCCAGAAGCTTTGTTGACCACGAGCAAGGCACCTTCACCGCCTACATCGAGGTGCCAGGTTTTGCCGATGCGAACGTTGACTGCCGGGAGCGTCTCTGTGGTCTCTACACAAGGAACGACCACACAGCGCTCGATGACCGCGTGCAGGACGTCTATGTACCCATTGATTTTGTGGGGTAGTCAGGAACCCTAAACACTGTGATGGAGCGCTGGGCAAGCGTTCCGATGCTGAGCGCAAAAATTACTGTTCCCACACCAAAACTGCCACCGAGTACCCATCCGATAGTCAGCACGGTGACCTCCACCACCGTGCGCACAATCCACATCGGCCAGCCAAATCTGGCGTTGAATCCCACCATCAGGCCATCGCGCGGCCCTGGCCCAAAGCGGGCGCCGATATAGAGGCCACTCGCGATTCCCATCATGAGCAACCCGGCGGCAAAGAGGAATCCCCTCTGCACAAGCGACTCTGGTGTGTCAACGAGCACCAACCCAACCTCCATGGCTGGCCCAATGAGAAAGACGTTGAGGATCGTTCCCAGCCCCGGCCTTTGGCGAAGGGGTATCCAAATCAGCAGGACAACGGCGCCGGTAATCACGATGACCCACCCGATGCGAAAGCCCCAGGTGATGTGGATGCCCTCGGCAAAAACTGTCCAGGGGTCAACACCGAACCCGGAGCGCAACATCATGGCGGCTGCGAAACCAAAGAGGAACAGGCCTGAGAGGAGTTGCCCCCAGCGTCTGATGTAGTGAAGGGCGCGGGGCACACCCCTATCCTAAACCTCCATCACCTGGTACCGTTGCTCCTGGAACAAGAGTTGGTGCCGCTGTAGGCAGTCCTCGAGGGCCATCGCCTCACAATCGTGAGAGCGGCCGTAATGTGTAGACGAAACAGCCCCGGTCTGGCTAGTGGTGATCTGGGTTGGGCGTGAATGTGACGCCTCTTCTCCTCAAATAATCATCACGAAAGCTAAACCCATGCCTCAGAAAAAGCAGGCGTCTTCGTGGCGCCCCCCAACCAAGCGCACCTCCTTCCAGGATGCTAAAAAAGCGCGTCCGCGTCCCGAGGGCTCACGCCCCGAGCGCGGCGAACGCCCCGCCTCCACCGAGCGCCCAGCGCGCGACGACCGTCCTTCGCGTCCCGCAACAGGAGGACGACCCGCCCACGGCGATCGTTCAGCCCGTCCAGCACGCACCTACGGTGAGCGCCCCGCCACCGGTGAGCGTGCCTCGCGCCCGCAGTATGACCGTCCCGCATCGGGGGATCGTCCCGCTCGCGGTGAGCGCGTTGAGCGCGAACGTCCCGCATATGGAGACCGTCCGGCACGGGGTGAAAGATTTGACCGCGAGCGCCCATCGCGCCCCAGTCGTGCTGACTCAGACCGTCCTCGCTCAGACCGCTTCGGTTCTGACCGGACCAGCACTGATCGCCCATCCTCCGACCGCGCAGGCCGATACGAGCGTTCCTCTGGTGAGCGCCCTGGTCGTCCGGCGCGTTCGTTCGATGATCGCCCCCGCCAATCAGAGCGTTCTTCGCGCCCCAGTTTCCCCTCCGTTGTTCACGATGCGCTTGCCGCCATTCAGGTCACTGCTGATTCAGCAGAAGGCATGGAGTTTGGTGACCTGGGCCTTGGCTCACGCATTGTGGAAGCCATTCGCGAGCTTGGAGCCGCAACGCCGTTTGCCCTGCAGGCTGCAACTATCCCCGTGGCATTGACCGGACGCGACGTTCTGGGACGTGGCCGCACGGGATCGGGCAAGACCATTGCCTTTGCCGCTCCGTTGGTGGAGCGCTTGTTGCAGATGTCCAAGAACGGTGTGAAGCGCGCCATTGGCCGCGCACCACGCGCGTTGATTCTTGCCCCCACCAGGGAGCTGGCTCTTCAGATCGACCGGACGGTGCAGCCCATTGCCCGCAGTGTTGGCCTGTTCACGACCCAGGTTTATGGTGGTGTTCCGCTGGGCCGTCAGATCGGCGCTCTTGAGCGCGGTGTTGACATCGTCATCGGAACTCCGGGGCGCATCGAAGACTTGATCGCCAGGCGCAAGCTCGATGTGTCGCAGGTCATGATCTCGGTTGTCGATGAGGCTGACCACATGAGTGAGCTTGGCTTCATTGAGCCACTGCAGCGCATCCTCAGCGCCACTTCGCCCGAGGGGCAGAGACTCTTGTTCTCCGCCACCCTGGACGCCGGAGTGTCCAACATCGTGCGTGAATTCCTCCGTGACCCTGCTGTGTTTGAAGTTGCTGGTGAGAACCAGGAGTCATCGACGATTGACCACCAGGTCTGGGTCGTTGACCAGCGTGACAAGCGCGACATGGTGATCGAGCTGGCCCGCAAGGGTGGTAAGACGCTGATGTTCGCGCGCACCCGCGCGTTTGCCGAGGAACTTGCCGACATGGTCGACGATGAAGGCATTCCCGCTGTCAGCCTGCACGGCGATCTGAACCAGGCTCGTCGTCAGCGCAACCTGGACAAGCTCACCTCTGGTCGAGTCAGCGTATTGGTGGCCACCGATGTTGCCGCCCGCGGTATTCACGTCGATGACATCGACACCGTTGTTCAGGTCGATCCCCCCGATGACCACAAGTCCTATGTTCACCGCTCCGGTCGCACCGGTCGTGCGGGCAAGAAGGGCACGGTCATCACCTTGACCACGCGTGCGCGAGCTCGCAGGTTGATGGACTTGATGAAGACTGCGGGTATTTCTGTAGAACCCAGGGACATGCGTCCCTCGGACGTGAAGGCGTTCGAAGCCGTCTAAACAGCCAGTAGTGCGCTTGCGGCGAGCGCAAGCCCCAATCCGAACCACTGGACGAGGGCTATGCGCTCCCGCAGCACCACTGAGGCGAGCAGGATTGTTCCTGCCGGATAGAGCGCAACGAGAACCGAGACGACGCTCAACTCACCAAGCCGAAGACCATAGATCACGGCGATGTTGGCCACAACATCAAAGATGCCGGCAGCAATAACAATTGGCCAAAGCTTGCCCATCTCTGCGAGGCCCGGCAGTTTTGGGGTTCGTGAGCGTGCCATGCGCGCAATTACCACAGCGCCAACCGCCAAGAGCAGCAGCGTTGATGACGCGATGCGATTGGCAACCAGTGGAATAACCCCGGAGTTAGCGGGTGAGAGATCAATCAGAACGATGGTGAGTCCAATAAACGTCCCTGACCCCGCAGCCATGATGAGCCCGAGAGGCCTGGGCCTCACGGCTCCTTTTTCCGGAACAAATCCGACTAACACGACCGCAACGAGCGCCAGCGCCATAGCGATGAAAAAGCTTGGCCCGCCGCCTTCACCGGCAGCCAAACCCACACTGACGGGAACGATGGCGGAGATGAACGCCGTTGCTGGCGACAAAATGCTCATGGGTCCAATGGCGAGACTGCCATAGAGCAAGCCGATGCCAATCGCTCCAGCAACTCCTGAGGCAACGCCATAGGACCACGCATCCGCACTGTTCACGGCTGGAATGAAGAGGGCGGCGCCTGCAATGCCAATGAGGCCGACGATGGCAATCCCGGCAGTGACCAGGATGGTCGAGGACCTGCGCGCAGCAAGACCGCCAAAGAAGTCGGCAGCGCCGTAAGTGAGAGCCCCAATGAGCCCGAGGGCAACGGTCAGCACGAATGAACTTTCATCCTCGTAACAGTATTACCTCCCAGGAGGCGCCCCTGGCCACAAACCAATACTCTTAGTCGCGTTGGCCCTGCGATAAAAGGAGCATCGTGTCTTTGGTTTATGGAAACATCACGGAAGCGTTTGGGAACACCCCGCTCGTGCGTCTGAATCGAGTGACCGAGGGCGCAGGCGCGACCGTGTTGGCCAAGCTCGAGTTCTATAACCCGTCGTCTTCGGTCAAGGACCGGCTCGCCATTTCTGTCGTTGATGCAGCCGAGGCCTCCGGCGAACTTAAGCCAGGCGGCACAATCGTCGAGGCCACCAGTGGCAACACGGGTATCGCACTAGCGATGGTCGCAGCCGCTCGCGGTTACAAGGCCATCCTCGTGATGCCAGACACGATGAGCATGGAGCGCCGGATGCTCTTGCGCGCTTACGGAGCAGAGTTGGTCCTGAACCCTGGGGCGGAGGGAATGACGGGGTGTATCGCTAAGTCTCTGGAAATTGCCGAGTCGATCCCGGGTTCTGTCTTGGCCCGCCAGTTTGAGAATGAAGCAAACCCAGAAATCCACCGTCGGACAACAGCGGAAGAAATCTGGCGGGACACCGATGGCGCCGTTGATGTGTTTGTCTCCGGGGTTGGCACCGGTGGCACCCTGACTGGAACTGGCCAGGCGCTCAAAGCTAAGAAGCCAGGTCTGAAAGTTATTGGTGTTGAGCCCGCTGAATCGCCTCTTCTCAATGGTGGTGAGGCTGGCCCGCACAAGATTCAAGGAATCGGGCCGAACTTCATTTCGCCCATCTTGGACCAGACCATTTATGACGAGGTCATCGATGTGACCAGCGCTGACGCGGTGTCGATGGCGCGACGACTGGGCGCTGAAGAGGGCATTCTCGGCGGTATTTCCTCCGGGGCGACTGCTCAGGCAGCGGTCGAGCTGGCCCACCGTCCTGAATATGCTGGCGCCACCATCGTGGTTATTCTGGCAAGCTTTGGTGAGCGTTATTTGTCCACTATTTTATACGAGGGTCTCGAAAGCTAACATGCCTCCCATCACCCGCATCGGCGAAGATATCGAAGCGATGCGACAGCGGGATCCTGCTGCCCGCACCAAGGTCGAGGTTTTCCTGACCTCCCCCGGCGTGCACGCCCTGTGGTGGCATCGCGGTGCCCACAGCCTGTGGTCGTGGGGTTGGTATTTGCCAGCTCGCCTGATCTCACACCTCTCCCGATTCATTACTGGCATTGAGATTCACCCGGGAGCCACCATCGGGCGCCGGGTCGTGATTGATCACGGCATGGGTGTGGTGATCGGCGAAACCGCGGTTGTTGGCGATGATTGCTTGATTTATCACGGCGTGACGTTGGGCGGGAAAACCCCCACGAGCCGTGACCACGCGGTGGGGCGACGCCACCCGCAGCTGGGCAACCGTGTGTCTGTCGGAACGGGAGCGGCAATTCTTGGGTCGGTCACCATTGGCGATGATGCGATCATCGGCGCTCTGTCCGTCGTGTTGGAGGATGTGCCCGCCGGCGCGCTTGCCGTGGGCATTCCCGCTAAGGTGAAAAAACGTTCTACCCGCCGTTAGGTCTTTATGCTCAAGCTAGTCAGCCGGATGACCCTGGGCCCTATTGCTAGGGCTTTGTTTCGGGCAACCATTATTGGCCGAAAGAATGTTCCTCGTTCTGGTCCGGTGATTCTGGCGAGTAACCACCTGTCTTTTATCGACAGCGTTGTGATTACTTTGTTTGCGCCCAGGCCAGTGTCCTTCTTGGCCAAAGATACGTATTTCACCGGGACTGGAATCAAAGGGTTTATCTCTCGGACCTTTTTCCGAGGCATTGGTGCGATTCCTGTCTCCCGAGGCGCAGGGCAGGCCGCCCAGCAGGCTTTGGACGCTGGATTAGGCCTCCTCAACGACGGGGAAGCTTTTGCGATTTACCCGGAGGGCACACGCTCGCGCGATGGCAGGCTGTATCGCGGGAAGACCGGCGTTGCTTGGCTAGCGCTCACCGCGGGCGTGGTGGTGGTGCCCGTTGCACTTCATGGCACGGACAAGGTCCAGCCGATTGGCTCGACGGGGATTAAGCCGGCCAAGGTCACCATCCAATTTGGTAAACCCCTGGATCTCTCCAAACACGGCAAAGCGGACTCAGGCCGGGCTCGCCGTCACGCGACCGATGAGGTCATGGATGCTATTGCCGCAATGTCGGGGCAAGAGCGAGCCGATGGCTACAACGAGCCACCGGCCAAAAACTTCGTGGAGAAGGTTCGTCGAACCTTCCGCTCGCGCGCCGAGCTTTAGGCGTCGGCGGTCGCTTCGGCTTGCGCCTTCTCCAGCTCGGCGCGGACATCGTTCATATCCAAGGCCTTTACGGCGGTAATTACTTCTTCTAGAGCCGGTGCGGGCAGAGCGCCTGGCTGGGCAAAGACGAGGATCCCATCCCGAAAGGCCATGAGGGTGGGGATCGAGCGAATGTTTGCGGCCTGGGCCAAGGCCTGCTCGGCTTCGGTGTCTACTTTGCCGAAGGTGACATCCGGGTGCTTGAGGCTGGCCTCGTCGTAAACCGGCGCGAATGCGCGACAGGGGCCACACCAGTCAGCCCAGAAATCAACCAGGGTGATTCCCTCGGACGTGACGGTCTTTTCAAAGTCGTCGTGAGTGAGGTCAATGGTGGGCATGTGCGGATCCTTTCGTTGAGTACACAATATACCCCATGGGGTATGTGGGCAAGGCGACCTTCACGCTAGACGAAGACCGGGAGTGGCGGGGACGCGCGCAGCAATGCCGCGGATACCCTTCAGAGATGAAACCTTCTGTGGCATGGGCGCTCGTCGGGGCACAGTTCGGACTCCTTGCTGAGCTGGTGGTTCTTCCGCCGGCTGATCTATGGCCGCGCACCCTTGCGACCTTTGTTATTGCCGGCATTCTGATTGCTGCGGGAGCGCTGGTTGCTGGTGCTGGGGGAATGCGTCTTGGCCCGGCACTCACACCCACCCCTATCCCGAAGGATGGCGCAGAGCTTGTCACGACAGGGGTGTATCGATTTGTGCGCCACCCCATCTACACGGGTGTGCTGTTGGCAGCACTGGGACTCGTTGTTCTCGGCGCATCCGCGGGACACATCGTGGGTTGGATTGCGCTTTTTGTGGTGCTGTCCATCAAGGCGTCGAGTGAGGAAACAATGCTGGCTGAGCGCCACTCAAGCTATGAAAGCTATGCGAAGTCGACTGGTCGGCTGATTCCGAAATTTTGTTAACCTTCTGATTTTTTTTGTGGAGTATGGTTTGTCACGCTAGGTAGACAGTCTGGGGGGGATATGGCGAGACGAAAGCTCTCTGACACGACCCATCCCGACAAAGCCCTCGTAGATTCGTACTGGTTGCGTTTTGGTTCAGACCCGCAGCCCCCGATGCGCCTGAAGATTCTCTACATCACTTTTGACGAGGTCGCTAAGGCAGGCCCTACCTCGTTTAACGTCTCGAGCGTCTGTGATCGACTCGGCATCACCTACCCGATGGTCAACCACTATTTCGGGGGTCGAGACGCACTCATCGCCGAGGCGGCACACATGATGTATTTGCGATACGTCGATAACCTCTGGGCGGCGGTGCAGCGCGCCCCTCGCAACCCCAAAGACCGACTAGCGGCCTGGATTTTGGCGGAAATCAAGGAAACGGAGGAGATGGGTGGCTGGGGGGCCGTGCTCAACTACCCGCTGGCCGCGAAGGACGTCTCCTATGTGGTCCGCACAACATTCGGCGACATCATGAATCAAGGCTTCGAATTGAATCTCGCCCGGGTGGGGTCACTCATCAAAGACATTCGCAACGGTGAGGTATCCGACCCTCCGTGGGGACTTGGATCGATTCCTCGTATGGATCTCTTCATGGACCCCGAGCTCCGGGCACTGGTTCCTACCGTGTCGTGGTCAACACTCGGAGTTTCTGTCTGGGTCGCAGGCCAACACCTTCCCTCACGCTCTATTCCGGAAATCAAACCAATCACGAATCAACTGATCGACAATCACATTGCGATGATGATCGACTTAATCGAGTCGTATAAATAACTAAATTCAGTTAGGTATTTGATACGCTTCATTCGTGGATGAACAACCCAATGTTGTCGGAGAGTCTTCGGTTCTCGCATGGGGCGATGTTGCTCTCGTCGTAGCTGCAAGCCTCGGGTTGCTGTCCATTGTGTTGGCTGCGGCGGCCGCATACTTCGTTATGCGGAACCAGGGCCATTTCTACACAGCGAAAGTCCGCAGCACCCACGTTGGCGACGAGGAATTAGAGCCCGGCGACCGCTGAGTGCCCCGGCCTTTCTGGTACGGTGGTGGCTACTCACCCTGGGGTTAGTTTGCCCGGGGAATGTCACTAACCAGTCGAGGGTGAATCAATGATTGTCGGAGTTCTCAAAGAGCCGATTTCTGGTGAAAACCGGGTTGCGGCCACACCAGAGTCGGTCAAGCAGTTAGTCGGCAAGGGCCTCAAGGTCACCGTCCAGAAAGGCGCTGGCGTCTTGGCCGGCTACGCCGATGAGGACTACAAGACCGCCGGTGCGACTATCGCCCCCACGGTTGACCCCGGCAAAGTCGATGTTCTTGCCCACGTGAGGCCTCTTGCTCCGGCGACGATCAAGAAGCTCAAGAAGGGCACCTTGACGGTGGGCCTTATGTCCCCGGCCTCAGAGACCGATGCGGTTAAGGCGCTGCGCGATAACAAGATCACTTCTTTTGCTCTCGAGCTTGTCCCCAGAATCTCCCGCGCGCAGTCCATGGACGCTCTGACCTCGCAGGCCCTGGTTGCTGGATATCGCTGTGTCCTAGAAGGCGCGATGCGCCTTCCTCGCTTTTTCCCCCTCTATATGACCGCCGCTGGAACTGTTCCTCCGGCAACGGTTTTGGTCCTCGGTGCTGGTGTTGCTGGTCTCCAGGCGATCGCCACGGCAAAGCGGCTTGGCTCCAAGGTCATGGCCTACGACGTCCGGTCCGCTTCTGCGGATGAGGTTCGCTCGATGGGTGGAACCTTCATTGAGCTCGAGCTTGATGCTGCGGCCGATGGCGCAGGCGGTTATGCCAAGGAATTGGCAGCAGACCGCGTCAAGCGTCAGCAGGAGCTTCTCACCCCCTACGTGAGTGCCGCAGATGTCATCATTACGACTGCGGCAATCCCTGGACGTCCGGCTCCTCGGCTCATCACCTCAGCGATGATGAAGGGCATGAAGCCAGGCTCGGTCATCATCGACCTTGCCGCCGAAACCGGCGGAAACGTCGAAGGATCTCAGCCCGGAAAAGACGTGTCCATTTCGGTCGGCAAGACCGGTGGCGCGATCACCCTGGTCGGTATGAAGGATGTGCCCTCGAGTATGGCGTATGACGCATCGCGTCTGTTCGCGAAGAACATCTCCAACTTGCTCGAGTTGATGACCAAGGACAAGAAAGTCCAGCCAGATTTTGAGGATGAGGTTGTTGCGGGGGCATGTTTGACCCACGATGGCCAGATTCGTCATGAGCCCACTGCCGAGGCTATTGCCGCCGGTGCAGCGAAGAAAGGCAAGAAGTAATGGAATCCATCATCGTGTTGACCTACTTCGTGCTGGCGGTGTTCGTCGGCTTCGAAGTCGTCTCGAAGGTGTCGAGCACCCTGCACACCCCCTTGATGTCTGGCGCTAACGCAATCCACGGCATCATCCTGGTCGGTGCCATCATCGTCGCCGGTCACGCAAAGACCACCGGCATCCTGATTCTTGCTCTGCTCGCCGTGCTGATGGCCACAGTGAACCTAGTCGGTGGCTTCGTCGTCACCGACCGCATGTTGGAAATGTTCTCCGGTAAGAAGAAGTCTTCCGAAGGGGCCGCATCATGAGCATGATTACTCCTGAAGTTGAAGCACTTCTCTATCTCTTTGCGGCTGCTGCCTTCATCCTTGCGCTGAAGGGCCTGTCCTCGCCAAAGTCCGCCAGACGAGGCAACCTGATCGGTGCTTTTGGTGCGCTGGTCGGTATCGTCACTGTCTTCTTGGCCGAAGAGCTCAGCAACATCGGCTGGATTCTTTTGGTGATTGGTCTGGGAACAATCCTGTCTGTTCCCGCCTCCCGCATGGTCAAGATGACCCAGATGCCACAGCTTGTTGCACTCTTCAACGGTGTGGGTGGTGGCGCAGCCGCCGTCGTAGCACTTCTTGAGCTGCAGGCCGCGAACACGCTCGGATTCTTGATTGCTGTGGCCTTCACGATTTTCATCGGAAGCATCTCCTTCTCTGGTTCGGTGATCACCTTCGCCAAGCTCCAGGAAATGATGACCACGAGGCCTGTGATCTTCAAGGGCCAGCAGTACGTAATGATCGCGCTCACGATTCTGTCCCTGGTGGGGGCAGTCCTCGTCGTGTTGCAAGGCGACTTTGTGATGGCGGTCGGCCTCATGGTTGCGGGTCTGATCATGGGTCTTCTCGTCGTGCTGCCGGTTGGTGGTGCTGACGTCCCGATCGTTATTTCGCTGCTGAACGCCATGACCGGTCTCGCTGTTGCGGCGTCTGGTCTTGTGCTCAACAACACTCTGCTGTTGGTCGGTGGAACCCTCGTGGGTGCCAGTGGAACAATCCTGACTCGCGCGATGGCGATGGCCATGGGCCGAAGCGTCAGCAACATCATCTTCGGCGCCTTCAAGGGCGGGTCCACTGCCGGCTCGACTGAGGTCTCGGACCGCCCGGTTAAGTCGGGCTCGCCTGAGGATGTTGCCATCCTTCTGGGTTACGCGCAGCGCGTGATTGTTGTTCCCGGTTATGGCCTCGCTGTAGCTCAGGCACAGCACACCATGTATGAACTGGCTAAGGCCCTCGAGGCCAAGGGCATCGAGGTGGTCTTCGGAATTCACCCCGTGGCCGGCCGTATGCCAGGACACATGAACGTGCTCCTTGCCGAAGCCAACGTTCCTTACGAGGTGCTGCAGGAAATGGACGAGGTCAACCCTCAGTTCAAGAACGCTGATGTGTGTCTGGTGGTTGGCGCAAACGACGTGGTCAACCCGGCCGCGAAGACAACCCCTGGTTCGCCCATTTATGGAATGCCGATCCTCAACGCTGGGGACGCCAAGCAGGTTGTCTTCCTGAAGCGTTCGATGCGCCCTGGATTCGCCGGTATCGAGAACGAATTGCTCTATGAACCCAACACCACCCTGCTCTTCGGGGATGCGAAGGATTCATTGACCAAGGTCCTCACCTCCGTCAAGGCTCTCTAAGGCCCGCGATGACGGTCTATGCGGTCACCTATCACTACGTCGCCGACAGCGACGCACTCGCTGCCCACCGACCAGCGCACCGGGCTTATTTGACGGCTCTTCTCGGTGGGGGTGGTTTGTTGACCGCAGGACCCACCGCTGGGCGGTCCACTCCGTCTGCCCTGCTGATTTTTGAAGCGGACTCTGTGGAGGATGTTGAGAAACTTCTGGACGCAGACCCCTTCTCGATAGAGGGTGTCGTGACTGGTCGCGAAATCTATGAGTGGAATGTCGTTTTGGGATCCGTGGGTGGGAGTAGTGGGCACTGACCCAGCACCCAGGCGGGCCCTAGTTACTGGGGCTAGCTCGGGCATCGGCGAAGCGACTGTTCGTCTGCTGCGCTCGAGAGGCTGGTCCGTCATTGGTGTTGCCAGGCGCGCTGATCGCCTCGAGAAACTTGCCGCTGAGACGGGCTGCGAGATTATTGTCGGTGATGTCACAGACCCGGCCGACGTCGAGCGCATAGCTGCCTACGCCCAGTCCACGGGTGACATCGCCGCCCTCATCAACAACGCAGGTCTCGCCGTGGGTAACGATGAGGTGGGCGTTGCGAATGCCGAGGATTGGCAGACAATGTTTGAGGTCAATGTGCTGGGCACACAGCGCATGATTAAGGCGCTGCTGCCAAGCCTTCGCAGGCAGTGCGTGACCGGTGGTCATGCCGATATCGTCGCTATGTCCTCGACCGCAGCCTTCATTAGTTATGAAGGCGGTGGGGGTTACAACGCGGCGAAGTATGCGCTGCACGGCGCCCTGGGGGCGCTCCGGTTAGAGCTCGTCGGTGAACCCATCCGAGTGGTTGAGATTGCACCGGGGATGGTGAAGACACCGGAGTTCACCCTGAAGCGCTATTCCGGTGACGAGGCGCGCTTTGACGCGCTCTATCAGGACGTCGATGGTCCCCTCACGGCGGAGGATGTCGCCGACGTTGTTGGCTATGCACTGTCACTTCCCGGACACGTGAATTTGGATCTGATCCAGATGAAGCCTGTGGCCCAGGCCATGCAATACAAGCTCCACCGGGGACCGCTTCGCCCCAAGCTTTCCTGAGCCAGGCTTGCTGGCACCCCCGATAGGCTGGGGACGTGATTAGGCGGCTCATCGAGATTTCTCGCCCTGTGTTGTGGGTGAACACGATTGGCACGACCGTCATTGGTATGTGGCTCTCTGGCTATCTCTGGACGTGGGAGATTCTTCCGATCCTGATCTGGGTGACGTTCCCCTTCAACCTTTTGATCTATGGCATCAACGACATCTATGACCAGGACACCGACGCCGACAACGACCGCAAGGGTGGTTATGGTGGCGCGAAGATCAAACCCTCCGAGACCCGAATGATTGGGTGGGGCGTCATCCTCACGAACGTCCCTTTCTTGCTCTACTTCGCTGCGACACTGCCCTGGGAGGCAGTTTTCTGGATGGCGCTCTACGCGTTCTCCTTCTGGCAGTACTCGGCAACACCGCTGCGTTTCAAAGGCCGTCCGATTCTGGACTCTGTGTCCAATGCCGACTACGCCTTCCCGCTGGTCTTTGTTCCCTACGCCCTGGGGGAGACACCGTTGTGGGCGGCAGCGATTGGCCTGATGGCCTGGTCGATGGCCAAGCACGTCTATGACGCCATCCAAGACATCGAGGAAGACGGATCGGTCGGCATCATCACCACGGCAGTGAAGTTTGGTGTGAAGGGCTCGCTGATCTGGTCTGGCTTCTGGTGGAGCGTATCGACGGTGTTGTTTTGGATGGTCAACATCCCGGTGGCCATTGTGAATGCGATTTTGGCGCTCTGGCTGATCGTTGCGCAGTGGCGAAAGCCGACGATAGCGCAGGCGAAGAGTCTCTATCGGTACTCCGTCGCCTTCCCTTACTTGGCTGGTGCTGTGGCAGGGGTGCAGTTGGTAGCAGCCCTCACTTTTGGTTCCTACACAGCTCCATGACCAAGCGCATAGTCGTAATCGGTGCAGGGCTTGGCGGGCTGGCAGCCTCCGCGCTGTTGGCACGAGCAGGCCACCAGGTCACGGTCGTTGAACGCCAGGACTGGGTTGGGGGCAAGAGTCGGCGCATCGAGCTCGCTGGCCAACGCATTGACACCGGGCCCTCGATGGTGACGTTTCCTGACGTGTGGCGGCAGGTCATGGCGGCCTACGACGCACTCGGGCCCGCTGGCCAGAGTGCTGCCGATATTGCTGGGGTAACCCTCGAGCGTTTGCCAGAAGTGGGCCGCTACTACTACCGGGGTTCAGAAGCGAACCTTCCCGTGGAAGCCGGGCACGCGTGGCACGAAGCGTGGGCACGATTTGAGGCCGAGCACGGGACCTTGGGGCCAGCCATTACCGACCTGTTGGTCTCGGATCCGTGGGACCCGAAGGTGCTGCCGGCGCTGGGGCGCCTGTTGTCCCGATATGGAACCAGGCTCACCACTGAGGCATTTCTCAAGGGACTACCCTGGATGCCCCAGGAGCTCAAAGACGTTGTTGCCATTCACACACTGAACGCCGGCGTTGCCCCCAGCAAAACGCTTGCTCTTTACGCCAGCATGGCGGCAGTGATGGCCACCGATGGTGTGTGGGTTCCGAGCGGTGGCGTTTATGAAATAGCGCTCGGCCTTGAGAAGCTTGCCCGTCACGCGGGTGTTGAGATTCATCTGTCTGAGCCCGTTATTTCCGTATCTAGGGGCACCGTCGTGACCGAGCGTGCCACCTACGACGCCGACTACGTGGTCAGCGCTCTCGATGGCGGAATACTTGAGGGCCTGATGGGAGCGCCCGCCAAGAAGGCCCCGAAGCGACTGTCGTGTTCTGGCGTTGCCATCTTTGGAGTCTTGGACGAGGACTTGCCAGATCACGTCGTCACCCACTCGGTGATGATGCCAGAGCGCCCGGCAGACCTGTTTGATGCGCTGGGAAAACGGGTTGTTCCGAAGCAGACGATGGCGTTTCTCAACTACTACCGACCAGGCCAGATTTATCCGAACACTCGCTCAGTAGCGGCATTCCTGTTGACCGCTCCACCCAACGGGCGGCCCTTTGGTTTTGACGATGATTTTGTCCACAGTGAATCCCGGCGCTTTTCTGACCTGCTGGGGCTTGCGCGGCCCATCACCGAGATGATGACCGATCACATGATTCTTGACCCCGAGTATTTCCAAGGCTTTGGTGCAATCGGCGGGGCACTCTATGGGGAACCAGCGCCGTGGTGGCGCAGTGGACCCTTCCACAAGCCCGGCTATAACTCACCGCGCAACCCGTGGTTGTGGCGGGTGGGGTCCTCAGTTCACCCCGGTGGAGGAATCCCCGCGGTCCTGGGTGGTGTGTTGATTTCCACGAGACGAATGCTGGCAAGTCTGCCCGCATAATGTTGTGGCTCCGACCGGCATCGATCCGGTGACCTTTCGATTTTCAGTCGAACGCTCTACCAACTGAGCTACAGAGCCAGGTTGAGAAAGAGCCTCTCCAACGAGAGGCTCTCCCACTACCGCGACCCTGACGGGACTTGAACCCGCGACCTCCGCCGTGACAGGGCGGCACGCTAACCAACTGCGCTACAGGGCCTTGCGTATTAAATTATATGGTGACCCCAACGGGATTCGAACCCGTGCTACCGCCGTGAAAGGGCGGCGTCCTAGGCCTCTAAACGATGGGGCCGAAGCTATTCGCCGAAGCATAACAACAAGGTTTGAGTCTAGAGAGCGCGGGGTACTAATGCAAACCCCCTGGGCTTAGCGCCACACCCCGCCTAAATACTGGCCTCTGGGGGAGATGTGGCTATCGTTATACTTCGTGACCCCCGCACGCCCCCGTTTTGTCGTGTCCACGCTTGCAGCCATTGGCGCTCTCGTGATGGTTCTCAGCATTGGCGTGCCCTTTAACTCCCCAGCTTTTGCCGATGAATACCCCACCTGGGAAGAGGTCCAAGACGCAAGGCGTGACGTTGCGAAGGCTGAAGCCAAGGTCAAGCAGATCATGGCGCTGCTCGAAAAGCTTGAAAAAGAAGCCGCGGAAGCAGAAATGGAAGCTGCTCGCCTCGGTGAGGTCTACTACGAGGCGCTCGCCGAGTTGGATGAGGCAACCTTCCGTCAACAGCAGCTGCAGGGTGAGGCCGACTCAGCCCAGGTCCTCGCAGAAGAATCCAGGCTTCAAGCTGGACAGTTCATCGCCGAGCTTGCCCGCGTCGGCGGAGCCGATTTGTCCGCAACACTGTTCATTAGCGGTGATGACGCGACCGAGCTGCTCAGCCGTATTGGTTACGCGGCCAAGATCGCAGAACAAACCGATGGCATTTATGCCAGAGCCCTGGCGGATCAAAACGCTGCGCAGTCACTGAGTGACCAGGCCGAAGTGGCCCGCCAGATCAGGGAAGAACTCCAGCTTGTCGCGGAAGCCGCCTATGAGGCCGCCAACGCCGCTGCAATGCGCGCTTATGCAGCGGTCGAGGCCCAGTTGGAGAACAGCGCGCGCCTGGAAGCCCAGTTGGAAGTGCTGATTGAAAAGCGCGAGGCCACCGAGGCTGACTACCAAAAGGGCGAGATTGAGAGAGCAAAGGCTAAACAGGGCGGCACTGTCGCCGGCATGATTGACCCCGGCCAAATCAGTGGTGCAGGCTGGGCGAGACCCTCTGGCGGATATGTCTCTAGCCACTTTGGAATGCGGGTTCACCCGATTTATGGTGTCGCGCGCCTGCACGCGGGTATTGACTTAGCAACGGCCTGTGGACGTCCGGTCTATGCGGCCAGGGGAGGCCGGGTGAGCTACTCCGGGTGGCTCGGAACTTCAGGAAACTTCATCCGAGTGAGCCACGAGGATGGCCTCACCACGGGCTACGCGCACTTGCAGAGCGGCTCTCTGTATGTGCAGCTGGGTCAGACTGTTGCCACCGGCCAGTTGATTGGTCGCATTGGTAACACCGGCGGTTCGACCGGTTGCCACTTGCACTTAGAGACCCGGCAGAACATGGTTGCCCAGGACCCCTACCCCTTCTTCCTCAACCGAGGAATCAGACTGGGCTAAGTCCTAGTGGCCGGGAAAAGCAGCAATACCGGCTTGGATTACTGCCTCGGCATCCGCTGCTGAGCCCCAGCCTTCGGTCTTGACCCATTTGTTGGGCTCAAGGTCTTTGTAGTGCTCGAAGAAGTGCTCGATCTCTTTACGCGTGTACTCGGGGATGTCGCCGAGGTCTTGAATGTGTTCCCACCGAGGGTCACCGGCGGGAACGGCAACAATCTTGGCGTCGCTACCGCCGTCATCGGTCATGTTGAAGACGCCAACCGGGCGAACCTTCACACCAACGCCGGGGAAGAGTGGGTATTCGGTAAGCAGGAGTAGGTCGACGGGGTCGCCGTCAAGGCCCAGCGTGTTCTCGAAATACCCATAGTCGGCGGGGTATACGAAGGACGTGTAGAGCACGCGGTCGAGATACACCCTGCCGGTTTCGTGGTCGACTTCGTACTTGTTTCGGCTGCCACGGGGGATTTCGATAACGGCGGGGTAGTGGGCCATAACGGGGTCTCCTTGTTAAGAAAGTTTCGTGAAGTAACCTTACCGGGTGGACAAGCACGGCACTTCAGGCAGGCGTCCACGGTTATCTCCGGCCATGGCCGACACCAGACGTGCCGTTCGAGAGTGGGCACAATCATTCGATAACCCTTCTGAGGGTCTCTATCTCGTTGCCTTGAGTGGCGGGGGAGATTCGCTGGCTCTTGCGTGGGCTGCGGCTCTCGAGCTCCCGAAACTTGGCCTTCAGGTTGGCGCCGTCATCGTTGATCACCAACTCCAGGCGGATTCTGCTGAGGTTGCCGCCAGGGCGGCTCGCAGTGCTGAAGGGTGGGGGCTCTCTCCTGTGTTCACCAAGGTTGTCAACGTCGCAGACGGGGAAGGCCCAGAGGACGCAGCCCGACAAGCCCGCTATGGGGCCTTTAGCGAAGCACTCAAGGAAACTGGTGCGCTGGGTCTACTCCTTGCTCACACCGAAGACGATCAGGCTGAGACTGTGGTGCTCGGCTTGGCCCGGGGTAGTGGACCCGGAAGTCTCAAGGGAATGGCCAAGACCGATGGCCTCTATCACCGTCCACTCTTGGGTGTGCGACGAGAGGTGTTGCGCAGCGCGCTCACAGATGCTGGTGAGAAATGGTGGGAAGACCCCCACAACTCTGACCCGCGCTTCACACGAGTCAGAGTTCGGACCGAAATCTTGCCGGTGATGGAGAGTGCTCTCGGGCCTGGGATCACCGAGGCACTGGCCAGGAGCGCCGAGCTCTTTCGCAACGACTCCGCAGTGCTTGATGACCTCGCACAGACACTCTTCGTGAGTTGCTCCAGGGAACACGCCCCTGGACACTGGAGCACCGAAGTGGCAGCGCTTGCCGACCAGCCAGAAGCCTTGCGCTCCAGGGTGCTCCGCCAACTGGTGATCAGCGTCGGCGCACCAAGCCCCAGCTTTCAGCACCTTCGCGAGATTTCTGCACTGATTACCGGCTGGAAGGGTCAATCTGAGGTTTCTGTCGCTGGAGCCCGTGTTGGTCGCGAGGGCACAGCCATTCACGTAAGAATTGTGTCCTAGACCAAGGGGAGAGACGGGCCATGGAATTTAGCGACGTCGCGGATGACATTGAATCGGTCGTGCTCACGCCCGAACAGATTGCCGAGGGAGTTGCTCGCATCGCCCGCGGTATCGAGAAAGACTTCCCCCACTCCACACCGCTGCTGATTGGAGTGCTGAAGGGTGCGGTGATGGTGATGGCAGATCTCGCCAGAGAGCTTCACATCCCGATCGAAATGGACTGGATGGCAGTCTCCAGCTATGGGCACTCCACCCAATCCAGCGGGGTCGTGAGAATTGTGAAGGACCTCGATATCTCGCTGGAGGGCCGCGACGTGATCATCGTCGAGGACATTGTTGATTCGGGCCTCACGCTCTCCTGGCTCCTGGACAACTTCTCCAGCCGCCAAGCAGCAACGGTGAAAGTGGCGGCGCTACTGCGGAAACCGGATGCGATGAAGGTTGATGTGAAAGTCGACTACCTCGGTTTTGATATCGCGAATGATTTCGTCGTCGGTTTTGGCCTGGACTATGCCGAGTCCTACAGAAACCTGCGCGGAGTGGGCGTTTTGAAGCCCTCTGTCTATAGCAACTAGGGGTCTGTGCCCGGGGCGAACACTTGCCCGGGCGTCAGCCCGGCACGCTAGCCTGGTAGATAGTCGCTAGTGACAACTTTGATGGGGAAAGGTACCGCAGGCAGGTATGGCTCGGAAAAAAACGACGGCTAAGTCGCTCATCAAAGGCCCTCTGCCCTATGTCGTGGTGGGGGCTCTCGTTGTTGTTATTGGAGTGTCTCTGCTCACCGCTGGTGGCTTCCGTCAGGTTTCGACCCAGGAGGGCCTTGGCCTCCTTCGCGACAACCAGGTGCGAAGTGCCACCATCATTGACGGCGAACAGCGCGTTGATCTGGAATTGACGAACAGCGTCGATGGCCTGGGCAACCAGGTCCAGTTCTTCTATGTGGGCCCTCGTGGCGAAGAAATTGTCGATGCCGTCACCAACTCGGATGTTGCCGAGTTCACTGACGAGGTTCCGAAGACAAACTGGTTTGTGAGCCTTCTGGGCTTGCTCCTTCCGTTTGTCCTAATCGGTTTGATTTTCTGGTTCCTGCTGAGCTCGATGCAGGGTGGCGGTTCCCGCATCATGCAATTTGGAAAGTCGCGGGCGAAGCTCGTTTCGAAGGAGACCTCGTCGGTCACATTTGAAGACGTTGCTGGAGCAGATGAAGCCATTGAGGAACTCCACGAGATCAAGGAGTTCCTGAAGGATTCCGAGAAGTTCTTGAAGGTGGGAGCGAAGATCCCCAAGGGCGTCTTGCTCTATGGGCCTCCCGGAACCGGAAAGACCTTGCTGGCGAGGGCCGTTGCCGGCGAAGCTAACGTGCCGTTTTATTCCATCTCTGGTTCTGACTTTGTCGAGATGTTTGTCGGCGTGGGTGCCTCTCGTGTTCGCGATTTGTTCAAAGAGGCCAAAGAGAACGCTCCGGCTATCATTTTCGTCGATGAGATTGATGCCGTTGGTCGACACCGTGGCGCTGGCATGGGCGGCGGCCACGACGAGCGCGAGCAGACTCTGAACCAATTGCTCGTTGAGATGGATGGTTTTGACCCCAAAACCAACGTGATTCTGATTGCTGCGACGAACCGCCCCGATATTTTGGACCCTGCCCTGCTGCGTCCAGGACGGTTTGACCGCCAGATTCAGGTTGATGCCCCTGACATGAAGGGTCGCCAGAAAATCCTTGAGGTTCACGCCAAGGGCAAGCCGATGGCGAAGGGAGTCGACCTCGCTGTTTTGGCACGAAAGACCCCGGGATTCACGGGAGCAGATTTAGCCAACGTGCTCAACGAATCGGCCCTGTTGACCGCTCGGGTCAACAAGAAGACCATCACGAACGAGACCCTCGATGAGGCTGTTGACCGCGTGATGGCCGGGCCACAGCGCCGCAGCCGAATGATGGGTGACAAAGAGAAGCTGATTACGGCCTATCACGAGGGTGGTCACGCTCTGGCAGCTGCCGCCATGCGCAACACTGACCCGGTCACGAAGGTCACCATCCTGCCCCGCGGGCGGGCGCTCGGGTACACGATGGTGTTGCCATTGGATGACAAGTATTCGGTGACCCGCAACGAGCTACTCGACCAACTCACCTACGCCATGGGCGGTCGTGTTGCGGAGGAGCTTGTGTTCCACGATCCGACCACCGGTGCGTCCAATGACATCGAGAAGGCAACTTCTATTGCCAGGCGCATGGTCACCGAATACGGCATGAGTGCTGGTCTTGGAGCGGTGAAGTTGGGGCAAGCCAGCGGTGAGGTTTTCCTTGGCCGGGACATGGGTCACCAGAGGGATTACTCCGATGCGGTTGCGCAAAGCGTCGACGAGGAAGTTCGCCGTCTCATTGACCAGGCGCACACGGAAGCGTGGAAGGTTTTGAATTCCAACCGTGCGATCCTCGATCGACTGGCCACTGAACTTCTCGAGAAAGAAACGCTCGACCACATCCAGCTGGCTGAGATTTTCCGGGGCGTCAAAAAACTGGCGGAGCGGCCGCAATGGCTCTCGAGCACCAAGCGTCCTGTGTCGACCAAGGGGCCAGTCTCCGTTCCGGCCAAGAAGTCCTCGTCGACCCGCGCTGCTGGCAAGAAGCCAGCGAGTCGCACCGACCAGGCTAAGCCCAGGGCTATGAGGCGTGAGGCCACCGACGGTGACCGTGGATAGCGAGGCGCTCAAGCGCGCAGTTCACGACATCCTGGTCGCAGTGGGCGAAGACCCACAGCGTGAGGGTCTTGTGAACACCCCCGAGCGGGTTGCCGAGCTTTTTGCCGACCTGTATTCAGGCGTCGGTGTTGACCCGATCGACGTTCTCGTGAATGCCCGTCCCGTTGCTGCCGGAGACAACGAACGTGGCGAGCTCGTTGCGATGCGAGACATCAGCTTCCACTCGCTCTGCGAGCACCATTTGCTTCCCTTCGAGGGTGTCGTGAGTGTTGTCTATGCACCAGGCGATCGCATTCTGGGCCTGGGAACACTGGTGTCACTCGTCGAGGTCGTTTCACGCAGGCCCCAGCTTCAGGAGCGGGTTGGCGAAATGATCGTGAGCGCGTTGGTGTCCTCCGGTGTTGCATCGGGTGCGCTTGCGCTGATTTCAGCGACCCACGGTTGTGTCGCCTACCGAGGACCCAAGCAGAAACTCACCACGGTCACAGTCGCTGCGCAGGGCACGCTTGCCGAGGGTTCGACCCGGCACGAGGCACTGATGCTTGCTGGAGGAGAAGACTGGGCGTGAAGACGTCCCGGCCAGTGCTGTGGGGTGTGCTGAACGTCACCCCGGATTCCTTCAGCGATGGTGGTCAGTTTTTCTCCCCCGACTTGGCGATAGCCCAGGCGACGTTGCTCATTGAGCACGGCGCTGGGGTCATCGATGTGGGCGGCGAGTCCACGAGGCCTGGAGCGCAGCGCGTAGCCCCAGAGGTTGAACAAGAGCGCGTCATTCCCGTTATTGAAGCCCTCACGAAGCGCGACTTTGTCGTCAGCATCGACACAATGAATGCTTCGACCGCGAGAGCGGCCATTGAGGCCGGCGCCACCATAGTGAACGATGTGTCGGGTGGTCTTGCAGACCCCGACATGTTCTCCCTTGTGGCGGAATCGGGAGTCGACTACGTCATCATGCACTGGCGCGGTCACAGTGATGTGATGGATGAGCTGGCCCGTTATGAGGACGTGGCCACAGAGGTGAGGAAAGAACTGGAAGAGCGAGTTGCCCTCGCGATTAAGGCAGGCATTAGTGCCGATCGCATCATTCTCGACCCGGGTTTGGGGTTTGCGAAGACGCCAGCTCACAACTGGGCGCTGTTGTCGGGCATTGATGAAGTGACCTCGCTGGGACACCGGGTGCTCGTGGGGGCATCACGTAAGCGGTTCTTAGGCGAATTACTGCCCGAGGGGCACGAGATGACACAGCGTGATGAACCCTCTGCCGTCCTGGGAGCCCTTCTTGCCGAGCAGGGCGTGTGGGGGCTCCGGGTGCACGAACCCCTGATTCATACTCGTGCCTTGGATGTCTGGCAGGCTTTAGCAAAAGGGGGCACACAGTGAATGACACCATTCACCTCAGCGGCATTGAGGTCTTTGCCCACCACGGGGTCTTCGACCACGAGCGGGCCGACGGCCAGCTCTTTGTTGTCGATATCGATGTTGAGGTTGACGCGAGCGCCGCGGCCCAGTCCGACGCATTGGCAGACACCCTGGATTACGGTGCTCTAGCCTCGGCCGTGAAAGACGCCGTGGCGGGGGATCCTCTGAATCTTTTGGAAGCAGTGGCAATGCGGGTGCTTCGGGCCATTTTCGTTTTTGATCACGCGCGGGCGGCCCGCGTGACGATTCATAAGCCCTCGGCGCCCATGCCGGTGACCCTTGCCGGAGTTTCCGTGACCCTGTATCGAGAACGATCTGAGGTGGTGTCATGACCGAGGGTTGGACACCGTGTGTAGTTGCCCTGGGATCAAATCTTGGCGACCGGGAAGACTTGGCTCACAGCGCGCTTGCGGATATCCGTGCCACCGAAGGTTTTGCCATTCGCGTTGCCTCAAGCTTGGTGGAAACCATCGCGCTCGGCGCAGATGGTGCAGACCCGGATGCCCCGCGCTACCTCAACCAGGTGATTCTTATGGATTCAGCCTGGTCAGCCGAGCGGACGCTGGGGCTGTTACTGGGTATTGAGGAAGCACACGGCCGAGTGCGGGGTGACCAGCGCTATGCCAATCGCACCCTTGATCTCGACCTCATCACCTATGGCGACCTGGTCAGCGAGAGTGACAGCCTGAGCCTCCCGCACCCTCGGGCTCATGAGAGACGCTTTGTGTTGGAGCCCTGGAACGAGGTGGACCCCGAGGCAGTGTTGCCAGGGCGTGGCCCTGTTGCCACGCTTCTTGGTGGCTTGGCCCCGGACGCCCCGTGACTCACACCAGGCCCCTGACTATGGTGATCCTCGCGATCATTGGGGGTGTTGTGGCCTGGGCACTGGAGGGGGTGCTCAGCGCGCTCGGCCAACCGGTGATTGTTCCACCGTGGTCGTGGGGTCTGGGTCTCGCGCTCCTCGGAGCTCTCGTACTCTCGATCGCCTGGCCGATTCGGCAGCGACTGCATTCAGGCTCAAGGCGTGAGTTGCTTGACCCTTTTTACGCAACGAGGGTTGTGCTTCTTGCCAAATCCACCTCCGTCGCCGGCTCACTGTTCTTGGGAGCTGCACTTGGTGTTGGAGTGTTCTTTCTGACGAGGCCGGTGGTGACCGAGGAGACACTGTGGGCAAGTGCTGGGGCACTGCTCGGGGCCATACTGTTGATGGTTAGTGGAATAACAGCCGAGCGGTGGTGCACACTGCCACCTGATTCCACGCAGGGATCGGCGCTGGAAGCGCCCGAAGGGGAAATCGCATGAGGGCACCTGCCACCATCGACTGGAAGCCCGTGAGTGGACGCTTTGTTCTTGTGGCTTTTGTCGAAACTCTGGGCCTCCTTGCTGGCCCTCTGTTTGTGGCCACTCTGCCCCTCTGGGTCGACGACCCTGACGTGGAGAGATTCTCCTGGTATCCGCTTGCTCTTGTTGGCGTTGTCGCACTGGTAACCCTTGCGTTGGTGCCCCGCAGGGTGAAGGCAATTGGCTATGGCCTGCGCGATGACGACGTCGTTGTTCGTCGAGGAATCCTTTTCCGCCGGCAAGTGGCCGCGCCCTATGGGCGCCTCCAGCTTGTTGACATCTCGCGAGGGCCTCTCACCAGGCTTCTTGGCCTATCGGAACTGAGAGTGGTGACAGCAGCGGCATCAAGTGGCGTCACTATTCCAGGGTTGCCGATTGCTGAGGCGGAGGAACTTCGTGATCACCTGATTGCTGTTGCCGAGTCCAGGCGGGCAGGTCTCTAGTAGTGGTCACACCCACTTTGCGCCATGCGGCTTGGTTGCGTGATGGACGTTGGTATCGCCTGCACCCTCTCACCCCTGTGCTGCAGGGGGGCCTCGCCATTGCCGGCATCGTGGGGTTCTTCGTTGCAGCAACGTGGGAGGCATTGTTCTTTGGTCTTCTACTCGACATAGCCAAAGTTGACCCGGAAGAGATTGCTGAGGCCGATTCCCTCGCTCGGCTGCTCGAGTGGGCCGTGTCCTTCTGGGGCGTGGTGGCAACACTGGCAATTCTGGGAATCGGCGTGATCTGGTTGCAGTGGCGACTCCACGTGGTTCGCATGAGCGAGGATGCCATCGAGGTCAAGAAAGGCGTCCTCTTTCGTTCATCGAGACGCCTCCGGCTAGATCGCGTTAATGCAGTCGGCGTTCGCCGACCACTTATTCCACGACTGCTCGGTCTTGCCAAACTCGATATTCAAGCAGCAGGCAACGACGCAAGCCTCGTCCTTGCCTATCTCCCGAAGGCCACAGCTGAAGAAGTCCGCCGGGAGATTATGGAGCCCTCGTCGTCTGTGGCCACTGAATCGTTGGAGGGCGCGAGCCCTGTGACGCGGGAGGTCGAGGTTCCACTGTTTCGTTATCTCGCCTCGCTCGTGGTCAGCGTGGAGACCATCATTTTTGTTCTGGGCCTTCTGGCTGCTTCGATTGCATCGATTCGCTCCGGTGAACTGGTCACCTGGATAAGCGTGGTCATTGTTCTCATCGTTTATGTCGCTTATCTCGC
>JBIIRH010000016.1:0-21011 GCA_044341675.1 Pontimonas sp.
AGAGGCCAAGTGTTCGCTGATCGAGCTCGGGGTCTGCAATATCGCCCTCAGAGGTGATGTAGCGCCCGAGCACATCGCCGACCGCACCGAGTTTCTGAAGTTTGGCGATTTGGGCACCATCCACATATCCGGAATGGACGTGAATGCTGACCTCGGTGGCAGGGCCGGCACTAAAAAGGTAAGTGTCGGCGGTGTTGGCTTCATCGAGCACAGCGCTCACCGAGCGGTCTGCTTCGATGGCGTTCTTTGTTTCCACCCGCTCCAAGATGGCAGGCGTTGGCATCAACGTGACTTCACCACCGGATTTGGCGGCGATCATGGTGGCCGTGGCAGCCGCTAGTCCCGGCGACGCACTCTTGGTCACTCCACCATTGACCTGCACCACCCGGACAGGGGTTGACCACTGTGTGGGGAGAGCGGTGGCCAGGTGGTGGAGGGTGTTACCCCAACTAACGCCGAGGGTGTGGGTTCTTGGCCTCATACTCACCAGATAGTCAGCAGCCGCACTCGCCACTCTCTCCGTGATGGTCGAGTCGGATTCTCTGGGGACGACCACAGCGTGGGTCAGCCCATACTTGTCGACAAGCGCGTGCTCCATGCCTACTCGTCTGGCCTTGGGGTGGGCAATCTCGATGCGCACAATCCCCTCGGCTCTCGCGGCGTGAAGAAGCCTGCCCACTTTCCAGCGGGTGATGCGCAGGATGGCACCGATCTCGTCTTGGGTTTTGTTTTCTTCGTAGTACAACTCAGCGGCGCGCACGGTGAGCAGCTCGTGATCGAGCTCGTTGCTATTGGCGACCATGGAGAAAGCCTACGGCCCTATCAACATATGTTGGGGGTATTGCTCATATGAGCATTAGGGCCTGGCTTCTCGCAATTCGTCGTCAACGAGGCGCTCGCGATGCAGAATCCACATCGCGGGAATTTGTAGCAGGGTCAGGATCAACAGCGCAAAGATGCTGATTTCCCAGCCACCCGTGAGCTGGTAGCCAAGGCCAACCAAGAACGGGCCAATCGCCGCAAAGAGGTAACCCGCGCGGTTGACGTAACCGCTGAGCTGCAAGGCCGAGAAATGATTCTTTGTGCGTTGGCCAATGAGGGACAGCGACATATGGAATGTCATCGGAGCAATCGACAACAGAATCACCCACCCGTAGAGCCACACCTCCGGGAAGAAGAGGAGGCCGGACCAACCCACTAGTCCCGTGAGAATTGCGACGGCCACCAGGATCCCGGCGCGTCCAGGCTTCACCGCCAACGGGGGAATCAGCAGAGACAGCGGCAAACCCACGATGGAGAACAACCCCAGCGCAAGAGCGGCCTCCTCGCGACCCAGGCCAGCAAGATCGGCGAGCATCAGGGGCAACAGCGAGAACGCTGTATAGGCGGTTGCCCCTGAAACACCGAAGATCACCATGATCGACAGAGCGGTAGGCGAGCGAGACAGCGACACTGCAGTCAAGGGAATGGGAAGGGTGGCCTTGAGCTCGGCCTCGGCGATTCCCCGCCGCTTAGCGAACGGTATGACAACCAGCCAGGGAATCGCCCCCACGAAACTAATCAGCGCCCAGGTCGCAAGCGACAGGCGCCAGCCAAAGGCATCTGCCATCCACACCCCGGCAATAGCCGGGGCTGTGGCGCTGACTGACATTGCCGTCGCATACGCCGCGGTCATGGCCCCAACGGCCCGCGGCGCGTATAGCTTGACGAGTGCGGGCAAGATCACGTTTCCCACCCCAGCGGAGAGCATCAGAACGATGGTGGCGACAAAAAGCGACGCATAGTTTGGCGAGAACCCCCGCCAGAGGTGGGCAATGATGGCGAGCCCAGCAACCACCACAGCAGCGCCTTCGATACTGACCTTCCGGGCCAGCCACGGAGAGAACGCAGCAGCAAGGGAAAAAGCCAGCGGCGGAATCATTCCCAACGCGCCGAGAGGCAACCCCACCAACGGAACGTCAAGCTCGATGGTGGTCGCCAATGGCGACAGAGCGGCCACCCCGGTTCTGATACCCAAGGCCGTAAGGATGATGCCGGTGAGGGCGAACACTACGACGGAGCGTGGTGTCATGGGCACTGCCTAATCCTACGCCGAAGCAGAAGCCTCAAGGATGGCGCGAATCACCTGTTCGTCCAAGCCCATCTGGTGAGCAAGAGCATCCGAATCGGGGAATTTCTGCATGCCCCTGATGAACTGAACACACTCAACCGTGATCACTTCGCCATATAAGTCAATGGTGGTGTCAAGAAGGTGGGATTCGATGGTCCGCTCCGACACATCACCAAATGTCGGATTCAACCCAATCGAGGTTGCGGCCGGGTACCGGACCCCCCGGTGTGAAACAAAGGTCGCGTAGACGCCATCCGCTGGCATGACACCTTCGAGGTCGCCTGAGAGATTCGCCGTGGGATAGCCCAACACCCGCCCGCGTTGGAAACCAGCGCCCACGACACCGCGAACCCGGTGGTATCTGCCCAACAGCTCGGCAGCTTCAGTGACGTCGCCACTGGTCAGGGCCTCTCGAATCATGGTGGAAGAGACCCTCGCCCCACCCGACTCGCAATAATCAGCAACAACCTCGACGGCGAAGCCGTGGGTTTCGCCTTCGCTGCGCAAGGTGGACACGTCGCCCTCTCCCCCGTTGCCGTAGCGGAAGTCGCGTCCCACCAGAACAACTGAGGCTGACAAACCAGCGGCGAGAACTTCGGCGCTGAAAGCCTCATGGGTGAGCGAGGACAACCGGTTATCAAAAGGCAGCACCACGACCCTGCGCGCGCCTGCTTCTCCGAGGAGTTCAACCTTTTGGAATTCACTCACCACAGGCGTTGGCACATCATCGGGGCGCACGATCGTGTGGGGGTGACGGTCGAAGGTGATCACGGTGGGCTCGAGGGAAGCCTCATAAGAGCACAGTTGCTGGATCACCTGGCGGTGACCGCGGTGGACCCCATCAAACTTTCCAATCGTGACAGCACGAGCAACCCCGTCATGGGGCAACGCGTCAAGACCATAGTTCAGCTGAGCCCCGGTCATGATCGGCTCCCACGCAGCAACCACCACAGGCCAACGATGGGCAGCACCAGAGGAATAAACAAATAACCGGCGCCAAACTGCGACCACACTGTGGCATCAGGAAACAGTTCAGGTCGAATGAAGCTCAGTGCGCCGATGCCGAGAACACCAATCAGCTCGAAAGCAATGGCGCCGAGCGCGATGGCTCTCAAGCGCGGCCTGGCACTCAACGCCACGGTCACAGTGGCCAGCACATAGACAGCAGCGGCCGCACCCGAGAGGGCGTACGCCAGTGGAGCCTCATCAAACTTGGTGAGGATTTGGTAGCTCGAGCGACCGAGTGCGGCAAGGCTCAAAACGGCATAGAGGGCAACGACGGTGCGGTGAACTCCTGGTCGGTTCATGCCCTGGCTCGCCACGTTTTTAGCGTAGTCGGCTTCCACCACATCAGTCCTTTTTCTTCTCCACGTCACCAGAGAGCGCAGCAATGAATGCTTCTTGGGGGACTTCAACGCGGCCCACCATCTTCATGCGCTTCTTGCCCTCTTTCTGTTTCTCCAGCAGCTTCCGCTTGCGGGTGATGTCGCCGCCGTAACACTTGGCCAACACGTCCTTGCGCATGGCACGAATGTTCTCGCGGGCAATGACCCGGGCCCCAATCGCAGCCTGGATGGGAACCTCAAACTGCTGGCGCGGGATTAGCTCGCGCAGGCGCTTGGTCATCAGCACGCCGTAGGCGTAGGCCTTGTCTTTGTGCACAATCGCACTAAAGGCATCAACCCGGTCGCCCTGCAACAAAATGTCTACCTTGACCAGGTCGCCCTCGAGCTCACCCGCTGGTTCGTAATCAAAGGACGCGTAGCCAGCAGTTTTTGACTTCAGCTGATCAAAGAAATCGAACACGATCTCGCCAAGGGGCATCGTGTAGCGGATTTCGACGCGGTTCTCCCCGAGGTATTCCATGCCCTGAAGAATGCCGCGCTTGGACTGGCAGAGTTCCATGATCACGCCGACATAATCCTTGGGCGCCAACACCGCGGCATTCACAACGGGCTCCATGACCTTAGAAATCTTGCCGGTGGGGAATTCACTGGGGTTTGTGACCTCGCTCGAGCCACCATCGTCTAGCTCCACCCGGTAAATAACGCTGGGGGCTGTGGTGATCAGGTCAAGGCCAAACTCACGCTCCAGGCGCTCAGAAACAATCTCCAAGTGCAAGAGCCCCAGGAACCCACAGCGGAATCCAAAGCCCAGTGCTACAGAGGTTTCGGGTTCGTAGACCAGTGCCGCATCAGAGAGCTTCAGCTTGTCGAGTGCCTCACGGAGATCCGGGTAGTCACTGCCATCGATCGGATAAAGGCCAGAGAAGACCATCGGCTTGGGTTCTGTATAACCGGGCAGCGCTTGCATTGCCCGGTTCTTGATTCCCGTAACCGTGTCGCCGACCTTCGACTGGCGGACATCTTTCACACCGGTGATGAGATAGCCCACCTCGCCAACACCTAACCCCGCGCTCGGCGTCGGCTCGGGTGAGCTCACACCGATCTCCAGCAGTTCGTGGTGCGCCCTGGTCGACATCATTTCGATGCGCTCTCTTGGGGAGAGCGAACCGTCAATCATTCGCACATACGTCACAACCCCGCGATAGGCGTCATAGACGGAGTCAAAGATCAGTGCTCGAGCGGGCGCATCAGCATCACCGGTCGGGTGGGGAACCATGTCGACCACTCGGTCGAGCAGAGGACCAACGCCCATCCCGGTTTTGCCGCTCACGCGAAGAACATCATCCGGGCTGCCCCCGATGAGGCTCGCGAGTTCTTCCGCATAACGCTCTGGGTCAGCGGCAGGAAGGTCAATCTTGTTCAGCACAGGAATGACCACCAGGTCGTTCTCCAGGGCCAAGTAGAGGTTCGCGAGCGTCTGGGCCTCGATGCCCTGCGCTGCGTCCACCAAGAGGATTGCGCCTTCGCACGCGGCCAGCGACCTCGAGACCTCATAGGTGAAGTCCACGTGACCAGGGGTGTCGATCATGTTGAGTGCGTAGGTCTCGCCATCTTTCGTCCAGGGCATTCGAACTGCCTGGCTCTTAATGGTGATTCCACGCTCACGCTCGATGTCCATGCGGTCCAAATACTGCTCGCGCATAAGGCGCTCATCGACCACCCCGGTGATCTGAAGCATGCGGTCAGCAAGGGTCGATTTGCCGTGGTCGATGTGGGCAATAATCGAAAAATTCCGCAGGCGCCACGGTGCAGTAGCTGCCGGCTGGATATCCCGGGACGAATGAACAGACATGTCCGTTGATTCTCGCACGCTAAACCGTTGGCGCCCTGCGGTAAGTGCTGGTATCGTTGCCACCTGGCTCACCGAGCGACGGACCCTCTCTCCCGATCTCGTGCATTCGTTCTGATTTTCGCCTCTTGGCCCCCACCAGAACGACCATGAGCTCCATCCCAGCAAAAGGACACAGCGTGGCAAATATCAAGTCGCAGATCAAGCGCAACAAGACCAACCAGAAGGCAAACGACCGCAACCGCGCGGTCAAGAGCGAAATCAAGACCACAGTTCGCCAAGCCCGCGAGGCGATCAGCTCTGGCGACAAGGACAAGGCGCAAGCAGCCGTCAAGGTCGCCACCACGAAACTGGACAAGGCTGTCAGCAAGGGTGTTCTTCACAAGAACCAGGCCGCTAATCGCAAGTCCGCTATCGCCAAGCAGGCGGCAGCTCTGTAGATCTTCACCACTGTGGGCCCCGTCAAGGACAAACCAGAAGTGCGTGACCTCTGCCACAATTGACCCATGTTTGCAGCGTCATTTATCTTCCGTAAAGGAACCTACGACGAAGAGTTTCATCGTCTCGATGCTTCGATTGATGCCTATGCGCAGTCTCTTGAGGGTTACCTAGGCGTCGATCGCTGGTATTCCGAGGACGGCAAAGCCCAGAACTCGATCTACTACTGGCGTGACATGGACGCGGTCTCTGTGTTTGCCCGATTCCCCGACCACCTCGAGGCCAAAGAGAAGTATGCCCAGTGGTATGAGGGGTATCAGATTGTGATTTCTGAAGTGACCGCTAGCTATGGGGATGGCAACATCCCCCACATCACCTCAGCGAAGTGAGAGCTCTTTCCCCCGCTGTGACACAATCCTGACCATTTTCTCCAGCGCATAGTGGGGGTCACGGCCTTCGCCTTTGACCGCTGCGTCCGTGTTGGCAACCTCAACGATGGAGCGACCGAGTCCTGCCTCGTCCCACCCCTGCAGGCTGCTCCTGGCGTTTCTCACCTGCCACGGGGGAAGGCCCAGAGTGCTGGCCACTTGGTCGACACCCCCTGATGCACCGCCAACCTGAGCCATCTGTCGCAGCTTCATCGCAAATGCGGCAACCACCAAAACCGGCTCGGCCCCAGAGTGCAGGGCGTGGCGCAGAAGGATCAGGGCTTCAGCACCCCTGCCGCCAATAGCGTGATCAGCGATCTGGAAGGTGGTGGCTTCAACGCGGCCCCCGTAGTACTTCTCCACCAGTGCCGCGCTAACAGCCTTGCCATCAGCATCGGAGATGAGCTGGGCGCAGGCTGCGGCGAGCTCTGCAAGGTCAGTGGCAAACGCATCGGCAAGCGCCCTCTTCGCCTGGGGCTCAATGGTTGCGCCAGCTGCCTGGAACTCTGCAGAGATGAAGCCCAGGCGCTCGTCGTCTTTCTTGATCTCTTTGCACTCGACCACCACAGCGCTCTGCCCCGCAGCGCGGAGAGTGTCGAGGAGCTTCTTGCCCCTGTTTCCTCCGCCGTGACGAAAGACCACGACAACCTGGGGTTGGGGCGATTCGATATAGGCGAGGGAGTCAACCAAGAACGCGTCAGTGCACTTCTCAACACCGGTGACCCTAATCAGCCGGGGTTCACCGAAGAGACTTGGGCTTGCCGCGTAGAGGAGCTCACCATCGGAATACGTGCTGGCATCGAGGTCGATCACTTCGAGCTGGGGGTCGACGCTGCGCATCCGATCCTGCAGAATCTGCAGGGCGCGGTCTGCGAGAAAAGATTCGTTACCGCTGAGGAGCACCAGTGCCGCTTCTCTAATTCCATGCCAGGGCACGACGGGAGCGGTTGATGCCATGTCTCCCCCGTTCCCCAGCAGCTCTTAGCGCTCTGACCACATCACGATACCTCGCAAACCACCCGCCGAAGCCCGGGTGTCTACTCCAGGTCAAAGACCCACCACGCCAGCGAGAGCTGGCAATCGGAGCAGAAAGCACCAAAGCAATCGAATTGGCAACGCATCAAGCAGCTTGGGCAGTTAGGTGAGGTAGTTGTCTCCATCTGCTCAGCGTAAAAGTTACGCCCCGAGCCGGGGAGGGTTATCAACAGACAAGTGCGCGTCAGTCAGTGAGGTTGATAGCCACAACCTTGGGGGCGCGAACCACCACGTTGACGACGGTCTTTCCCGAGAGCGCACGCTTTATGGCATCGGTGCCAAGAGCGAGCTTCTCCAGTTCATCGGCAGAGATGCTCGGAGACACATCCACACGGTCGCGGACTTTTCCGTTGATCTGGATGATGGCCGTCACCGAATCTTCGATGAGAAGGCTCTGGTCGGTCTCTGGCCAAATCCGCAGTGCAACGCTGGGCTTGTGGCCAAGACGCTCCCACATGTCCTCCGCCGTGTGAGGGGCAAACATCGACAGTGCGAGCGCGATGGCTTCGGCGGCTTCCCGAACCGCGGGATCCCCTCCGCCAGCGCCCGTGTCAATAGCTTTCCTCGTGTGGTTCACCATTTCCATAGTTCTGGCCACCGCAACATTGAACTTGAAGGCTTCAATCAGGCCAGGGATATCAGCCAGGAAACGGTGCAATGCTCGGCGCAGTTCGACATCGCCGCCCTCGGGTGGTGTTCCTGGAGCGCTGGTCACATCGCCTGAGAGCCGCCATGCCCTGGCCAAGAACTTCTGTGATCCCACAGGTGAAACATCGCGCCAGTCGATGTCATCCTCGGGCGGGCCAGCAAAGGCCATAGTCAGGCGAACTGCGTCGACGCCATAGGCGTCGAGTTCCTCAGAGAAGTAGACGAGGTTGCCCTTGGACTTACTCATCTTGGCGCCATCGAGAATGACCATGCCCTGGTTCAACAGGGAGCTAAAGGGTTCTTCAAAGTCCAGATAGCCAAGGTCGTGGAGAACTTTGGTGATGAAGCGCGCATAGAGCAGGTGGAGAATTGCGTGCTCAACACCACCGACATACTGGTCGACTGGCGCCCACTGCTTCACTTTCTCAACATCGAAGGCTTGGGTGTCGTCATGGGCGCTCATGAAGCGCAAGAAATACCAGGAGCTATCCACAAAGGTGTCCATGGTGTCGGCGTCTCTGGTGACAGCGACACCGTTGTGCGTTTGGTTCACCCACGAGGCGACCGCGCCAAGGGGCGAGGAGCCCTGCGGTTTGAGATCGAGGCCTTCCGTGGCCGGCAACAACACCGGAAGTTGATCCTCGGGGACAGGAATCTCTTCCCCGCCTGGCCCATACATAATCGGAATCGGTGTACCCCAAAAGCGTTGCCTGGAAATCAGCCAGTCCCGGAGGCGATACGTGGTGGCCCTGCGGCCGGTTCCTTTGGCTTCCAGGTCATCGATAATTCGGGCGATGGCCTCGGCTTTGCCAAGCCCATCCAGGGCACCAGAGTTGACCATGACGCCATCGCCTGCGAGCGCCACGCGAGTGGAGGCCGGATCGCGCTCAGCGAGCGAACCAAGCTCGTCACCCTCGTGTGTGGGGTCCAGAACCACCCGGATCGGCAAATCAAAAGTCAGCGCGAAGTCCAAGTCGCGCTGATCGTGGGCTGGGACAGCCATGATCGCGCCAGTCCCGTAATCAGCCAAGACATAGTCAGCAACCCAAATGGGAAGTCGCTCACCGTTGACCGGATTTGTGGCATAGCGCTCGAGGAAGACGCCGGTCTTCTCGCGGCTGGCATCTTGACGGTCAATTTCAGACGTGCGCTGGGTCTGCTCGAGATAGTTCCTAAACGCGGCAGTGACCTCGTCGCTAGCGCCCTGCACCAGTTCTTCGGCAAGATCTGAATCGGGTGCGACGACCATAAACGTTGCCCCGTAGAGAGTGTCAGGCCTCGTGGTGAAGACGGTGAGGGGGGTGTCCCGTCCCTCAATGGCGAACTCAACCTCAGCGCCCTGTGAGCGGCCAATCCAGTTGCGCTGCATGGCCAATACTTTGGCCGGCCAGCGGCCCTCGAGCGTGTCGAGGTCGTCGAGGAGGCGATCGGCGTAATCGGTGATCTTGAAATACCACTGGGTCAGCTTCTTCTTCACCACCATCGCGCCGCTGCGGTCCGAGGTGCCATCGGGCAACACTTGCTCGTTCGCAAGAACGGTCTGATCGACCGGGTCCCAGTTGACCCACGAGTCCTTGCGATACGCGAGACCCTTTTCATAGAGGGTCAAGAAAAGCCACTGGTTCCAGCGGTAATACTCCGGGTCAGAGGTGTGAAGAACACGGGTCCAATCAAAGGACGCCGCATAGCGCTTCATCGAGGCTTTTTGCTGCGCAATGTTTTGGTAGGTCCACTCCCGTGGGTCAACCCCGCGCTTGATAGCAGCATTTTCCGCGGGCAAGCCAAACGAGTCCCAGCCAATGGGGTGGAGCACTTGATAACCCCGAAGGCGCCAATAACGTGCGACTACGTCGCCGAGTGCATAGACCTCAGCGTGGCCCATGTGAAGATCCCCGGAAGGGTAGGGAAACATGTCCAAGACATATTTCTTGGGCCTCGGGTCATCGCTATCGGGAACAGTAAAGGGCTCTGTTGCGTCCCAAATCTCAGACCACTTAGCTTCCATGGCCCGGAAGTCATAGGCGCCCTCGTGCTCGGTTGCAGGGCTATCGGGGCTCGTAGTCACCGGTCAAGAATACTCAACTTGGGCGTGGCCTAGCGCCCGAAGAAACGGCATCGCCTTGATTCCCACCTCAGCGATCTCGCTGCCGGGCTCGCTGAGGGCTGTGATACCACCCCCGACGCCAAGAGTCATGGAGTCCCCGGTGATCACAGCGGTGCGGATTGTCATCGCGAGAGTGGCGCTGCCATCAGCCCTCCACACCCCCCACACGCCCGAGTAATAGCCCCTGGGGGCTTGCTCCCAGCCGGCCAAAAGCTCAACAGCCCGACGCTTGGGAGCGCCAGTCATGGAGCCTGCGGGAAAGGAAGCGTCGACAAGGTCGACAAGATCAGCGTCCGTGCGCAACTGGCCGGTAACGGTGCTGACCAACTGGTGGACGGACGCATAGCTCTCGACAACCATCAGCTCGGGAACAGCAACAGTGCCGGTGTCGCAGACGACCGAGAGGTCATTGCGCATCAAGTCCACAATCATGAGGTTCTCGGCCTGCTCTTTGTCACTTCCGCGAAGCTCATCAGCCAGGCGCTGATCGTCCCCGGGAGTAAGGCCCCTGGGACGGGTGCCCTTAATCGGTCGGGTGGTCACCACACCGTCTGAGGACACATCAAGAAAGGTTTCGGGGCTCGCGCTCACGAGGGTTAGCCCTCCAGCACGAATGAGGCCTTGATGGTGAGTGGGATTGCTCTGACGAACTACTCGATGCAGAGCGATCGGATCAATATCGGCGTCCACACGAAGCTGTGTTGTCACGCACAGCTGATACGCCTCCCCCTCAGTAATGGCGCTCTGTGCCTCAGTGATGATGGCGCGATAGCGCTCCGTGGAGTCCCGCCAGATAATCGGAGGCTCGTGGGGAAGCACAGGGTCGGCAAGGACCTGGGCAGCGGCAATCCGCTGCCCAGTGGCATCACGCCACTGCGCTAGCTCGCTCTCCCATTGATCACCGAGTGCATAGAGCGTCGCTAATCCGCTGGCGTGATCGATTCCCACCAGTCGATCCACCACCATGGCGATGGGTGTCGATTGTTCCCCACCAGTGGGAAGAGAGAGGCTCAGCGTGTCTGCGCCTAGTTCGTAGGGAAGCACAAAAACGAGCCCCAGAGGCAGAGATCCGAGCGCTGATGGCTCGAGGCCGGCAAGCGTTGCGTGGGCGGAACGTAGAGCGTCCCTCCAGTTCGATTCTTCCACCGTGACCGGAGAGCCAGAGGCGAGATAGCTGACGCCCAGGCCACGCTCGCCCTGGTTATCCCACCACAGCGCGTAGGGGTCATCTCCATAGAGAGCAACGAAGGCTGCCGACACGTCGTGCGTGCCCGGCAGAGAGTGCCAAAGCAGCCTTGTCGTCATAGCCTTAGCCTATGAGCACGCGCCTGTTTAGCTTCTCGGGTGAGGCGCTGGGCGCTATTGAATGGTGCGACCCAGTGGCCGGAGAAACCCTGGTGGCCGACTCATGGCGGGTGGAATCGGGTGAGTCCGTAGCCCTCGATCGCCACCGGGACAGATTTTTCGCTTCAGCCGTGAACCACGGTCTTGAAAGCGCCAGACTCAGGGGATTTTGGGACGCAGTCATTGCCGCTATCCCGCGAGAGGGTTCGTGGTTTCCCCGAGTGGAAGTTGTCGCAACACCGGGTGGGCCCACACTGCGCTACCGGGAGCGCCCCGCCCCCGAGTGGCTCTCGGAGGCGGTGGTGGCCAGTGCAGAACACGATCCACGCACCACACCGCTGACCAAGGGCCCTGATCTTGAAGTACTGATGGCTTTGCGCAGATCGGTCGCGCACACCGGCGCCACCGAAGCATTGATTGTCTCCTCCGGGGGCACCGTTATCGAGGGGGCCTACAGCACGATTGTGGTCATACCTCGAGGATCCGAAGAGCTCAGGGTTGTGCCACGGTCTGTCCCCCGGATTCCCAGCGTGACCGAGGCGGTAATCCGCGATATCGCTGCACAGCGTGGCGTGCCAGTTGTTGAGGCTCCTCTTGCTCTGGCTGGTCTTGAGGGCAGCGATCTCTGGGTTCTCAGCGCCCTGCACGGAATCCGTATCGCGACTGATTTTCCCGGTGGACCAGAGTTATCCCCCGACAGTGACCGTCGAGGCGACTGGCAGGAACAGTGGTGGAAAACCAGACAGCCGCTCCGGTGAATCTTCACTGCCAACCAATAGACTCCGGGTCATATGAACGAGCTCCTCAGCGCCATACTCGACTTCGTTGAGGGCGTTCCCCCGGTGTGGCGAACCTTGGTCGCAGGCGTCGCCATCATGCTTGAAACCAGCGTTTTGGTGGGGCTGATTGTTCCAGGCGACACCGTTGTTTTGGTGGCAAGCACTGGTGTCACCACCGTGTTGCAATACATCTTCATGGTGGTCGCCATTGTGGTGGGCGCTCTGGTGGGCGAATCCATCGGTTTCGGCCTGGGAAGAATTTTCGGGCCAAAACTCCGAGCCAGCTGGCTCGGTCAAAAAATTGGTGACGCACGGTGGGAGAAGGCTGACAGGTTTGTGAAGCGTCGCGGTGGCATCGCCGTCTTCATCTCGCGCTTCCTCCCCGTGTTCCACTCCGTCGTTCCGCTAACGGCCGGAATGACCCCCATGCCCTATCGGACGTTTATGGCGTGGACGACTCCCGCCTGCATCATCTGGGCTTTTCTCTATGTCTCTATTGGCTCTGGGGCTGCGGAAACTTTCCGCGGACTTGAAGAAACGGTGTCCTGGGCGGGGTGGATTTTCATCGGGATATTCGCCATCTCAATTACCCTCCTCGCAGTGGGGAAGAACCTCCTTCAGCGCTACTCCCACATAGACGAGGAAGACTCTGAAGCCTCTTCTGGCAAATAAGCGAGTACCCACAGAAAGAGGGGCCAGGCCCATGGCTCGACCCCTCTTGTCTGACTAGAGCTCTAGAAGCCGTTCTCCGCCAGCCACGCAGCGGCAATTTCTGCCGCTGATAGCTGGTCTTTGATGCTCTGAAGGTTCAGTGCAACCAAGGCCTCCGGGGTCAATGCGAGACTGATCGGGTCGATGATTCCAGCAATCTCTGCTGCAACATCACTCGAGGCAATGGGCACGACGTTAGAGGCCAGGAAAAGACCCTCTGGATCAGCCAGGGTGACCAGACCAAATTCAGCAATGCGAGGGTCACCGCTGTAGACGTTGGCGAGCGAAATGGCGCCCTCCACCAAGGCATCGACGGTAATGTCGCCGGTTGCATCAAAGCCCACAACGACACCGTAGGTCTCTAGGAGACCGGCGGGCCCGTACGGGCGCTCTTCAAGCTCGGGCGCTCCACCCAGGACCAATCCCTCAAGACCTGCAAGGTCAGCAATGCTGACCAGGTTGTTCTCTGCTGCGAAATCAGCAGTGACGTTGTAGGAGTCCTGGTCGGTTGCTGGCGACATCGCAAGAGCGGTCAGGCCTTCGGGCAGGGCGCTCTGAAGCTCGTCATAGACCTCGTCGGCCTGAGTCGCCATGGTGTCTGGCGCGTAGAACTGCAACAGGTTGCCCGTGTACTCGGGGAACAAATCAACGGCACCGGATTCAAGCTCTGGCAAGTAAGCATCGCGCTGGCCAATCTGGAACTTGCGCTCGACTTCGTAACCGGCGGATTCCAGGGCCTGAGCGTAAATCTCGGCGATGATCTCGTTGGAATAGTAAGCCTGCGAGCCGACAACGATGACCTCGGTCATTGCGGGGGCTGCGTCCATTTCGGGGGCTTCGTCCTCGGCCGCTGCTGCGCAGCCAGAGAGGACCAGGGCTGCGCTTGCGAGCACGGCCATGAGGCTAGCTCTGATAGTTGTCGATGTCATTATTTCTCCTCGCTGTTTCCACCATACGTGTCATCGTGCACCCGGGGCGCCTGCGCTACCTGGCCCGAACATCTGCCAGGCGGCCCACACGAACTCCCCGGGGAGTGGCCAATCTAGTCGCTAAAGCTAGAAAACCGTCGAGTGTCAGGGCGAGTGCAACAATCACGATTGCTGCACCCACGGTCTGATCGAACCTGCGAAGCGGGATTCCTTGAATGATGTCGTAGCCAAGACCGCCCAAACCGACGTAGGCCACCAGGGTGGCGGTGGCAACGATTTGCAGCACCGACTGCCGAAGGCCACCGAGAAGAACGGGCAGCGACAGGGGCGCTTCGACCCTCCAGAGAATCTGCCATTCGGTCATTCCCTGAGCCCGGGCGGCATCAATCACGGTGCGGGGTATTTGGTGAATTCCGGAATAGGCGCCAGCCAGTAGTGGCGGAATTCCTAGGATCACCAGTGCCAACACCGCAGCGATTTCTCGCCCGTTCACGCCAAGCAGCAACACCAAGAGAAGTATCAAGCCAAACGAGGGCAGCGCCCTGGCAGCACCGGCCAATCCGACCAACCAGGTTGAGCCCCGGCTGGTGTGGCCAACGAAATACCCAGCAGGAATAGCAATCAGCGCTGCCAGCACCACAGCGAGACCGCTGTAGTAAAGGTGCTCCACTACACGCTGGGGAATTGAGCCCGCACCGCTCCACTGCTCGGATTCCGAGAGCCACAAGAACGCATCGCGAAGAACGTCCATTTAGCGAATCCCAACTCTCTGGGGAACAACGCTGACCCGGCTCCACTGCATCAGAAGGCGACCAAGAATTATGAGGAGCGCGTCGAGAAGGAGTGCGATGACCACCGTCATCACCACTCCTGTGGCCACCTCAGCAATGATTCGTCTCTGGAAGCCATCGGTGAAGAAGTAGCCGAGGCTCTGAACCCCGACCAATACCCCCACAGTGACCATGCTGACTGTGCTGACCGCCACCACCCGAACACCAGCAAGCAGCACCGGGCCCGCCAGTGGCAACTCGACAGAGAAGAACCTGCCCCACTCGGCATAACCGAGCGCCGTGGCAGCGCGCAGCGACGTCGGCTCGATGCTGGCGAAGGCATCGGATGCTGTGCGCACCATGATGGCCACGGCGTAGACGGTGAGGGCGATGATGACGTTTGCTTCGCTCAACACCGAAATCCCGACCAGCGGGGGGATCAGCATAAACAGGGCGAGCGAAGGAATCGTATAGAGCAATCCGACTGCGGTGAGGATGAGCGATCGCGACCACGCAAAACGATGAGCCAACCACCCGAGCGGAATGGCAATCAGCACGCCAATAACAATGGGAATCAGCGAGAGCCGCAGGTGATCAAGTGTCAGGGACGCGATCAGATCAAGGTTGCCCAGAACCCAGTCCACGCTAGGTGCCTTCCACCAAACGGCCAGCAACCCTCTGGTCTGAATCAACAACGATGCGCTGCCCACCGCGGTGTTCGATGTGAAGAGCCCGCTTGCCACGGTCCGCCCCGATAAAGGCCTCGACAAAATCGTTGGCCGGTGCCGCCAGAATTCCCGCTGGCGTGCCCTGCTGGATCACCACTGCCCCGGTGTCAAGAATCACAACCTGATCGCCCAACAGGAAGGCTTCGTCGATGTCGTGCGTGACAAACAACACCGTCTTGGCAAGTTTTTTCTGAACCGCGAGCAATTCCTGCTGGAGATCCGAGCGCACCAGGGGATCAACCGCACCAAAGGGCTCATCCATGAGCAGGATGTTCGGATCAATAGCGAGAGCACGAGCCACGCCCACTCGTTGCTGCTGGCCGCCGGAGAGTTGGGCTGGATAACGACCAAGGAGCTCTGGATCAAGCCCCACAGTGGCCATCAGCTCATCAACGCGTGCGCGACGCTCAGCAGCCTTGACCCCCCGCAATTTTTGAACTGTCTGGATGTTCTCGCCAACAGTCTTGTGGGGGAGAAGCCCGCCACTTTGCATCACATAGCCGATGCTGCGTCGGAGCTCGACGGGATCAACCGAGGCCACGTCCGTGTCATCAATGAACACGCGCCCGGCAGAGGGGTCCACCATGCGATTGACCAGGCGCAAGAGCGTGGTTTTTCCACAGCCACTGGAACCCACGAGAACCGTGATGGAGCCAGTCGGCACTTCAAGGCTGAAATCTTGGACCGCCTCAGTCCCACCCGGGTATTCCTTGCGCACATGCTCAAAACGAATCATGACAGCGCATCTCCACGGGTATCGATCAAAGCGGACTTTGCTCTAGTCAATCAGGCGAAGCCTGCGAGGTCGACCCCCGGAGCTAGATGTCGGCGAGAGCGAGGCGCGCAATTCGACGTGCTTCGTCGATGAGCGTGCCCTCACCCTTGTCCGAATGCAGGAAGGCGCGACCCAAGAGGGCATCGATGACATCAACAGCCGTTTCCACAGCGAGACGACCAGCGGAATCCAGGCGGATTCCCAGACGCTCGCGAAGGTCATCACTGATGACGTGAGCAACATCAGAGTTGCCGGAGCGAGGCGAAGTCACCGGGCGAATATCGAGCACGTCACCAACCCGGAGCGATCGGAAGCCTTTCTCGCTGCGAAAAACATCCACCAGAGTGTCGACGACCGTGTCGATTTCAGCAAGAACACTGGCTGGTTTGTCGCGCTCGAGGCGGGTGACCAACGCATGAGTGACCCGGTCACGGTTTCTGGCAGCAAGAGCCTGGAGGACTGCAACACGGTCGGGGAAGTATCGATAGACGGTGCCAATCGAGGCGCCAGCCCGCTCCGCCACCATCGCCGTGGTGAGGAGTTCGTAGCCCACGTCGTGGATGGTGTCACTCGCGGCGTCAAGAAGTGCGTTGACACGAGCGGTGCTGCGCGCTTGGACAGGTTCAACCCGAATCGAGACGGAAGATGCCTGTGCGGGAATGCTAGCTAGAAAGTTCATGGGGGAAACGACCTCTCGGCCCGCCCACGGGAGCCTTGTGTGTGAGAAATTGACGGTGTTCACTCTAGGTGAGTTTCGTTCAATTGTGTGGGCCGCCAGGCCTGGTCTGGCAACGCCGACAAACTTAGCGGACTAGTAGTGAAAGAATCTCTGGGACACTACATCTGTGGATGAGTTAAGTTCGCAGGGCAATGGCGCCCCGTCGCAGAAGGCCCATGGGGCCTCACGCTTCGAGGACTGGTATCTAACCCGGCGCGCTCGCTGGGCCCGAGCGCTCGGCCACCGTGAACAGATTGTTCCCTTCACTGGCTACGGCACGACAACCCAGGTGAGAATTTTCTGCCGGGTGCTACTAACCAAAACCCGGACGACGAGGCGCGGAAAGCTCAAGAAGATTCGGGGATGGCGGAGTTTTACCAGCGTTCCCGTTGCCAACGCCCGAGTCCACATCACAATCAATGGCTCCTCTCTCACCCTCGAGGCTGATCGCGGCGGGGTGATCGACCACGTTATTCCGGTCACGCTGACTGCGGGGTGGCATAACCTCACCCTTCGAACCGACAACTCCGAACCTGCCAGCGCAAAAGTGACGGTGGTCTCACCGAAAGCCCGAGTCGGTGTTATTTGCGATATTGATGACACGGTCATGGTGACAGCCCTGCCAAGGCCGCTGCTTGCTGCGTGGAATTCTTTTGTCCGGGATGAGCACGCAAGAAGCGCTGTTCCTGGTATGGCCGTCCTTATGGAACGGCTGGTGAGAGACAACCCCGGGGCGCCGGTTGTCTATCTCTCGACTGGGGCGTGGAATGTCGCTCCCACCCTGCACCGGTTCCTCACTCGCCACCTATTTCCGATCGGTCCGCTGCTGTTGACCGACTGGGGGCCAACCCCCGACCGCTGGTTCAGAAGCGGTCGCGAACACAAGGCCACCAATCTCGAGCGCCTCGCCACCGAGTTCCCCGGAATCCGCTGGATCCTGATTGGCGATGATGGCCAACACGATGAGGAAATCTATGCGGACTTTGCAGCCCGGCACCCGAAGAGTGTCAGGGCAATCGCCATCCGTGAGCTACTCGCCCCGGAAGCAATCCTTGCCGGTGGTCGCCACCATGTGGACAAAACCCAGCACCCCCAGCGCACCCCTTGGGTGTCAGCGCCAAATGGGGCGGGACTCGCTGGTGCGCTGGGTGAGCTTGGGGTGATTAACCCCTCTCGTTAGAGGACGCTGGGGCTCCAGGCGCAACCTGCTAGCCTGACAAATGTGAGCGTTCGCATTGAGAAGGTTGACCTTCCGGGTATTGGGACCAGACACGATGTCATCACCAAGTCGGGGCGGCGCCTTGGTGTTGTTACCCACAAGGATGGCGAGCGTGAGCTGGCCGTCTTTGATCCAGCAGATCCTGATGCCTGCAGTGACGCCATCACACTCAGCGATGATGAAGCGATGGCCCTGTCGGAAGTCCTCGGGACATCTCTGATTCTCGGCCAGCTCGCGAGTCTCGGCGACAAAGCAACGGGGCTCTACACCGAGCAGTTCGTGCTCTCTGCCAGTTCGCCTTTTGCCGGAAAAACACTCGGTGCCACCAAAGCTCGCACGCTGACGAAATCTTCGATTGTCGCAATCTTGCGCGGTGCCGCAGTGACGCCCTCCCCCACCCCCTCCGATCTCCTCGAGGCCGGCGACATTGTTGTCGCTGTGGGAACACAGAAGGGCCTCGAGCGACTGGGCTCTTTGCTCACCGACGGCCACCTGTAGACCATGCATTCGCTAGCGACCCTCTTGATAGAGGTGGGGGCGCTTCTGCTTCTCCTGGGGCTCCTCTCCAGGTTGGCCATCCGGGTAGGCATCTCTCCGATTCCGCTCTATTTGGTCTTGGGGCTAGTTGTCGGCAGCTCAGGCCTTCTTTCCGATAGCGAGAGCAGCGAATTCATCGCCATTGGGAGCGAACTCGGTGTGATTTTGCTCCTCGTCATGCTCGGCATTGAATATTCAGCCTCAGAACTAGTCACCAACCTGAAGCAATCCCGTGCCGCGGGGTTACTCGATCTTGTTGCTAACGGCGCCCCTGGGTTTGCCATGGGTCTGCTCTTGGGCTGGTCGCCGATTGCCGCCTTCGCCCTTGCCGGAGTCACCTACATTTCATCCTCCGGCGTAATCGCGAAGGTTCTGAGCGATCTCGGGCGCCTCGGAAACCGCGAAACCCCCACGATTCTGTCCATTCTTGTCATTGAGGACCTCGTGATGGCCTTCTACCTTCCAGTGCTCTCCGTGCTGATGATTGGTGCCGGCATTGTGGAGGGCGGCATTACTCTCGCGATCTCCCTCGTCGCCGTGGTCGTTATTTTGTATCTGGCACTTCGACACGGCGATCGTCTGTCGAGCCTGTTTAGCGCAGGACACCCTGAGTCCCTGTTGCTCGGTGTATTGGGGCTCACGCTGCTCGTTGCTGGCTTTGCCCAACAGGTCAATGTCAGCTCTGCGGTTGGAGCCTTCTTGGTGGGAATAGCACTCTCGGGCCAGGTGGCAGACAGGGCGGGAGCGTTGCTCTCGCCGCTGAGGGACCTTTTTGCAGCGGCGTTCTTCCTGTTCTTTGGTCTCTCCACGGACGCGAGCCTGGTGGTTCCCATGGTTCTTCCGGCTCTGGCTTTGGCGCTTGTCACCATGGGCACGAAGGTCTGGTCTGGATACATGGCGGCTAAGTGGGCAGGCATTGGAGTTCCAGGTCGCTGGCGTAGTGGGTTCACTTTGACCTCCAGGGGCGAGTTCTCCATCGTCATTGCTGGTCTTGCGGTGGGTGCTGGGGTTGAGCCCCTGATTGCCCCCCTGGCCACCGCCTACGTGCTGATCACCGTTATTGTCGGACCGCTGATTGCCAGGGTCCCCGACGCGCCCGCTTTCAAGAAATGGCTCAGCCGACACGCGTAAGCGCTTGATTTACATACCCCCAGGGGTATTTGCTATAGTTGCTCCGTATTCATTACCCCGGAAAGGTTTCGTTGTGAAAAAGCTCCTCACCGCACTTGCCCTGATTTTTGGCATCACCGTTGGCGTTAGCGCCTGTGCCCCTGCCGCCGAGCCCCTAGGCCTCGAAGCCGGCACCATTGTCATCGATGTGCGCACCCCCGCGGAGTATGCCGCCGGCCACCTGGACGGAGCACTCAATATCGATGTGCAGTCCCCCGACTTCGCTGCTCAGGTCAGCCAGCTGGACCCGAGCGCGACCTACTTCATCTATTGTCGCTCGGGCAACCGTTCAGGCCAGGCCATCTCCCAGATGGCAAACATGGGCTTTGGCGAAATGACTAACGGTGGCAGCGTAGAAGAGGCCACAAAGTACAGCGGCATCCCGGTAGTCACCAACTAGAGTGCGCGCGCCTCGCTAGCGGCGACCCCGCTAGCGAGCATGTCGCGCACCATCGGAATCACCTCGGTTCCATACATCTGGATGCTCTCCATCAGTACCTCGTGCGGCATGGGTCCAGTCGAGTACTTGAGGTCAAAGCGCTGAATTCGAAGCGCTGCGACCGTCCGGGCAATCTTGGTGGCAACGGTCTCCGGAGATCCGACGAACAGTGCGCCGTGGTGAACTTCGGTGAGATAGTGCTCTTTCGTTGTGGGAGCCCAACCGCGCTCACGTCCAATTCGGCCAAACATGGCTTCATAGTGTGGCCACATTTCTTCAATGGCTTGCTCGTCGGTGCGCGCAATGTGTCCCGGTGAGTGAACGCCGATCGGTTGCGTCGGTTTGCCCAGCTGGTCGAGTGCCCGGTGGTACAGGTCGACGTAGGGACCAAATCGCTCGGGCGCGCCACCGATGATGGCGAGCATGAGGGGGAAGCCATAACCAGCCGCTCGCACCACAGACTCAGGGCTTCCGCCAACACCCACCCAGGTTCGGATGTTGCCAGAGTGGGACTTCGGATAGACCTCTTGATCAGCAAGTGGCTTTCTGGTGGTTCCCGACCAGGTGACGGGGCCTTCTTTAAGTAGTTCAGCAAACAGGTTGAGCTTCTCCTCGAAGAGGACCTGGTAGTCGCCCAGTTCATAACCAAAGAGCGGGAAAGATTCGGTAAACGAACCCCGGCCCATGATGATTTCTGCTCGACCATGGGAAAGCGCGTCGAGTGTCGCAAAACGCTGGAAGACCCTGATGGGATCATCGGAGCTCAACACCGTGACACCGGAGCTCAGAATAATGCGCTTGGTCTTCACCGCGATTCCGGCCAGGACTGTCTCCGGTGTGGAAATGGCAAAGTCATCCCGGTGGTGCTCGCCCAGAGTGATGGCGTCGACTCCCACTTCATCAGCAAGAACGGCCTCATCTACGACGTTGCGGA
>JBIIRH010000039.1:0-7169 GCA_044341675.1 Pontimonas sp.
AGCGCGAGTTTGTCGTGTTGGAATATGCACCCAGCAAACGCGGTGGTGCACCAGATCGGCTCTATGTCCCGACCGACCAGCTGGACCAGCTGAGCCACTACGTCGGCAGCGACAACCCTGCCTTGTCCAAGATGGGTGGCTCCGATTGGGCTGCCGCCAAGGGCAAAGCGCGCAAGGCTGTGCGCGATATTGCGGTTGACCTAGTCAAGCTCTACTCCGCGCGGATGGCGGCCCCTGGGTTCTCTTTCTCTCCGGACACTCCGTGGCAGCGGGAGTTGGAGGAAGCGTTCCCGTTTGTGGAGACGCCAGACCAGTTGACCACCATCGATGATGTCAAGGCCGATATGGAACGGCCCATTCCGATGGATCGCCTCGTCGCCGGTGATGTTGGTTTTGGAAAGACGGAGATCGCAGTCAGGGCGGCATTCAAAGCCGTCCAAGACCAGAAACAGGTGGCCGTGATCGCCCCGACCACCCTGCTGGTGAAGCAACACCTCGAGACATTTCAAGAGCGCTACGCGCCCTTCCCCGTGAACGTCCGGGCGCTCTCGAGGTTCCAGAGTGATGCTGAAGCAAAGGCTGTGATTGCTGGACTTGCCGATGGCAGCATCGACGTCGTAATTGGCACCCACCGCCTGCTCGGTAAGAACGTCGCGTTCAAAGACCTGGGCTTGGTCGTGATCGATGAAGAGCAGCGCTTTGGCGTTGAGCACAAAGACTCCCTCAAGGCTTTGAAAACGAATGTTGATGTGTTGGCCATGAGCGCAACACCGATTCCCAGAACGCTGGAAATGGCGGTCACCGGAATCAGGGAAATGTCGACGCTTGCCACCCCGCCAGAAGAGCGCCACCCGATCCTGACGTTCGTTGGTCCGTATCACGATGCTCAAGTCGTCGCAGCGATTCGTCGCGAATTGCTGCGCGAGGGCCAAGTGTTCTTTGTCCATAACCGCGTTCAGAGCATCTCGGCGAAAGCCCAACAGATTGCTGAGCTCGTGCCAGAGGCCAGGGTTGCCGTTGCTCACGGGCAAATGGCAGAAGCTGACCTCGAGCAGGTCATGGTTGATTTCTGGGAGCGACGCTTCGATGTGTTGGTCTCCACGACGATCATCGAAACCGGACTTGATGTCACCAATGCCAACACCTTGATCGTGGATCGGGCGGAGCGCTATGGCCTCTCCCAACTCCACCAGTTGCGCGGTCGTGTGGGGCGAGGACGCGAGCGGGGCTATGCCTACCTGCTCTATGACCCAGAACTGCCGATGGGCGAGAACGCCCACGATCGCCTCGCCACTCTTGCTGCCACGACCGATTTGGGCGGTGGCACACGGATTGCCCTCAAGGACTTAGAGATGCGAGGCGCTGGAAACCTTCTGGGTGCCGAGCAGGCCGGCCATATTCAAGGCGTTGGCTTTGATTTGTATTTGCGCATGGTGGGCGAAGCCATCGCTTTGTTCAGGGATGACGTTGCCCCGGGGCTCACTGAGCTCCGACTCGAGTTGCCCGTGGACGCGAGAATCCCCACCGACTACATCGATAGTGAACGGCTGCGCTTGGAGATGTATCAAAAACTCTCCGGCGCCGCGGCGCCGGCGGCCGGCGAGGGCGACATTGCGGAACTCGTCGAGGAAATCACCGATCGCTATGGCACTCCGCCCCAGGCCGTTGACACCCTGGTTCAGGTGACAACACTGCGTCGCAGGGCGATGGCCAGTGGACTGAGCGAAGTCATGGTGATCGGAGCGAATCTCCGGGTGGTCGGTCCGCCACTGCCGGATTCGCTGCAGGTTCGCATGGCCCGTGTGTATCCGAAGGCCAAATACATCGCCCCAGCACGCGTGTGTTTGATTCCACTTCCCGAGGACTACAGCGACACCGCACTGGTGACCTGGGTCGCAGGTGTGATCGATGCGCTGTTCCCCGTAGCGGCTGATGCCACCGCCCCGGCAGACTAGAGCGATGACCGACAAGCACCTGGCCCTTGGCGCGCTGATCGACACGATGGCCACGCTGCGCGGGAAGGGCGGATGCCCGTGGGATGCCGAGCAAACCCACGAAAGCCTCGTGCCCTATCTCCTCGAAGAGGTCTTTGAGCTAGTCGAGGCCATCGAAACCGGCAACCGCGCTGATCTGCGGGAAGAACTCGGCGATGTGCTCTATCAGCTTCTTTTTCACGCTGATATCGCAGCCTCTGATGCGAGCGAACCCTTCGACATTGACGATGTCGCCGCTGGGGTTGACCACAAGATGCGCCATCGCCACCCGCATGTTTTTGCTGGGGGCGACGCGTCCACTGTTGAAGAAGTAACAGCCCGGTGGGAAGACATCAAGACCGAAGAGAAGAAACATCGCTCCAGCGTCCTGGAGGGTATCCCCGAGCGCCTATCAGCGCTTGCCAGAGCCAGCAGCACGCTCAAGCGCTCTGCTGGTGTCGTGGATTTCTCTCCCGCACAGGAGACTCCGCTCTTCGCTAGCGAAGCAGAGCTTGGCGATTACCTGCTGGCGCTGGTTCACGCTGCGCGCAGCGCTGGCCTGAACCCCGAGACCGCATTGCGCCAGGCGACGCGTCGCCTGGCGGACCAGGTGCACCAAGCCGAAGCGGCAGGCTCCGGCTTGGCTCCCGGTGATACTGGCGCTTAGTGACAGAATCGCCGTATGGCTGTGAGCTCTGCACGGGGAATGCGAGATTTTCCACCCCGCGATAAGGAACGTCGAGAGCACCTCCTTGGCATCATTCGTGAGACCTATGCGCGCCACGGATTTGAAGAAATAGAAACCCCTGCCATTGAAGACTTAGAGCGCCTGCACTCTGGCCTTGGCGGAGACAACGAGAAGTTGAGCTTTGCCATTCTGAAGCGCGGGCTTGGTGCCGACGACCTGCGCGATGCCGGTGCTCCCGAGGACCTCGCCGATCTTGGGCTGCGCTTTGACCTAACCGTTCCCCTGGCCAGGTTTTATGCCAGCAACCACGCTGTGTTGCCCCCGGTGTTCCGCTCCTTCCACACCGGTCCGGTGTGGCGGGCGGAGCGCCCTCAGAAGGGCCGATATCGCCAGTTTGTGCAGTGCGATATCGACATTCTGGGTGAGGCCTCCGGCTTAGCCGAGGTAGAGGTTGTTCTGGCTACTGCCGATGCACTCCATCGACTCGGTGTCACCGGCTACACCTTCCGGGTGAATGACCGCAGGCTCTTGACCGCGCTCTTGGTGGCAGCAGGCATCCCACCGGAGTCCCAGGGCGATGCGCTCATTACCCTCGACAAACTTGACAAGATTGGCGCCGATGGCGTCCTCGCTGAACTGGGTGAGCGCTTGCCGGCTGGTTTCGACCACGGCGTTGTGGCCACTGTCCTCTCAGGTGCTCCCGTTTCTCTTGACCCAGCAGCCATTAGCCAGGTCGTGGGTGGCTCTGCTGAGGCTCTGAGCGCAGCGAAGGAGCTCTGTGAATGGGCGGGGGCAGCAGCTCGGGTGCTGGAGCCTGGAGCCCTCGTTGTTGACCCCACCCTGGTTCGGGGCATGGGCTATTACACCTCGTCGATTGTTGAAATCGCCCACCCTGACATGGGAATCTCCATCGGTGGTGGCGGGCGCTATGACGGAATGATTGGTCGGTTCTTGGGAACCGACGTCCCAGCTTTTGGTCTCTCACTCGGTTTTGAGCGCCTGATTGACGTTCTGCCGTTGGATTCCACCGGCCACCCCGACCGGGTTGCCCTGCTCTATGACAAAGAGAACCCGGGGGAGCACCTGGTCACTCTCAAGATTCAACTCGTCGACACCGGTCACACGGTTCGACTGGTGCCAAAGACCAAGAATCTTCGCCCGGTCTATGAGCAGTTGGTCGCCGATGGCTTCTCCCGTGTTGCCGAGGTGACCCCCGAGGTGTCCGATAGCGCCAGCCTGGCCTGGCGCGATTTATCGGGTGGCAACTAAGCCCGCTCCACAGCCACAAACTAAGATAAAGAGCGAGCCTGCGATCCAGGCTGGCACCAAGCACTAGAAGAGGAGCCCTCGTGGCCGCGATTGAAGCCGTAACTGCCCGCGAAATTCTTGACTCCAGGGGAAACCCCACGGTCGAGGTTGATGTTCTCTTGGAGGACGGCACCGTTGCCCGCGCCGCTGTTCCCTCGGGTGCTTCCACCGGTGCTTTCGAAGCCTATGAACTGCGCGATGGCGACAAGCGCCGCTATATGGGCAAGGGTGTTCAGAAGGCCGTTGCCGCTGTTGTGGACGTGTTGGGACCCGCCATTGAAGGCTTTGAGGCTGCTGAACAGCGCGCTGTTGACGACGCGCTTCGCGATGCTGATGGCACCAAGAACAAAGAGAAGCTTGGCGCAAACGCCATCCTCGGTGTCTCACTTGCCGTGGCGAAGGCTGCGGCTGAATCCGCTGATCTTCCGCTGTTCCAGTACGTCGGTGGCGCAATGGCGCACGTTCTTCCCGTGCCGATGATGAATGTCATCAACGGTGGCGCTCACGCTGACACCGCTGTGGATATTCAAGAATTCATGGTGTTGCCCATTGGTGCCAGCAACTTCCGTGAGGCACTGCGGATGGGCACCGAGACTTATCACGCTCTCAAGTCAGAGCTCAAGAAGGCTGGCATGCAGACGGGCCTGGGCGATGAGGGTGGTTTTGCCCCCGAGCTCTCCAGCAACCGCGCGGCACTGGACTTCTTGATGAGCGCGATCACCCAGGCCGGCTTTAAGCCGGGCAAGGACATCGCGCTGGGCCTCGACGTTGCCGCCACCGAAATGTTTAGCGGTGGAAGCTACATGTTCGAGGGCTCCAAGCGCGACTCTGGCTTCATGGCCGACTACTACGCCGAACTTGTTGCCAGCTATCCACTGGTGACAATCGAAGATCCACTCGATGAGAACGACTGGGACGGCTGGGTGGCTCTCACCCAGGCGATCGGTGACAAGGTTCAGCTCGTTGGAGACGATCTTTTTGTCACCAACCCCACTCGTCTTGCCACCGGTATTGAGAAGGGCGCTGCGAACTCGCTGCTCGTGAAGGTTAACCAGATTGGAACCCTCAGCGAGACGATGGACGCAGTCGCGATGGCTCACTCGAACAGCTACACCGCTGTTTTGTCTCACCGCTCGGGGGAGACAGAAGACACCACCATTGCTGATCTTGCTGTGGCAACAAACTGTGGCCAGATTAAGACTGGTGCTCCCGCCAGAAGCGAGCGGGTTGCCAAATACAACCAGCTGTTGCGCATCGAGGAAGAACTCGACAGCGCCGCCCGCTACGCGGGTGCCTCTGCGTTCCCGCGCTTTCACTAAAGGCACGCGCGCCCTCGGGAAAGGGCAAGCCCCGCTGTTTAGACTGACGCCGTGAGTACTGCACAAACACCGAAGAAGCGAGGCCGCCAAGCGGCCGCGTCTTTATTGCTGTCCTTGCAGTCATCGGGCTTCATTGTCACCATCCTCGCCCTGCTTGTTGCCGGAGTGGTCATTTTGTCCCCGTCCTTGCGCATTCTGGCTGAGCAGCAGCAGGAGATTGCCCAGTTGAGGGTCGAACTCGAGGAAACCCAGCAGGAGGTTTTTGATCTCGAGGAACAACGCGAGCGCTGGAAAGACCCGAGCTTTGTGGAGACGCAGGCGAGGGAACGTTTGATGTTTGTGTATCCCGGGGACATCACCTACCTGGTTATTGACGATCTTGGTAATGACGGCGATGACGGCGACACGGTGATTTCGCAAAACATCGTTGCCGTCGAGACCGACTGGCGTGAAGCGCTGCTGTCTTCTTACCTCGTCGCTGCCACCACCTCTCGTGCGCCGGTGGTCGTGGATGAGAGTGTGCCAGAGCGCATTCCTAGTCCGCAGGGTACGACCGGTGATGAGACCGAACCTGCTGAGCCCACCGGGGAACCAGCCCAGTGAAGCCCCTAGGCGATCCGCCTACACCCCACGACATCGAGGTCGTCAGTGAACAGCTGGGGCGTCCAGCCAGGGACATCGTGGGAATCTCTGCGAGGTGCGTGTGTGGGAACCCCGTGGTCGTGGTCACCACACCCCGGCTAGGCGATGGAACACCTTTTCCCACGCTCTATTACTTGACCCAACCAGAGGCAACCAGGGCAGCCTCACGACTCGAGGCTGCTGGTCGCATGGCTGACTACCAAGAGCGCCTTGGCAACGATGCCGAGGCGGCCACGGCCTACCGCCTGGCCCATGGGTCTTATATTCACACCCGCGAATCCATCGACACCGTCGATGAGATTGCGGGTATTTCCGCCGGGGGAATGCCCGATCGCGTGAAGTGCCTGCATTCACTGATGGGGCATTCGCTCTCCGTTGGCCCGGGAATAAACCCGGTGGGGGATTGGGCGCTTGCCGAGACCGAGTGGGCATTGGACCCATGCCACTGCTGAGGGGGAGAGCGTTAGGGCGAGGCGCGCTGCTTCTCTCCCTTCTGGTGGGAATCCCGCTGGCAGCCCCGGTGCCTGCCGCCCACGCTGACCAGGTTCGCGAGCGCCAGTATTGGATCGCCGATTATGGAATAGATCGGGCATGGAGCATCACGCGGGGTGCCGGTGTTCGCATCGCCATCATCGATACCGGCATCGATGGTTCCCACCAGGACCTCCTCGGCGCAGTGGTTGGCGGAACCGACGTGTCAGGCCTTGGTTCCTCGAACGGGCAGACTCCGGTGGGGTCCGACCGCCGCCACGGAACAATGGTCGCGTCCTTGGCCGCGGGTCGCGGCAACAATGGCACCGACGGAGTCATCGGGAGCGCCCCTGAGGCCCAGCTTCTGAGCGTTTCCATGAGCTTTGGTGGTGGCGATGTTTCACCGGATGACCAGATTGCGAAGGCGGTTCGGTGGGCAGTAGACAACGGCGCCGATGTGATCTCGTTGTCTCTGACCAGAAACACCAGGGATTGGCCTGAGAGCTGGGACCGTGCCTTCAGTCATGCGGCCGCCAACGATGTCGTGGTGATCGCAGCAGCGGGAAACCGGGGTAGTGGAACGGTCGCTGTTGGGGCTCCGGCCACGATGCCAGGCGTCTTGACCGTTGGCGGCGTGAACAGAGAAGGTCGCGCTAGTGACACTGCATCTGCCCAGGGAATCACCATTGGGGTGATGGCTCCCAGCGAAGGACTCGTGGGTGCTATTCCCGGTGGGAACTACGTCTCATGGTCTGGCACCAGTGGGGC
>JBIIRH010000005.1:0-57218 GCA_044341675.1 Pontimonas sp.
CGACTGCACCTTTTGCTCACGGGCGGACCCATCGAAGATACCCTCGCGCACGCCAAAAAAGCAGTCAAAGAAGGCTTCACTGCGGTTAAGTTCGATCCAATCCCCGGCGATTGCCAAGACCTCTCGCTCGCATCTCTCGTCGAGGAGTCTGTCTCTCGAACCGCAGCGATGAGGGACGTGGTGGGAACCGATGTCGACATGATTCTCGAGCTTCATCGAAAACTGACCCCGCTTCAAGCCAAACCCCTGATGGATGCCCTCACGCCATTCAGGCCTCTTTTCATCGAAGACCCCCTCCAAATAGACAACCTCTCAGCTCAGGCCGGTATCGCCTCAAGTTCTAGCGGGCCTGTCGGGGTTGGCGAGAGACTGCACACCATATGGGAGTTCAATGACATTTTGCGACTGGGCGGGCCGCAATATGTCAGACCAGACCTCGGTACCGCCGGGGGCATCAGCCATGTCAAGAAGATTGCCGCGGTCGCTGAGGCTCATAGCTCAACCCTCGTGACCCACAACTGTTTGGGGCCAATTCTTACGGCAGCTGCGGCCCATGTTGACGCGTCCATCCCGAACTTCCTGGTCCAGGAGTACAGCCCTTTCGACGACGATCTGGCCTCTTCGCCTGGCCTTCGAACGCACTTCCGAAGAGAGGGCGGTTGGTTGCATTTGTCGGAGGAGCCGGGGCTAGGAGTTGACGTGGATTGGGACAACATTCCCTCTGTGGACTTTGTTGGACGAACCCTCCACGAAATCCCCTTGAACGCTGACGGTTCAGTCTCTTTCGCTGTGTAGTGGGTGCGCACGGGGCCCAGCCCAGTCCTATGGGGCAGGTTTAGAGCTTAATTTGTGCAGAACCACAGCCAGCAAAAGGCTCCTTCGCTAGGGCGTTTTTTGCTTATTTACCTGGGCTAGTCTGCCAAAGTCCCGCCCCAATCGGCTGGTATGGAAATAAGACCTAATTTGGAAGATTACGTAGACAAGCCTCCAATAAGGTCTTAGCATGAGTGAAATGTTGACTGAACTCATTCAGGGAACGGCGGTGCCAAAGCTAGGGCTTGGCACCTTCGAGCTCGTTGGCGAAGCCGCCATTGAGACAGTCCAGAAAGCCGTGGAGACGGGATACCGCCACTTTGACACGGCATCAAAGTATGGCAACGAAAAGGCTGTCGGCGAGGGCTTGTCGCGAAGCGGTCTCTCGAGGGGCGAGTTTTTTCTCACGACGAAGGTCTGGATCACGGACCTGCATCCGGACACGATTGTTCACACTGTTGCGGCATCCGTTGCCGACTTGCACGTGGAAAATGTCGACCTACTCTTGCTCCACTGGCCATCACCCTACTTCGGCCTGAAGGAATCTATTGAATCGCTTTCTCTCACCAAAGAGGCCGGCCTGGCACGCCAGATCGGTGTCAGTAATTTTCCACCAAGCATGCTTCTGGAGGCACTCGACTATGGGGACCTCTTCTGCAACCAAGTTGAATTCCATCCCTACCTCGACCAAACACCTCTCCTTCGCATCGCGGCCGAGCGCGACCTGCTCCTCACTGGATACGCGCCACTAGCGATCGGGCGGGTATCGGAGGACCCTCTCCTTCAGTCCATCGGTGAAAAGCACGGAAAAACAGCCGCGCAGGTGGCGCTGAGGTGGCTTGTCGAACACCAAAAGGTAGCGGTGATGCCGAAAAGCAAGTCGCCTCAACGCCTCCAAGAGAACTTTGACATCTGGGATTTCGTCTTGAGCCAAGCTGAGACTGATTCCATCGCCACCCTCGCTCACGGTTTTCGTATTTATGACGAGGAATGGGTGGCGGACTGGGAGGACAACTCCCGCGACGCCGGGCCAGCTCTTCGAAGTGTCACTTTGTCCTAGCAAATTCCAGAACAGCGAACAAAAAGAAGGTGTCATTGAGATGATCAACGTTGCAGTAGTAGGAGCAGGCTTCATGGGTTCGCTCCACGCGCGGTGTGCCGCCCGGGATCCGCGGGCCAACCTTGCTGGGATCGTAGACACTAACGCGGAAAGCGGTCGGGCCTTAGCAAAACGGCTCGACACCAAGTACCTAGGAACCGTTGACGAAGCGCTCCAAGAAGATATTGACGCCTTCATCGTTGCACTGCCTGACCGGCTCCACGTCGAAACCTCAGTCAAGCTACTGCGCAACGGTCGTTCTGTCCTGCTGGAAAAACCAATGGCGGACACGCTCGACGGCGCCATCGCAATAGCCGAGGCGGCTTCCGAGGGAGGAGGCAGGCTCATGATCGGGCACATTCTTCGCTTTGACCCTCGTTACGCCATGGCCGCCGAGGCTGTGCATCGTGGCGATATCGGCGAAGTAGTTCACGTGTCAGCGGGCCGACTCGGGACCCAAAGTATTGGCCTGAAGCTCAATGGGTCGAGTTCGGTGTGTTTCTACATAGGCGTTCACGATGTAGATGCCGTGCAGTGGATTACTGGGAAGAGAATTGAACGAGTCTATTCTCGCGCCGTATCAAAAATCATGCCGAGCCAGGGGGTTGACTCTGAGGACGCGATTTTCAGCACGGTAGAGCTTGCTGGTGGCGCAATCGGCCATCTCTTTTTCGGTTGGAGCCGCCCCGACACTGGTCCGTTCAGCATTGATGGCCGCTTTGAAATCGTCGGAACGAAGGGAACCCTTGAGGTCGACGTTCGCGATCACGGATTACGAATCTTTGGCCCCGATGGCTACAAGATTCCTGACGGCCAGCACTGGCCGGAAGTGTATGGGGAGCTAAACGGAGACTTGCAGGCCGAGGTAGGGCACTTCTTCGAATCCCTGGAGTCAGGTGAACCCTTCACCATGAGCGTCAACGATGCAGTGAGAGCGGTCGCTGTCAATGACGCAATTTTGCGCTCAGTCGAATCGGGTCAACCAGAAACTGTCACCGAGGTCTAGCGCGAGCGTTAACGACTAGGCGCGAGCGGGGTCAGCACCCGCTCCCCGCGGAGCGAATAGCAGCGATCTCACCGGGGTCTGCAGAGAGGTTCCACCGGAGTTTCACCTCAACCCAGGTGACGACATAGACGCAGCGGTAAGAACGATTGGGCGGTAACCACTCTGATGGGTCACTAGCGCCCTTAGACCTATTAGAACTAGCACTCACAGCAATGAGTGACCCAGCGAACTCCAAGTCATTGGCAAAACGTTGCCTGGTCCCTCTATCCCACGCGTGAGCACCGCTATCCCAGGCTTCCTTGAGTGGCACAAAGTGATCAATGTCAAAGCTCGAAGCATCAGTAGTGGTCACCCCATCAAAGGCTGAGTACCACGTGCCACCGGAGAGCGAACACCCTGAGCCCACGCTGACCGGTGTGGTCGACTCGGCAATCAGTACTTCACGCCGGGAATCACACCCATCGCCATCGGCGTCAATCCAGTGCCTAAAGAGATCCCTGTCATAACCAGACTGCACCTCTGGTTCCACCCGCAAACGAGACACCAGCCCCTCCAGGCCACCAGCAGGGCTAGCCCCTGCTGGTGGCGCCTGAACAGGCGCCTCAGGCTCGGGCTCTTCAGCCTCGGGAACAACATCATCATCGGTGGCCACCTCGTCGGCGGCCACGTCAGGATCGCCTGGCTGAGAAGCAGCGCCGTTGTCTGGTGCCGGTGGTGTGTCACCACCGGCAGGGGTGTCAGAAGCTTCTGGTTGTTCGGCGCTCTGCTCGACAGAAGAGCTATCCGATGAGGATGGTGGGGCCTCTGGCAGTGGCAAGAGAGCGCCAGCCACCACAGAGAAGGTGACAAACGCGGCAAATCCCGTGCCAAAGGTTTTCCAGACGGGACTGGTCTGCGTGAGCCGCTTAGTGGGGATTGCCACAAACACAGCAAGTAACACCCACCCAAGGAAAGGGATGAAGCCAATCAGTGCCACTGCCCAGTGAAGACCAGCATCACGAAGGCGTTTGATCACAAGACCCAGGGTGACTAACACCAAGGGTGAGCCCAAGGGAATGCTCAACCAGATGGGCAAGTCCGGCAGAGCCAACAGCCAGCCCAATACCGTCACCGGAATGAGCGCCAACAGGAAGTTCTGCCTCGAGAGCTCACCAGAGAACGACAACCACCCAGGTAGCGAGTCATGAAATCCCCGCACCCGGCCCACAAAGCCCTGCAACCCTGACTCAGCTTTTTCCATCAGACCCTCAGTGTGTCAAACATGAGTGAAAGTTATAGCTAACGGGTGACACCAACACCCACAGAAACTAGTGTGTGGGCATGAGAGTAAAGAACATCTGGTTACTAGGCGCACTCACCGCTCTGCTCGTGGGGTGTGTAGCGGCCCCCGAGGGCGAAGACCAGAGCGCTATGACAGAGAGTGCGCCGGAGGAAGCGACGACCGAGGTGATGCCAGAGGCAGAGGGCCCACCGGTTGTGTCCGAAGCCTTTGCCACACCATGGCCCACAGGCTTCACCAGGCGAGAACTAGCCGATAGCGCACTTGCCAAGACCTTCGCGTTTCTTGACCAGAGAAGCGAAGGTGCCAGCGATGAGTTACTCACCATCGTCTATCAAGACACCGTGCTGGAGTTTCACCAGGAGTGGGGAACCGAGCTGGCAGAGGTCACCATCGACTCTTTCGCCGACTACTTGTCTGATGACACCCTTCTCGTGGTCGGCACGGAAGGGGATTTCCTGGTGGAGACGCTTGCGGAGCTCGATAGGCCTCTAGTGCCGGGGTTTGACCAGTGCTGCTCGAGCGGGGTTGCCGGTGTTGCCTATCTCGGCACATCATGGGTTTCCTTGCCTGAGGACTTCATCGTTGAGTCACTTCCCGAAGCCTGGGCCGTAGCGATAATCCCCCACGAGCTCTTTCACAACGTTCAAGACTCTCTCGATAAGGGCCCAGGCGGTCACGTCTTCCCCCCAGGTGACCCCCTCTACCGGCCGGTCTGGCTGATTGAGGGCAGCGCCAACTACATGGGTCTCGCAACGGTCGCCCACGGCGGCTATCGGGATTACTGGGGCAACCACTTCACCGCCACCGCCGAGGACGCTGCCAAGGAAGACTTCATCCTCAGCCGCCACGAAGCCTATGAGGGATCCAGTGATCCCTACAGCTACGGCCAGCTCGCCACCGAATACATCATCGCAAGCGTCGGAATAGAACCCCTCATGAACATCTGGAAACTCGCAGGAGAAGGAGCCTCCTTCGAAGACGCCTTCGAAGAAGCCCTCGGCATCTCAGTCCAAGACTTCTATGCCGCCTATGACGACATGATCGTGAACATGGTGACGGGCTGACGAAAAGATTATGAGTTCGATGCCTGGCGTTCCCTAATCCCCCGTTCTGTTGACCTAGCGGACTCCAGAATCAGGCGCCTCTTCCCATTCAATTCGATACTCGCCCTCAGGAGCAGGCATAAGGATCGCCCTGTCGGATTCGCGTCGGTAGGAGCCACGAATCAACATGAACGTCTCTTTCTCACCACTCTCGTACTGCACCTCAACGACGGGGTGGAGGATGTCAGAAATGCTGGTGTCCCAGTAATAGGACGACCACACAATGGTGCGATCCGCAACGCCATCCACTGGGGAGATCAGAACACCCCGACTATCCAGTTCGTGAGGCTTCAGTAGGAGATCGACACCCTCGGGAACTTCCTGTTCTGGGTCCTGTGGCGCCCGAGAGAGCTGATGCCCGCCGTCAGCCCAAAAAGGCGAAGCGTTGTAAGCAAAAAGAGGTCCAGCCGAGTGGAATCAGTAGCGCATGACGCTGGTCTGGGCTCTGTGGTGATTACCATAGAGGCACCTCACACGCTGGTGTGAGTAAGCCCTGGTACTGACAAAGGAGTCGGAATGGCTGATGTAATCGAACGCAGAGGCGTGGACACGGTCCCAGCCTCGGAGAAAACGGCAACACCCTCCTCCCTCTTCACAGTGTTCTTGGGAGCAAACCTGTCGGTCTCGGTCATGGTCTTTGGCTGGCTGACAATCCTCTATGGCCTGGGCTGGTGGGAGGCCGTCAGCGCGATTGTCGTCGGCACCACTGTGGGGTCGGCCTTCGTGGCACGGTCAGCCCTGCTGGGCTGGAAGGCTTCGACCAACAACTCTGTGGCCTCCGGCGCCTACTTCGGCGTCAAAGGCCGGTTGGTGGGCTCCTTCGTCGGTCTGCTGATCACCCTGCAGTATGTGGCGCTCACGATTTGGACCGGCGGCGAGGTCTTGTCCTCAGGCACTGGCCGCCTTGCAGGATTTGAACCTGACTCTCTGGCCTTGGGCCTGAGCTACGGGCTCATCGCGCTGATTGTGGTGGTCTTTGCTGTCATGGGATACCGCACCATCGTCGGTGTGAACTCTTTTGTTGCCCCGGCAATGGGCATCCTCGTGGTGCTGAGCGTCGTGGCGCTCTGGGGCACTTTTGACGCCGGCTATGCCGGTGAGCCAGAGCTTTATGCGCTCGGGTCCTTCTGGCCCACCTGGTTGCTGGCAGCACTCACCGCCGGCGTCTCTGGGCCAATCTCCTATGTGACCCAAACGGGTGACTGGTCGCGCTATATCTCGAACCAACGGACTGAAGCCGACGTGGTGCGCTCCACCTTTGGCGCGATGATGGTGGGCTTGTTGATCCCCACCCTCTTTGGCGCTTTTGTGGCAGTGGCAGCCTTCGACGAGTTCAGTTTCGCAGCGGGCTATGTTGCGGGATCCCCCGCCTGGCTGCTGATTCCCCTGCTGCTTGTTGGTGTCATCGGATCTCTTGGTCAGGGTGCCATCAACCTGTACAGCATGGGACTCGACTTGGATGCAATCCTTCCTCGCCTGAGTCGTCTGCAATCGACCGTGTTGGTTGCCCTCACGGCCACGGGTCTGGTGTTCCTCGGCAAGTTTGTCTTCGATGCAGAGGCAGCGGTCACCAACTCGGTGCTGTTCCTCACCGCACTGGCAACGTCCTGGGCAACGCTGAGTCTGTTCTTCTATGCAAGGACCAAGGGTGTCTTCCACCTGGATGACCTCCAGATCTTCAACCAGCGCAAGAGTGGCGGACGCTACTGGTACACCGGGGGCTGGAACCTCCGCGCAGTGTTTGCCTGGATAGTCGGCAGCGTCGGGGGAATCCTCGGCATCTCGAGCATCGACTATGTGGGTCCACTCGCGAACCTGGCGCTCGGGGTCGACGTCAGCCTGCCGGCTGCAGCGCTGCTGTCACTCGTGGCGCTCTTCGCCGTGGGCGGCCACAAGAAGTAGCACAGCAGTAGTGCTCATGTCCTCTGGCGCCCAGGCGCCAGAGGACATGACTTGCTACGCTCCCCTGCAACGGGGGTGTCGTGGTCAAGCTCATTGGTGTGGTCAAGGCGGATAGTGGCGTGCTTCGGGAATTTGGCCGAAGCCTCGGTCGCCTGACTGGCCTTCACGTCTGCGCTCTGTCTCACCTGTGTCGCTCACCGAAGAAGCCAAGCTCTGCGTGGAAAGCATTGCGCGCCAGGCTAGCCGCTGACCTAGGTCATGAGTTGGTGGTGGTCTATCGAAACCACCGAAGTGCGGAGCAGGTCGCGGCCAGTGATGGCCGCGAGCCCTGTGTGTTGATTGATGACGGTAGTGGACGGCTCAGCATGATCGCCGATTGGAACGATCTTGACCTAGCGGCTGGTGATGTGGCCAAGTTTGAGCAGATACTGCGCTCGAAACTGTTGATGTATTAGCGGCCAGCCTCACCACGTCCCCGGTTGATTCTCTTCAATCACAAGATAGGTGCCGCCAGGGCCCACGGTGATGTAGTTGGTGAGCTTGAGGCCGGTGCCGTTGGCGTGGGTGCCCCTAAAGGTGACCATGTATTCACCGGGAGCAAGTGTCGGCAGGGTGATGCGCATTTCGGCATTACCTCTGGCGTCGACCTGGCCTGCGGCCAGTGTGACGAAGAGGCCACCAACCCGGCGCAACATCAGGGTGTAGTCGGAGGACTTAGCCACCCGGTCAGAACCGACGTAGATCGGTGAATCTTCAACCGCTCGCCCTACCGGGCCAGCGATGTGCATATAGATGCCGGGCCGCCCTGGGCCTGGTTCCACGGTTGCCGAGGTTGTGGCGGTGAAACCAAAGATTCGCACTTCTCCCGTGCTGACGCTTGGCAGAGCTCTCCCCGGGGAACCAATAACGATGCGATCACCTGTGGAACTCAATGCCAGGGCATATCCGGCTTGTTCTGAAGCTGCCGTGCCAGTAATTGCCTGCCCCCTCTGAGTCCAGGTGCCAGAGACAAGGGTGAACGCAGTGACGGACCCCGCTTCACTGGCAGGCACATCGCTAGTGCGAGCCCCCACAGCAATCTGGTCACCGGCTGCAGTGATATCGACAGCCCAGCCGAAGTCATCCCCGGCAGCTGGACCGTTGAGCGCTTGGCCCACCAGCTGCCAACTGCCAGCGGTCAAATCAAAAACGCGTGCTCGACCCGCGTTGACTCCGCCAGAGTCGTTGCGGTGGGAACCAATGACGAGACGCTGGCCATTGGCACTCAGCGCTAGGGATTGCCCAGAGAGATCGCCTGCAACTTCTCCGTCGATATCAGCACCACGCTGCGTCCACGTGGTGGACACAAGTTCATAGACTCTGGCGTGGCCAGCGTTAGCCGCTGCCCCGCCCACGTCGTTCTTGGGTGCGCTAGCAGCAAGCCACACGCCATCGTCACTGAGAGAAACAGACGTGCCGAAGTCATCGAAGCTTGCTTCAGCGTCCAGTGTCGCACCGACCTGGCCCCAGGAGTTGGTGCCAGAGGTGTAGTCAAAGACGGAGACAGCGCCCTTGGTGGAGACACCAGGGGCGCCGATTGCAACTCGATTACCGCTTGAGCTGATTGCCACGGAGTAGCCGAGCTGACCTGAGAGGCTAGTGCCCGCAGTATCGGCGCCCAATTGGGTCCAAGTGCCTGACTGGAGGCTGTAGACGCGCACGACACCTGAGTTACCGATGGCGCCTGGGTCGGCCCGTGGTGAGCCCACGGCCACGGTCAGCCCATCTGAACTCAGTGCCACCGAGAAGCCGGTGTAGTCACCGTTGGTGGCGCCGACAATGTCGGCGCCTAGCTGGGTCCATGTCCCGGAAGAGAGTTGGTAGATCTTCACCCTGCCGGCTGAACCCAAGAGTATTTCGGGTGAACCAATCGCGACGATTGAGCCATCGGAGCTGGTGGCAACCGAGGTGCCCGATTCTGAACTGGTGGTACCGGTGATCGGGAGACCTAGCGCGTCCCAGGTGTTGGTGGCGTGCGCAGTGGTTGGTGGAGACACCAGTGCGAGGGCAAAAGCCACGGCAATGGCGCTTGTGAGGGTGCAAAAAGAACGAGACATACCGCCTCCTGGGGTTGTGGCAAACAAGACGTGCCAACAAACCCGTCGTGAGCGATTTGTCGAAGCCAAAAAGCGCTTGGGGAGAGTGTTCCAGAGAGCCGAAACAATTTCAAGGAAAAGTTTTGACGCTAGTTTTCCTGCAGAAGGGCGTGAACATAGAGGGCAAGTTCGGCATTCAGCTGCTCAGCGCTGAGGCCTAATGCGGCGCTCGTTGCGGCGTTCCAGTCGGTGGTGCGGATGGCTTCTAGATAGAGCTCGTGGATATCGAGCATCGAGTAATGGCCATAGAGGTATTCAAAGACCGCAGCACCCAGGGTGTAGTTGATTTCGGTCTTGCGGCACTCTGACTTGGCCTCGTCGTCATAGGTCAGATCGTCCAGTAGGGCCTCCCAGTCCTCCACACTCCAGCTCGCATCGCCTGGCAACGTTCGTTGGAAGCGACTCAGCGGGTCTGAGGCGTTATAGGTCGCGGCAATGGAATTGCCGATAAAGCTGGCCTGGCCCTCAATAAACCAGCAGGGCAACATGCGATCTGCATCCCAGTGCCCGGGCATTGCCGACTGGTAGTAGTGGGCGGCCTCGTGATGAACGGTGTTCCGGTTGGGTGCGCCCTCATACTTCGACCCAATCACCAGGTATTGAAACATGAAGCCTGATTCGGTGGGGTTCCCGTAGCCGCAGTAGGAACGAGCATCCAGGTAACAGTGGCCCATGAGGTTCTTCTCCGGGTTCCACACATCGAGTGCAGGGCGCGGGGTCTCTATGTCGAGCACCCTTTGATACCACCAGTCGTAGTCCACCTCGCTCATCAGCGACCAGACAATCGGCACCTCCACAACGTCAAAGAACGACCACATGCCCATCGCCTTGCTATAGGCATCAATGGTGATGGCGGCATTCTCGGGGTCGACCGTGGGCGATAGCTCTGCCTCGAGCGGGATTCCAGGCCCCATGCTCGCCATCTCATTGATCTCCATGATGTGGTTGGCGATGCTCTCCCAATCCCCGCCCTCTGGAACCTGGGCGATCAACTCTCGAATCCGGTCCTCGTCATAGACCGGGGCAGGGTCGGCCTCAGGCGGCGCCTGGGCCTCCGTAACCACGGCTGGTGCCGTGGCAGTGTCGTCATCGGAGTCGGGGGTGCAGCTCGGGAGAACCAGAGCGGAAAGGGCAACAAGTGCGGCCAGGGCCTTGCGGTGGCCTGGTCGTCTGGAGTGCAGGGGGCGCTGAAGCATTACGAGGAGTGTAGCCCGGTGCTTGCCCCTGTCGGTGGCCAGGCGTAGCGTAGGGCTATGGATGCATCTTTGAGGGTTACCCCGTTGTCCAAGCGCTGGTGGGCGCTCGTTGCTGGCGCCAGTGTGGCATTCGCGAGTATCGGCGCTACACCGGCATGGGCCGAAGACGCGCCCAGCGAGACGCCACCATCGGAACCAGCAGCTGAAGCTGAGTATGTTCCGCCTCCCGAGGCCCACGAGGGCGTTGGCGGCTGGGCAGTCGTTGACCCCGAGACGGGGAACGTTCACGGTGTGATTGTGGGAACAATCGAGACCTTCAACTCCAGGGGTGGTGCGATTGGCCACGAATACATGGGCTGCCACTCGAACTGTGTTCTTCGTTTTCAGACCCGCGCCACCGCCGATGGCAACGTGGCTGGGTGGCATGGAACTCAAACCCACGTAGATTCCCAAGGCCAGGCAACCCAGAGCAACGACGGCAGTGTGAAGTGGAATCCCTCCACGAGAACTTTCTCCTTGAACAATCAGGTCGTTGGCGGTCAGCGCAGTATGACTCTGGTGCCAGAGCGCACTGCCCGCGATGCCGCGGGCATGGACCTGGGCACAGGAATTGTCGATATTCAGACCAACATCACCCGCGAAGCACAGGGTCAGACCGCGCGGGTTCGCGTCTTCCAGAGCGACCTGCAGGACGCCTCCTCGGATGTGAGCCTGGTGTTCCCACTGTGGTCACCAGAGGGCAAGACCTTTAGCTATGTGCTTGGCCAAAGCTGGCTAGGCGCCAACCAGGACTCTCGGGCCGCTCTCGACCAGATCACCCTCGATGTTGATGGTGCCCTCGCGGCCGATGGTTACACCACCGACGAAAGCTCGCTTGACCCAGACACCGGTGAGGAAGTTGCCGAAACGGTGGTCGACGACAACAACGCTTTTGTTCAGGCAATCCGCAGCGTCACGCAGTCAGTTGTCGAGTTCTTAGGCACCATGTTCGGCCTCAACCGAGAGATGGCCCCCGCTAGCGACTAGGCATTCACCCCACTCGCTGCTGTATCAAACGTGGCCGCAAGCCTCCAACCGCAGTTATCAGATGTGATAACCCGGCCCTGAGAGATCTGAGCCTGGGTCTAAGCCCTGGCCCTGCGTGCCAGCCAGGTGCCACCGGCACCCACCACAACCACACCCAGCAGCACCAAAAGCAACCAGAGGAACGACCACGAGGACTCTTCCGTCAACGCAGGCGCCTCATCAGCAACGGTGACACCCAGGTTCGCGGAGCGCACATATCCGTCTTCACCAACACCCTGCAGCTGGAGGGTGTGCTCACCAACAGTCACCACATTGCCGTCAATGTTGACGGTTCCGTTGAATTCACCGTTCTCATCGATGTCAACAGTGCCCAGCAACGTGGGGTCCGAGAACAACCACACATCAGCTCTGGTGCCCGGCATAAACCCTTCACCGGAGACGACAGCGCCCTGATCACGCACAAACGTCACCACAGCGCCGCCCTCGCCCGAGGACACGCCACCATTCTCACCTTCAACACCAACAGCCATCGACCAACCATCACCCTGGATGGTGGCCTGCTTCTGATCAGGAATAGGTGTCACCGTGACCGCTTCAGGCTGACCACCGTTGGTGGCAATCGACTGACCAGGCAGAAGCGCTGGACGTTCATTAGTCGACCGGTTCAACTCGGGAGCAGGCGACGGTTGGGCGATGTTCACCGTCATCTCAACAACCGTTTGTTGACGGTTCTCATCCACTGTCACCATCTGCAACACATGACGGCCAATTGGCAGAGGAGCCTCAGAGGGTGTTGCACCAAACAATGCATCACCGGAGAACGCCCCAGTCGCATCGACGGGAATACGGGCAATCTCTCGGGAATTCGAACCCTGCAGGGGCATAAACACCTGAACGGTTGAGCGCGGCAACAAACCAGAGCCATTCACCGAGGCGACGCCACCATTACGGACCTGGATTTCCGCCGAGGAACCCTGCTGGCGCACAGAACCCTGGTCGGAAGCGACATTCATCCCGATGTTCAACACACCAGCACGCAAACTCATTGTGTTCGGGTCCGTGACCTGAGTCTGAATCGCCAGTGGGCGACCACCCACCAGGGCCGTTGGCTGAGACGGCGGCAAGGAACCAACGCCACCATTTTGAACAACAGGCCCCACCACAGGGGGAGGCGTCGGCAACACCCGAGGCAAAACGCGCGGCGGAGTTACCACAGCGGGCGGAATGACTGGGGCTGAAGAAATTGGAGCCACAACCGGCACTCCTGGGGTTGCAGAGACAGAGTTCGACGCTACCGAATGCGCACCGTTGAAGGCCCGAATCGTCACCGGGTAAGCCGTCCCATTGGTAAGTCGTGTCGTGCCGTCTGAGGAAAGGTTTTCGATCACCATTGGGCTCGACGCCACATCGGGAGACAGCCGCCTCCAAGTCACGCCGCTATCCGTTGAGTACTCGTACCGGGAAATGACCGCCCCACCATTGTCCGCCGGTGGCGCGAAGGCAATCGTGAGTGTTTGGCCCGAGGCGGCTATGGATCCGATTGTTGGCGCTGTCGGCGGAGTGGAACAGGAACCCACCTGCGAGACAACACTTGATGCCACGGAGCTCGCAGATGTGGAGCCCACGGAGTTGGTCTTCGTCACTGTCACCGTGATGGTTGAACCGATAACGTCTGGATCGTCTGCCAAGCACAAACTGGAGGTAGTAGCGCCACTGATGTCGGCCGTTGTTCCACCTTTGGTGCGTTTCCACTGGATCGTCGTCGCGGTGACGTCAGCACCACCGGTGTTCCAGGTGCCCTCATCGATTGTGAGAGTGGTTCCAGTCGTCGCCGACCCGAAAATAGTTGGGCGGCCCGTGCTTTGCGGGGCCGTTGCCGCGGCTCGAATCTGGAACGAGCGGGTAACCGATTGCGCGGCGACATAGGTAACCGATGAAACAGTGCCCTCCGCAGCATTCGCGCTCAGCGTGCAGGTACCAACCGACCGCTTCGTCACTGTCGTTCCCGACACGGTACACACCCCACTAGTGGAGCTTGAGAAGGTGACCGGGAGTCCGGACGAGCTCGTCGCAGCGACCGTGAAGGTCCCACTCGATCCAATCTGATCTCCGGGAGAAGTGAACGCAATAGATTGGCCGTTACCGACGCGAACACTATTGGGATCAATGTAAAAGTCGGTGCCCAGTGCGTAGCCACCGGTTTGGTCGTAGGCGCCGTCAACAAATCGGAAGCGATACTTTCCAGTCGCCGGAACACTGCCAGAAGCGGTCGTCCAATCGGCAGTCTTTCCGCGTCTGTGAAGAATCAAAGAGTGGGTATCAAGGGCCGCCGAGGTTCCGGCGCCACCGTAGTTGTAAGTACCAGAGCCAGCCGATGTTTCGGCAACACTAACGAGGAACGCATACACCTCGTAGTTGTCTCCCGCGGTCGCCGCGTAATCGAAAGAGAGCGCTTGGCCTTCGGTGGCATCAAAAGGCGCCGTCCACACCTCTGGTCCAAACACAGCGCAATACGTCGTCAACCCATTCACATTGTTGTTGGAGGCACAGCCTCCGCTCGAATAAAGCCGAACCAACCCGGAGCGCCCAGAATGGGACTGATCCAAAGTGCGCTGGTATGACATGGACGCAGAGCGCTCATCGCTCTCTCGCTGGCTAGGCGCAGACGCCGCGTAGTTGACGTCGGTTTGATAGGAATAAGGCTGGTTGGTTCTTGAGTCTGTACCGGTCACGGTGTACGGCGGGCCCGAGCTCACCGTAAGAGGTTTCTGCTTCGTACGACTGGCCAGTTCACCAAGAATCACTGAACCCGCTGTTGTCGCCTCAAAGGTGAGTGATAGACCCGAAGCCTGGGCTTCCGAATCAGATTTGAGCGGACTGGCCGGGCTGAGAAGCGCGACGAGAATCGTGGCCACGAGGGCCCAAGTGGTTGGCTTCAGCGGGGTTCTTAATCCACTGTCTTGGCGTTGCTTGCGCGAGAAAGCCAGGTCGCGCCGGCTCCTCGACGCGCCAGGCCGTCTCACAGCAAACTCGAACAAGTGAAACCCTTTCGAAAACTCAAGTACACACGCTAGCAGAATGTGAGGTGCGCACAACTTTCACTTTCCAGTATCTGCCCGACGCGCATCGTCAACCAAAGTTGTAGCCCAAATTGACCCCCTAGCTAGTCACAAACTCAGCCTCGGCGTTGTGTGACGACATTTCAGCGGGTGGAGAATATCCTGAAGTTGTTTTAGTTGTCATCGTGAAGAAAGTGGCGTGCTATGGAGTTTGTGCCGGATTTTCTTGAAGGCCCGCTGGGCGTGGTGATTATTGTGGCGGCCGGTGTGTGGTCACTGGTCTGGAAAGCAGTTGCCCTCTATAAGGCAGGCAAGCTCCGTCACAAGGGCTGGTTCACCGCCCTGTTCTTCATCAACACTCTGGGTATTCTCGAGATCCTGTATGTGGCGCACTTCTCCAAGACCGAGCGGCGCATGGCGCGCCGCAACAGTTATCGACGCGGTCGTCGATAACTAGTTGGCAGGGGTTTCCCGGAGGATTGCCCGCACATAGTTGTGGGGACCACTAATCGCATTGGGTTTGTCGGCTTGGCTGAGAACTACTAGCCATTCGTTCTCGCCAAGCTCCACCGCAGCCGGGTCTAGGTAGTTGTAGTCGGCGGATTCCAGCAGTGGGGTGTCATCGATGTCCCAGGTGGTGCCATCAACAGAGCGAGCGACAAAGATTTTCTGGGGCAAACGCTGCTCGGAGGGTGTTGTGGAGAGCAGAAGTACCCAGTCGCCTTCCTCTGCGCGCAACATGAAGGGGTCCACATAGCCATCAGAGATAATGAAACCTTCGTTAGCCGTGAAGGTGATGCCATCGGGTGAGGTGGCAGTGCGCAGCACTTCCCACCTCTCGCCCTCTGGCATATCCACCCACATCATCATGTAGGTGCCATCGGGGGCGATGTATGTCTCTGGAACGCCCCATGCTGGCCCCGGTTGTTCTTGGCGAATACCCGTGGGGACACCGGGTCCAAAGTTGCCGAGCGTTTGCGACTGGGACACCATGACGACCTTCTTCATGGTTTTGGGGTCCGGTGGCTTACCTGGTTGACCGGGAGGGCCGTCAAAGGACACGTAGTAGAGAAGCCAGGTGCCATCGGGTTTCTGGAGAAGCGAGTAGTCGCTCCCCATCGGCACCTGAAGTGATCGATCGGGCGCAAAGCTTTGGCCATCAGAGGACGTAAAGACGCGATCTTGGCCGAGGCCTGTGCTCAAGAGCACAAAACCGCCATCGGGGTGGGCAATGAGCTCGGGCGATACGCCTTCAATGCCAAGCTGCTCACCCAGCTCAAGGCTGAAACCTGCCGTTTGTGCTGCTTCCTCGGTGGGAACACTCGGGGCGGCCTGCTCAGTTCCGTCACTCGCAGGGGCTTCAGAGGATGCGGATTGGCACGCGGTGAGGGTCAGTGCCGAAATCAGCGCTAGAGCACCAATGGTCAATCGAGATGTGTGCATCAGTGCCACCTTCCACTCAAGGCTTGGTAGCGAAATAGTAGTCCTCCTCCGGCGCAATCGCTACGACCACAGGAGGAGCGACTATTCACATACGCGATAGTGATATCGCGTATGTGAATAGATCAGTGTGGGTGACCTCAGCGGGTAGCCACGCCAAGGGCCTGATCGATGTCCGCGAGGAGGTCCGCGGTGGACTCGATCCCCACGGATAGCCTCACAATCGAGGGCGACACCTCGAGAGGTGTGCCCTGGAGGGCGGAGTGGGTCATCGTGGCTGGGTGATTCACGAGTGAATCAACACTGCCAAGGCTGCCGGCTAGGGAGAAAAGCCGTGTTGCCTTGAGGAACGCTCGTGCCTGCGCTTCGCTGCCAAGCTCAAGAGAAAGCATTCCGCCAAAGCCTGACATCTGGGTGGCAGCGAGGCCGTGGCCCGGGTGATCACTGAGGCCCGGGTAGTAGACGTGGGTGACTCGCTGATCTGTGGCAAGAGCATCGGCAATGGCCTGGGCGTTCCTGCAGTGCTGATCCATCCGAACAGCCAAGGTCTTGATGCCGCGCATGGTCAACCAGGATTCAAAGGGCGAGAGGACTGCTCCGCCGGCGCTTTGCAGGGCGGCGACGCTAGTCGCCACCGCGGGGTTGTTGGTCAGAACAGCACCTCCCATGACATCGGAGTGTCCGCCCAAGTACTTCGTTGTTGAGTGGACGACAACATCCGCACCGAGTTCTAGAGGGCGCTGAAGATAGGGGGTGGCGAAGGTGCCATCCACCACAACCACTGCATCCCCTGACAGTTCGGCAATGGCCCTGATATCAGTGATCTTCATGAGCGGGTTACTGGGGGTTTCAATCCATATCGCCTTTGGCGAGTGCTGCTCGATGCCCCTGGCCACCGCATCGAGGTCGGAGCTATCGACCACGGCGAGCGTCACACCCCACGGGGTGAACACGTCGTTCAGAAGTCTGTAGGTGCCGCCATAAACATCATCGCCCAGGAGAATCGTGTCTCCTGGGCGAAGAATCGATCGAAGAATGGCGTCCTCGGCAGCTAAGCCCGTGGCAAAGGTGGTGGCGAATGCCGCATCCTCGAGCGAGGCGAGCTGGGTCTCCAGGAGATGACGGCCTGGGTTGCCGACCCTGGAGTATTCATAACCCGTGCTGGGGTTGCCAGGCTCGTCCACCTCGAAGGTGACCGAGAGGTCAATCGAGGGGATGATGGCGCCGGTGAGAGGGTTCGGGGACCCCACATGGATTGCACGCGTGGCAAACCCGTGTTTTGGTGCCTCAGTCATGGCGCCCCCTTTGCTCCAGGAACCATAACGAAGTTGTGGACCAGGGCGCGGGGAAGATGACGAAATGTGTCAGTCCCTAGGCCTTCTTTGCAGACATGCCCATCTTGGCGAGCTGGTCGACAATCATCTTCGAGAAGGCCAGGTCAAGCTCTCGCATTGCCTCACCCAAGCTTGGGGCCTGGTCAGAGGACACGGCCTGGGAGGGCACGTAATCAATGCCTGGGACTCGAATCGGTGTCGAGAGAATCTCCCACGGGTCTCTGGCAGCGCGCAGTGCCTCGAGCAATTCGGGGCGGGAGGCCATCTGCTGGGCCCTCGCGCTATAGAGCACCAAGAGGATGCCGAGAGAAAGCATCGAGAGCGCCCACCACGGGAGGTTGCTTGAGGAGACCCCGGTGTAGGCGAGGCGCTCCTCTTCCTCGGCGGGGTTCACCGACCCCACCGGATCGTCGATTGCAGTGAATCGACCGTCCTCGCCAACGACGAACACCTGGGAGATGACAAGCGTGGACCCATCCCAGCCGATGGTGGTCAGTCGCAGGGTGTGGGTTCCGGGCGGGAGAGCGGGCAGGCGAGGCAGCCCGGAAATACGACCACCCTCAGCAATAACGCCCTCGGCCAGGATCACCGGATTCGAGTTCACCGTCAGGATGTAGTTGGCTCCGGTTTTCATTGACGTGCCCGTGAAGCTGACTGGCGTGCCCTCTACGAGTGCGCCGACAGTTCCCTGCAGCGCGAGGCCCATAGCGGGTTCGCCGAAGCGATCAACCTCAGGGGCTGATGAAGCTGGCGCAGAGGAGGAACCCCCGGAGCAGGGTTCATTCGGGGTCACCTGTCCCGAAGCTACCTCTCGGAAAGAGCTGACCGTGGTGTACTTCACAATGCGGGCTGTGTAGGTCGTGCCTAGGACAATCGAGCCATTGAATGTGCGGCACAAGGTGAACGACGTGTCACCGTCGCGAGCGGTCACGGCAACGAGGCTCTGCCCAAACTCACACGAGGCAGCAGCGACACTGATGGGACACAGGAAAAGTAGGTTGCCATTGGCCTGGTCACGTGAGTGATCAACCCAGCCGTTCGTCCAGGTAATGGTGTTGCCAGAGAAAGTAACCGTCTCGCCAACGTCAATTGCACTCGCAGCACTGGCCGGCGCAAAGGCGAGGGCCCCGGCGAGGAGCATGGACACAAGAGCGCCGAATTTCTTGGTCACTGGTGATTCCCTCGCTTGTATCTCTGATTGGTCAACGCGTTCGGCGCAACGACAATCCTAGAGCGCCAGATTGAGGGGCTCAAATGGGAATACTCTTCAGTATTCAGAGGGGTTGTGCGCGGCGGTATCCGCCCTCAACAGCCGCTCTGGTGTTGCTTACAACAGCCCCAGATGAAGTTCCAGTGCCCGCGAAATCTCACCCATAACCGACTCGGCTAGGACAGCTGCGCTACAGGCCCTGAGAAAGCCCCGCGATAGCAGCGGGATCCAGCAGACTCGCGGTCGCATTCAGTTCCCGTCGATGGCTCACAAACTTAGCCGCTACTGGGCTGGCGCGAGGCGGTCAATGGTCACGTAGTCGAGGTCGTCATCTGAGAACTCAAGCGAGATGGTGAGCCCCTCGTGAGTGAGCGTGTCACCTTCTCTCACAAACGCGGTGCTGAAGTCCCGACAATCGCCGCCCGCGTTGTCGGGATAGAGATAGAAAGCCCACTTGGGCTGTGCAGGGTCATCACCACACCCACCTCCAACACGGGAATCGAGCTCCGCAATCATCGGATTGACGCTGTAGACGAGCACGCCACTTTTACCTGAATCCCACGTCGCCGAATATCCCACCGGTCGGCGAGACTCAACCACCAGAACGTCCGACGCGCTCACCGGGATAACGGCGAGCTTGCGCTCGCCGCCATAAATCTCTTGGGGGGTGAGCATCACCTGAACGGGTTCAGTGAGGTCGTCAGGAAGGACGCAGTGGACCTGCTCGTCCCTAGTCCAGCCCATCCGAAAGGAGTCCCACCCGAGCAGGGCCCCGGAAAATTCGGGCAAACCCACCTGAAGTTGCTGCGGGCCGTTGGGCCAACCGTTCCCCGGCCCGTGGTTATGGAGGCCCTGGGCGTCGAGCATCAGATAGATCCAAAAACTCCAGGTGTAGCTCGCCTTGACTTCGGCCGTCATAGTGCCCTGAGGCGTGTAATGCCACTTGTTTCCAGACCAGAAGAACATTCCCTTGGGCCCCTGAGGTGTCGGGAGCGCCATGCCACGTTCAAACCCTTCCAAACCAATATCGCCACCGAACTCATCGATGCCAGGCGACCAATAGATCAAAATCCCATCGGCCTTCTCGTAATCAAGGTCATCCGGCAGCGCTTCAGTGACGAGCCGGGCCACTTCGTAGGCGTTACGGCGGGAGGCCTCCTGGTCAACCCTCGGATTAACCGGATAGTCAGCATGATTCACCGGGACATTGACCCATTCATCAACCATCTGAAAGGTGTAGCGAAATGTGCCTTGTGACCAGAATTCACTCCACTGCGTAATCTGCTCGAGTTGCGGCGCAAGAAAACCCTCGGGAGTGAGCTCGGAACGGGGAGCATCGTCGAATGACACCATCGCGACGATCAGATTTGCCTCGCCGACAATCGGCAAAGTCCCCTCCGACACCGGGAACCCCACATTGCTGCGCACGCGCACGCCGTTAACCTGGGTTCCTTCCATCACTCCCCGGGTGTTGGAAGGTTGGCCATCCTCGACTTTGCAGGAATCCACCGGGGACAGGCTTGCCGGCTGTGTCCATGGGGGCGGAGTCCGGCTTGCCTCAGCCGACACGACTGCCTCTGAGGGCGTTTCGTCCACCGTTCGTTCAGTCTCTTGCGCACCTGAACATCCCGAGAGAATCAGGAACACGGCGAGCGCACTGGCGCCAAACCCCCTGCGCCTACTCATTGACACGCTCAACCTGCACATAGTCGAGCTCTTCATCAGAAAACTCCAGCGTTATCTTGACGCCCGAGTGGGTGAGAGTTTCACCTTCACGCACGATGACGTTATCGATGTCGTTCTCAGCACAGCCCTTATTCGCGACGTGGTCCGGATAGAGGTAGTAGGCCCACTTGGGTGCAGTGGGACAGTTCCCTGAGTCGTTAGGGACGTGGTCGGTGTGGACTCCGTCAGCATCGACTTCATAGACGAGAAGACCGGAGTTCAGGGGGTCCCAGCCCTCGGAGTAGCCCACTGGCCGGCGCGACTCAACGACCAGAACCTTGTGGTCAACAGTGCGAATTGCAATCATTTTGCGCTCCCCCGCATAGATTTCCAGCGGCGTGAGCATTATTTGCTGCGGTTGGGTCAGTGTGTCGAGATCAGCGCAGAACACCTGCTCGTCGTCCAACCACTCAAACAAGAAGGTCTCCCACGCGGTCAGGACACCGGAGAACTCGCCGGCCAGAGGGTAGGCGCCCTGGCCAAGACCGGTCTTCCATCCATTGCCGGGGGCGTGGCCATTCATGCCTTGGAAATGCATGATGTCGTGAGCCCACCACGTCCACAAGAAATCGCGCTTCGTCTCGAAGGGTAGGGAACCCGAGTCCCTCACGTGGTACAAGCCGCCACCAGAAAAAGGAATGGTCTGTGCTCCTTGAGGGGTCTGGAAACGCCCCTGACGATAGGACACACTCTGCTTGAACGCTGTGATCTCTGGTGTCCAATAGACAAACATTGCATGGGCGGAGGCGTAATCAAGATCTTCAGGAAGCTCCGCAACGACGAGTTTCGCAATGGTCTCCATCCGCCCATCCATCTGCTTCTGAAACTCCTCTTGGTCATAAAGGTTGTCACCTACGCCGGGATCAATCGGATAATCAGCATGGTTGACGGGAACCTCGACCCAGCCTTCGACAACCTGGAAGGTGTAGCGGAACTTGCCTTGGGAGAAAAACTCGCTCCACTGCGTCAAAATGGCCATCTGATCTTCAAGATATGTGTCGGGTATCGCCGCAGACGGCGGCGCATCATCGAAGGCAACCTTGGCCACAATGATGTTGCCCTCGCCCAAGCCCGGAATTTCTCGCTCGGTCCGAGGGAATCCCACGTTGTCGCGTCCGATAACGCCGTCGCGCTGCTGGCCCCGGTACAACGCTTTGACCGAATCAGGTCGCGGATCCAATAGTTTGCAGCGCGAAAACTCTGCGGGCGATACCGACTGAGTCCACGCTGGAGCGACCCGCGGTTCTTCCGCGACGACCTCGGGTGCGACCGGACTTGCAGGAGGCCCCTCCGGCTGGGGCTCGGGCGCACGAGGCCCCAACGCAATCAGTGTTCCAACCACTATCCCCACGATGGCAATAACGCCAAGCGCCAGAGGTGGTCGGTTCCCAGGACCCTGGCTCTCTGGCTCGATTGTCATGCCACAACACAATCAGAAGCGCTGATGTAGGACAACACTGAATACACGACCGAAGATGTCCCTGCGGCGTTTTGCCTAATCGGTAAGAACCTAAACAGCCCGGCGCCTGGCAAGAACCTCGTCGAGGTTCAGGCGCTCAGTGGGCTTTGCTTCAACCTCACCCATGCGAGCAAAGGGTGAGACAACAGCGAGACTTTCGTCTTCAAATTCTTCTGGACGCTTCGCAACAGCGGCTGATCGTGCTTGACGCAGTAGTTCATCCCGACTGGGCAAGGCGGTCTCGGGCTGGGCGGAGGAAGCAAGGCGGGACTCGGGCACCGGGGTTGGTGTCCACGCACGTGGGTCAGCGGTGGCACGGCTTGGCGCATAGCTGGGGTGTTGGCGTTGCGCCTCGGCGCTCTGCTGGTTCACCCGGTTCAAACGACCAAGGATTGCAAAAGAGAACGTTGCTACGGTGCTAGATGCCCAGATCACCTGAAGTGGCCATCCGGCCAAGAATGCGGTGACACCGGCAACTGCTCCGGCGGCAAAGGTCAAAGAGAAAACCTGCTTGGTGCGCCTGCGGCGCTCACCCACGGTCAACGTGCCGCCCTGGGCTAACCGCAACTGACGCTGGGCTTCACGTTCTTTTTTGGCAATGGAGCGAGCTTTCAGCTCGGCCTTGATCTCTTTAGACACCTCGGTGGTGCTGGCAAGAAGACGAAGGGTCTGTCCGAGCCTCGCGGCATTGACCTCAGTGGCGTAGTACTCACTGCGCCTCATCCAGAGCGGAACGAGGTAGATAAGCCACAAAGCTGCTGCAACAAGCAGCAGAATCGTGCTCCCAGCGCCTGAGGTTTCCACGGGCTCTAGGTTACGAGCGCTCGGGCCACAATCCGGGTATTGGCACGCACCCCAAAATCCACTACCTAGGCGGTAATGGCAGGGGGTTTCGTGCCTTAACCCAGTCAATTTCGGGGATTGTGGCCACTCCCGGTGGAACCTGACCTGCCTCATAGCGGGCGAGTATCCCCCGGGGCACTTCCTCCACCACCAGGGCAAAGCAGAAGTGATCCGCCCACTTGCCATCGATGTGGATGAACCTGCGACGCAAGCCTTCGTACCTGAAGCCCAGTTTCTCGACCACCCGCAATGAGGCGGTGTTTTCTGGCCGAATACAGACCTCCATGCGGTGGAGACCCTTTTCAAAGAACAGATAATCAGTGGCAAGCGCCACCGCAACCGGGGTGATGCCCTGCCCCGCAACCTTCTCGACCACCCAGTAGCCAAGCGTTGCCGAGGACAGCGATCCATAGGTGATTTGGGAGACGTTGAGTTGGCCGACCACTTCGTGGTCGACCTCCAACACCAGTGGCAAGGCTGTTTGGGCCTTCGCTGCTGCCAGTAGTCCTCGAATACTGGACCTCGCACTCAACTGACCGGGCCGAATAAAGGGGGTTGTGGCCTCCCAGGGCTCGAGCCAACCGCGATTATCACCAAGGGCGTGTTCCAACGCCCTGGCGTCTCGACGCCGAAGACCTCTCGCCGTCACCAGACGGTGCTGCAGTGTGGGAAGCTCCACGTCGCCCTTAGTGTGTGGCCGTGAACTGGCGAAGCCAGGCCAAGAAATCTGGCCCCAAGTCATCGCGAGAACTAGCGACCTGAACAATCGCCTTCAAGTAGTCCAGGCGATCTCCCGTGTCGTAGCGACGACCCGAGAACACGACTCCATAGACACCACCGGCAATATCACCGGTGGCAAGCGCGTTCAAACCATCGGTCAACTGAATCTCTCCGCCTGAGCCAGGCTTTGTGGCCTCAAGGATGGGGAAAATCTCGGGCTGAAGGACATAGCGACCAATCACGGCCAGGTTGGAAGGCGCCGTGCCAGAGGCCGGCTTCTCCACCAGGCTCGTGATCTTGACCACATCGTCAAGATCGGTGGCCTCAACCGTGGCTATGCCATAGAGGTGGGCCGCTTCTGGCTCAACCTCCATGAGTGCAATCACGGTGGCGTTCTTCATGTCGTGAACGGCAATCATGCGCTCGAGCAAAACATCGCGCTCGTCGATGAGGTCATCACCGAGCAAGACAGCAAAGGGCTCGTGGCCTACGTGCATCTGCGAGCGCAGCACGGCGTGGCCAAGACCCAGGGGGTCCCTCTGCCTCACATAGTGCAGGGTTGCCAAGTTTGTGGAGCGAAGGACGGCGTCAAGGCGGCGCTGGTCACCCTTGGCTTCGAGCATGGCCTCGAGCTCCGTAGCGCGGTCAAAATGGTTTTCCAGAGCGTTCTTGTTGCGACCGGTTACCATGAGGAGATCGGTCAGGCCAGCGCGCACGGCCTCTTCCACGACGTATTGGATTGCGGGGGTGTCCACCACCGGCAACATTTCTTTAGGCATCGCCTTGGTCGCCGGGAGGAACCTGGTTCCAAGTCCGGCGGCGGGGATCACTGCTTTTGTGATGGGCATCCCTCTATCGTAATCCTCCGCCCTACACTGGGGTAATGGCCGAATCGCTTCAGCCCAGCAAACGCGCTCTTCGCGCGGAAATACGCGAGCGTCGGCGCATCATGACCCAGCCAGAGCGCGAGAATTCAGCCCAGGGCCTGCTCACTTCCATGAAGCGCGTTGTTGATGAGCACGCAGCCAGTCGCATCGCTTGCTACCTGGCAACCCAGGACGAACCGCCCACTAGGCCCTTTATCGACTGGGCACTCTCCGAGGGCTTCACCGTGCTGTTGCCGGTGGCCAGAGAAGACGGCTTGATGGACTGGGCGCCCTACGACCAGGGTGATGAGGCCGTGGACTCCACCGGTATGCCAATCCCGACCAGTGATGTCTTGGGCCCTGTTGCGCTCTCGCAGGTCGACTTAATCTTCATTCCAGCAGCCAGCATTGCCACTGATGGCATGCGGCTTGGCTGGGGTCGTGGGTATTTCGATCGGACGCTCGGCTCCATGAGCAAGAGGCCGCCGGTCTATGCGGTGGTCTATGACCACGAAGTGGTCGATGATGTCCCCCGGGAGAAGCACGACCAGGGCGTCGATGGCATTGTCACCCCAACGCGTAGTATTCGTCTGGGCCAGTAGAGCCCACAATTATCAAGGATTAAGCCTCACCATGCCTACCTATTCCTACCGCTGCACTGCCTGTGATCACGCTTTTGATATCCAGCAGTCCTTTACCGATGACGCGCTTGGTGTGTGCCCCGAGTGCAAGGGTGCGCTGCGCAAAGTCTTCAACACTATTGGTGTGACCTTCCAGGGATCTGGCTTCTATCGCACCGACTCAAGAGCCGAGGCCACCGCGGCAAAGAAGTCCTCTGGCTCGAAGTCCACCACAAGCTCGTCGTCTGGCACTAGTTCCACTGCAACCCCTGCACCAGCCAAACCCGCAGCCAAAAAAGCAGAGAAGAAAGCCACCACTTAATAGTGGGGCGGTTTGTCCGCCCTCAACCGGTCGTCATTAGCCGGCGGTGTCTTTGTGTCTTTCGGGTTGACGGGTTCGGCGAGTTGGCCCGGAACGGCTTCGGTGCGAACGCGGCGGCGACCGATCTTCTTACTGACCGGCGGTTTACTCTCCGCCATCATCCATAACGTCGCGGTCGGTTACTAGACCTGCTTCGGGCTCCGCGGTGTGGTCAGCGGCTGGAGGGGATTCGGTCTGCACGAGCCCCACGAGCGTGCCGATGCGGCGGGCGACCTGGTCTGGTGCGCCAAAGAGTTCTAGCGCGTGAGCTCGGACGTAGTGCCACCCCGAGCGCGCCAGGGCGCTCGGGCGAAGGCGCAAGCCTTCTCGAACGCTCATTCCCATGAGCGAGACATCGGTATCAACGGCGATGCAGTAGCCGCCGTAGCGGGCGGCCAGTGGAATCTTGCCCTGGTAGTTGAGCTCCACATGCATGCCCATGGCTTCCAAGCGACGGGACAGGTCAACCAAGAGTGGGTCGTGTTCTTGACGGTCTTCTGATCCAAGGGGTGGGCTCAAAACCTGGTGCAGGACGTCACCGAGAGCTTTGGTGGTCGCAGGCAGGCGACTATCGCGGAGTTCGTCAACACCCACGCACGAAATCACCCTGATGTGGCGGCGGGCTCTGGTGAAGGCGACAGCGAGCAGCCGCTCCCCACCAGGCAGAGACAGCGGACCAAGGTCGCTCAGCACCCGACCGTGAGGCGTTCTGCCATAACCCAGAGAGAAGATCACGCGGTCACGCGTGACCGCACGAGCTTGCTCGAGGGTCAACACGGTGAATGGTTCAGCGGAATCCTGAGTGAAGAAGGTGTGAAGATCTGCGCGGGCTGCAACCGCAGCTGCGACAGCCTCGTGGACTCTGGATGCGTGAAGCGCACTCGCCGTGATGACCATCAACGATTCGTTCGGGCGGCTCAGAGCGTGATCAATAACGTGCTGCACGGCAAGCGCGACCTCGTTATCCACGCTCTCCACGATTCCGGTGGTGGCATCGGGGAGTCCGTGGCCGTCTTCTACAACATCGAGGACCACCGAGGGGTGGCCCAAGAAACTTCCGGCCCAGGGCATGCTCTCCTGCTGGCCGGAGTAGAAGGAGCGGTTGACCAGGGAGGCGACATCGTCGCCACTGGGGCGATAGCTCCTGGTCAGTGCCAGTGAAGGAACGAGGCCCGCCAAATCTGCCATCAGGGAATCCTCGTGCCACACATCCAAATCATGCTCTGGCAGATTGCGATCGAAGCGAAGTCCTACTTCGAAAGGCGTGGGGGCCTGAGTGACAGGGTCACCCATTGCCACCACCTGGGGTGCACGGCGCAGCGCGCCGACCACTTCGGAGGTTCGAAGGGACCCGGCATCGGCAACAAAGACCACGTCAAAGCGGAGGGTGTCTGGCAAGTGGTGCACGTCATAAGGGCTTGCCAGCCACACAGGTGAGAGTGCTTTGGCAAGGTGGGGTGCGAGGGAGGTGAGGCTGTGAACACTGGCGGTCTGGTTCTTGAGAATCTTCTTGAGGGCGGAGGCCTCCTCTGGCCAGTCCATTAGGCCGAGGCTCCAGCGCTCCGCCAGCTGCCACGCCACGCGCTGGGCATTACCGGCAGTGTGTGCTTCATCGACCAGGCGGAAGTCTGCTTCCAAGCGTTCCAAGACTGCGGTGTCGGAGCCCAGCAGCGCGTCCTCTCTGGTGAGGATGGTCTCTAGGGCACCCCGCCACCAGGCCAACTCAAGTTCTGCTGCGACCCTCTCCCCTAACACGTGACGAGTGGCAAGGTCATCAACGAGGGGCTGGAGGTGCCAGTTAGCTAAGTGGTCGGCAACTTCTTGGCGTCGCTCGAGGCCCTGGAGAATCTCTGATTCTTCCGCCAGTTTGCCGAGGAGCTCATAGAGATCCGCAATTGTCATATCAGCCAAGCGGGCCCCCGGGCCCGTGGTGCCAAGCACCCGGTCAAGTTCAGCCAGGTCTTGTTCCACCTGCTGGTAGGCGACGTGGGCGTCGCCTAAGCCACCGGGGAGTGTGGGTGGGTGACCAGTCTCGACGAAGCGGTTCCAAATCTCCCGTTGTTGCTGAATCTTGAGTAAAGAATCGTGCAGGTCCCCGACATGAACACCGGGGCGCACATACTCTTTGGCAAGCGCAATCAAGCGCCTGCGCTGCAAGGTAGGAACCTCGCGGGACATCTCTTTGGGGCCGGTGGCCTTGATCAGCTCGGTGACGGGGCGATCAAAGACGCTCTGCTGGAATCGATCGAGGCTGTCTCGCATGTCGACCAGCAAGTGGACAAAGATTCCCATTTGGCCAACGGTTGCGGCTTGGGGCAATGGGGTTTGCAAGAGCACAGCCTGCATGCGCTCAGCCAGGCGGGGCAGCGCGTCGCTGTGGAGTCGACGCGCGCGCTCCTGGGACTTCTGGGCGTCTTCGAGGTTGGCGAAGCTCACCCCATACCAAGGGGTGTCGCCTGGTCCATATTTGAATTCGCCAAGCTCCGCAGCACGGGCCAACAGCTCAGCGGCTTGGCCAAGCCCTCCCGCGAGTGCCACGAGCGAGGTTTCATCGAGGCGAGCGGTGGTCTCGGGCGGTTGTGGCAAGAGGGAGAGTTTGCCCAAGCGGGTGAAGCACTCCAGGGCACTCACCCCTAGTTGCTCGTCCTTCTTGGTCAAAGCTTCGCGATAGAGAAGGATGACTTTCCGCAAGCGCTCAAGGGCTGCGTCAACATCATTGAGCTTTGGCTTCTTGGTCTTCTCGTTGCGACTAATCGCCTTGATGAAGTCGGTTCCTGGTGCTTCAACGCTGGCGGCCATGCCGCCAAGGCCCGCTTCGGTGAGTCGAGTCTTGATCTCTTGCAGCGTTACCGGTCGAGGCGAGACCACCAGTGCGCGCTTGTTCGCGGCGACCAGGGCACCCAGAGCATTGACAAGCGTTTGTGTTCCACCCGCGCCAGGGGTGACCCGCACCACCAGAGAGTTGCCACCAACCACGTTGGCGACAATGGCGTCTTGTTCAGGGTCTGATTCCACAACGAACCGATCAGCATCCGCTGCGCGGTGGTCGGGGTCAGTGAGCTCAACAGGGACCCGGCTCGCCCGCAGGTTCTCTCTAGCGTGAGAGTTCCCGCCCAGAGCATCAAGAATCGGGTGGTCCAGGTCTTTGGCGTCATCCAGGAGCGCCTGGGACACATCGCCAAAGCTTGAAATTACCAAGCGTGCTGAGACAGCAACATCACCGCGGTGAGCGGTCAGGTCACGCAAACGATCGAGTGCGGGGTTTGGCTTAAACGCTCCCCCGTCATCGGTGAGTGCCACAAACGCCGCTGCGTCCAAGGTCACCTGTAATTGCTCGGCAAAAGCGTGCTGAAGCCCTGGGTTCAAGCGAACGCGAGCGCGCTTGAGGGTGATTTCAATATCTTGGCCCCGGCGACGCAGTCGCACAGGGCGCATCAAGAGTGGCCCTGCGTAATCAACACCGTCGTGCTTCCACTCGACTAATCCGATACCGAGTGCGATGGTGTCAAGGCCTCTGGTGTGGTGAAGCTCAAGGGCGTGGTCCACAAGCCGCAGGGCGGCTTTGTGGGCGGGGCGTCTGGCGACATCGTCGCGGATTAGGTTGCCCAACAGTGTTGGCGAACCTGCAAGAAAACGGGCAAGGCCGCCGGGGTGACCCCGGGAGAGGTCAATGCGGTTCTCGCTGCGGTCTTGGAAGTGAATTAGGGGGCTCTTGCCGCCGAGTTCTGAGATTTCCCCGCGCCAGGTTTCCCAGGCTTCTGCGGCCTGGTTAACAGGCGTCGCCTCAGAGTCCCCCACGCTCACCTGGTGAGCCAAATCTCCCGACCACCACGGAGTGGTGTCGAGGGATTGTCCCACCGGGGTGGGAGCGTCATAATTGTCGGCACGCCACACCCCCCAAACTTACGATTGAGGCTCTAATTCGGGCTTTATCCCACGCCGAGGCGCCTGTGAACGGTTCTCTGGGTGCAAAAGTGAGACCAGAGCCGGTCGAAGGCCACGAAGATCCTCACACAGGGCTCCTGGCGAGTAGGAACGCCCCGCCTTCCTGAGGGGTCACGTGGGTTCCTACTAGACGAGTCCCCTTGCATAGTGGGCCGGGCTCGCGTCTTCGAGGAACTTCAGGACCGCAACAACACGTCGGTTCTTTCCCTCGGGGATACCGAGAGATTCGTAGATGCCAATGAGGTGGTTGCCCACCGCGTTCGCCGTGATTCCCAAAAAATCGGCAATTCCCTGATTGCTCTCCCCCCGGGCGACAGCCTCGAGGATTTCGAGCTGCCGGTTCGTCAAGGTAGCTAGCGACCCTCCCGCCCGCCCAGGCGACCGGGATACCAGCGTTGGGTCGATGACCACCTCGCCCTGGGCGGCTAGACGAATGACGTGAGCCAGTGTTTCCACTGATTTGGTAGCGCCTTTGGTCAGGTAACTGAAGCCGGAACGAACCTCGTCGGGAAGGCCCAGAACCAACTCCAGCATGTCTAAATCTGAGAGCAGGACGATTGCCAGGTCGGGGTTCGCCTGGCGCATTTGAATTCCCAGGCCGACCCCGTTGCCATCGGGCAACTCGATGTCGAGCACAAGAACATCTAGCTCCGCTGGCCTAAACCACTTCTTTGTCTCGGCCACGGTGTACGCGGTCGCCACTACAGAAATCCCGCCGAGCGCATTAAGCGAGCTAGCGAGGAGCTCCAGAAAAATCGGGTGGTCTTCCACGATTCCCACTCGGACTGGGGCGGCACTGTTCATCCGGTAATTATGACCCCGTGGGGCAGGGGTTTACCCCTGTTTTTGGGCTTTTCGCCCAGAAGTGAATAAGAATATTCCTTCGCTCTAGCCCCGGTAAATGGGGCTAAAGCCAGTCATCGCAGATAGCGATGACTGAATCCTTGTCGGCCACGTTCCAGAGGCGACTCTTGGGCGGGTTGAGGTGAATGCCTGAGACCTCGGCACTTCCCTCTCCCCCGGCAACGCGATACCCAATGACGGTGATGTTTGCTGCGCTGCCAAGGGTCACTAATTCGGCGTGGCTTGTCATGGTGCCCACCGGCACGAAGTCATTCGCACTAATCAGGTGAATCCCCGCACCCTCTGCGTCGAAGAGATCCGTGAGCACGGGAGCGATGCTCGGGTTCTGGCTCAGCTGCGCAATCAGCAGGGCCGAGAGAACATCGCTGACGACCAGATCATCAGCGGCTGCAGATCTGGCGAGTGGCAACAGTGCCGAGTCCAAAATTTCTGCCACGACCCGGGTGGGCTTGACGCTATTGGAATCGTCATCGAAGAGCTGCTTCATCTGAAGCATGGTCAGAAGCGTCTGGGCATCGGCCTCGGCGGCGCTCATCGCCGTGCGGTATCCGAGCACGATGATTTCGTCGTAGTGGCGCTTCTCCGCAACCTCGATGAGTTCTTGAACGTCGCCACTCACGTTCGAGAACGACACCTCAACCGCCCCAAAGCTCAGGTCCGCGAGCTCCTCGCGGGCCACAAACTGGCGTCTGGCAACAATGGTGATGCTGGAGCCCTTGGCCAAATAGTCGGCGAGGTTAGACAACACTGCCTGGCCCATCGGTGACCACCCGACCACCAGGATGTGCTGGGGCTTGGGACGGGTCGGGGCAATACGCGCTCGAGCGCCCACTGGTGCGTGCTTGATTCCGGTGAAGGCAATAGCAGAATCGTCTTCTGCGATAAAGATCAGGCTCTCCCCAGCCTGGATGGTCCGGCTGGCCTCGGGGTTGAGCCATGAGTGACCGCTCGCATCCCGAATACCAATGACCGTCGAGCGGTCAAAGGCGAGAAGAGCATCACCAAAGGTGGAACCCTCGAGCTCCCGTGCGGGTGCTGTGTAAATCTCGTTGCCCTCGAAATCGAGAAGATCCAGAACAACTGCTGCGAGCCCCGGCTGCCTCGCAGCCTGGGCTGTCACACGGGCGATGATGTCTTGGGAACGAACGCTTCGCACGGCTCCCCCGGTTGCCGAATACAAAGTCTGGGCAGTATGCGGGTCTTCGATTTCAGCAATGACGGTGGCGTGCTTCTCCCCCACCGCTGCGCGCAGTGCCAACACAGTGGTCACTACAGCAGCGTCGCCCCGTGCATCATCGCGCAAGACGATGATGGACGACGCGTTGCCCCCATTGGCTCTGGCGACTTCAGTCGGGTTAATCAAAGACCCGTGGCGAGTGATCACCTTTAGTGAGCCGAGCTCCGCCTTGTGCTGATCAATCTCCCCTTCCATCTCTGAGCGTGGCCGGTCCGAGAACACCACGACCTCGGACTTTCGACCCTGCGCAGTTGCGATGGCTAGCTCCTTGAGGATCGGAAGCAACCGCGGCGACCACCCGAGAATAAGGAGGTGGCCCGTGTTCATTACCGGGCTGAGGCCCTGGCCAAGCCTCGCAACTGCTTGCTGAATGAGGCTGGTGATGAAACCGATCACCGTACCGGTGACGGCAATCGCAATCGCCCAGTAGAGAACACCAATGATCCGTTGACCCCAGGTGGCTTCGCCACCGAGGGACAAAATTTTGGCGAAGGAGGCCCAGAACACATCGAAGTAGTTGGTGCTGGCATCGGCCTCAATGTTCAAGAATCCAACGGCCGCGACAACCGCCTGGATTCCGGTCATGATGCCCGCAAGCACAATCATCAGAATGAACACAAAGCCGACAAAGCGCTTGTTGGATCCCAGCGCGTTGTCGAACAGGTAGTTCAGTCGACCCCAGAGGGACGCCGACTTCCGCGGTGTTTGCGTCGAAGAACCTAAAGTGCCGCGCCCGAAGCTGCGTGCTTTCTTTGCCATGGTGTGTCCTTGCTCTCGTGGTGTGTGGGGATAGGGGATTTAGATGACGCCCATCAGGCGCAACGCGGCGAGGAACACCACGACCCCGCCAACGCGGAAGACGACGGGGTGCCTCTGGGAAAAACGAATCTGGTCCTCGGTGGCGCCGTGGCGGCCAAACATTCCGGCAAGCGCCAGCAGCAGCAGAGGTAGCGGCAGCAAAACCATGTTCCATGCCGCAAACGCAGCGTTCAAGCCCAGGATTTCCATCACCAGCGATGTTGTGGCGGTGGCAATAGTCAGGGCAAAGACAAGACCGGGGAGACCCTGGGGCAATATGTGCCACAGCCACACCACATTCGGGAAACGATCCTGGAACTTGCCAAGAATGGTGGGGAACAAGAACAAGAAAGAGCCCACATAGATCTGCCACACGTTGCCAACCAGGGCACCGGTCAAGAACACCCAGACCGCATAAGAGAAGGCGATGGCAACAAACTGTTGGAACCCTGGCGATTCTGGAATGCGCGTGGGGTTAATCGTGTCCAGGCGCTTCGGGAAACCCTTGGTGGCGAGCTCTTCGAGCAGCACGCGTGCTGCGGCGCTAATGGCAATGAAGAGACCAAAATCAGCAACGTGGTTCGCTACCGGGTGATTGAGTCCCGAGAGAGAAGGGACCAATAACACGGCAGTGGAGGCTGCGACCCCAGCGAGCAGGGGCGCAATCGCAAGATCTGAGAGCCTGTCCCAGAACCCGGCGAACCCAGGTCCCACGTCTTTGCGCAGTGGTCTAAACGCGGTCATCAGTAGACCCGGTGCCATCAATACGAACAGGACGACAAACAGCATCCGGTAGTCACCAATCGTGGCGGCTTCGTCCGCGCCGACCAGGGTGCTGCCAATAAACACCACCGCACCTAAGAACCCAGCGAGGGCGTCAAAGTTGCCAATCACCGCCATGATCAGAAACAGCTCCCACGGCGGCGGCGCTAGCTGCCCGTCGTTGCCGATGCCGGCCATCAGGCCAAGGCCCATGGTGGTCAGGGGAAGTAGCAGTGACAACGAGCCCATGATGGATCGCAGATAGGCGCCATCGACAATCATCTTGGCGATCATGGGGCTAATCGGTGCCACTCTCACCGCCGCGTTGTGGGAGGCCCTGTCCAAGAAGGCAAGGGCCGGCAAAGCCAGGAACGCCCATCGATCACCCCACGACTGTCGGGTGATTTCTATTTCGTCATGGCTCACCTCGAGGGAATCGAGTTCGACCGATTCAGAATCCGAGGACGCTCCAGAATCCGACGAACTGCTTCCTCCTCCGCCGCCTCCTCCTGCCGAGGCAGCAGCGACACCTCCTGCAAGCGCAGCGGCCAGAGCGGCAGCACCCGCTGCCGCAGCAATGGATTCTGGGGAGCCCAGCGGATCAAAAGGTTCGGGTCCCTCTGCCGCGGCGGGCTCACTCGGCGCTGGTTCTGCAGGCGCTTCCGCAGGCGGCGCTGGGGCAGCATCCGCGGGCGGTGGAGGCGGAGGTGGTGGGGGAGGCGCCGCCGGTGGTGCTGGCGGCACCACTACCGGTGGGGGTGCTGCCGGGGCCGAGCCGGGCTCACCCGGTTGGGTGATGGTGACCGACACGTCGCTCGAGGCCAGCTCTGAACCGCCTACTGTTCCCAGTCGGTAGGTGAGGGTCCTGATGAGGCCATCCGTTGGAGAGGTGCTTCTGTAGGTGAAGTGCCGAAGCAGGTTTGTGGTCCAGCCCGAGGGGATGACGGAAGCGCCCTCCACGGCGGTGGGGGCAAAACTGGTGCCAGAGCGGGTGATCAAAAAGTCTGTCAGGTTCACTTTTGTCTTGAGCTCCAGGTTCGTCGTGGCATTTGCGGGCCACGACCCACCAGCCATCGCGACGAACTTGTAGTTCCCGGTTGTGGTCGGGCACGGGGTGTTACTGGGCACATCGATGTAGAGGTTGTCGGTCCACCCTCTGTTGTCGTCCATCGACGCGTGCGCAACGGCAGCGAACTTGTTGAAGGTGGGGCTACAGTCGTTCAGGTCCAGCAAACCCACCCAGAGGTTGACCGAGGCCGCAGAGGTGCAGAGGTCACCGGTGTCCCCACAGTTATTGCGGTGCTTGAAGGAAATCCTGTCTCCGACCTGTGCCGCGAAGGCGTCAGAGGCGAATGCGGCACCCCGGAGATTCACGTCAGTAGGGCCAATGGGGCCGGTCGGAGAGAGATTCAGATGGATGGCGATGGCGTTGTTCCGAGTCCAATAAGGCTCTGCAGGGTACGTGTAGTTGTCGCTCGTGACAATGCTCTGGTTGGCAAGGGTGATACCGGCAGTGTTGGCGAACTTTGTGGTCGCATCGGGGTCGCCGCCCGAACCAGACCAGCCCCCCAACTTCGAGATCGACACAGGGAGCAGCCCCTCACCGTAGGCGCTCGGCACCGTGGTCGAGGCGGGATTCTGGTGCCACCAGGTGATGCCATCGATCTTGATTCGCGCTCGTGAGGCGTTCGTGAACGACGAGTCAACGACGCCCACGCGTCTGACATAGGTGCCATCCCCGACAAAGACCGTTGTTCCAACCACGCTCACCACTCCGGACCCGTTCGAAGGGACGGCGCTAGTGGGAACGCCAACAGCGTCGCTGGTCACGGCGCTCGCAACCTGAAGTTCCAGATATTTGCCGAGCGGATTATCAAGCGTGGCGGAGAGAGTGTCCGGAACAGAACGTGCCGCTTGTCCGGATTCAAAACTGGCGGTCGGGCTGACTGTCAGAGTGTCAGCCGCCGATGCCGCTCCGGCGCCTCCGAAGGAGAGTGCAGCGACAAACGACGCGACCACCGAGCCGTGAAAAAAGCGCCGAGAGGCACCCCTTTGGCCAGGCCTTCTCACGCGCGCTCCCCACGATTGTGTGCGTGAGAGAGCGAGCATCCTGAGAGATATGCCGCCGGTGCCACACGCCGTCGCGCCCGATACGCAACTGAAAATCAGGCTAGTTGCGCGCCAGAATCGCTGACCCCCGAGCGGCGTTTGGCCGGGGGTTTTGTCACAATTGGACAGGGGTTTTATAACCTCAGGGAAGTAAACCTCACACGCGGGACGAAGATTTCCCACGCGCGGTGGGTGACAGGCACTCTCAAGCCCAGCTACTAGCCAGTACCCCTGGAGGGACTCGAACCCCCAACCTTTTCCTTAGGACGGAACCGCTCTTCCATTGAGCTACAGAGGCGTGGACGATAAGTCTAGCGATGGCCCGTTGTCGCACCACCTGACTAGGGTTTGTGGGGTGAAGATTTATTTGGCCACCATCGGCTCCCGGGGAGACAATGAACCCTTCCGCGCACTAGCCCGGGAAGCTGCTGCCGCAGGCCACGACGTCTTCTTTGCTCACACCTCGGATCTGCCTACCGAACCCAGCGAGCCCTACGCCACCCTCTCGTTGCCAGGCTCCTTCGAAGCCCTAATTGCGGACCAAGGTGTGTCCATCACACGTGCACTACTCAACTACCGCACCACCATGAAGCCCATGTTGGAGGCTGCCTACCAGGCGGTCGTCGAACAGATCCAGGAGATATCACCGGATGTGGTGGTCTATCACCCGAAACTCGTGACCGCGCCCGTGGCCGCCCACGCTGTGGGCGCCATCGCCGTCATTGTTGAGTTGTTCCCGACCCTCACCCCGACGACCGAGTTCCCGTCCCTTGGTCTTCCTCACGGGCTTCCAGGGTTTCTCAACCGTGCCAGTTTCGGACTCCTTCAGTTGGCGCTTGCTTCAGCTTCCGCACCTGCGAAGAAGATCGCCAAAGAACTCGGCGTGCTTCGGCACGAGCCAGACCTCACGCTGTGTCCCGTGAGCGAAGCTCTCGTGCCACAGCCGGCGGACTGGCCTTCTCACGCCCTGGTGACCGGAGCATGGACAACGCCCACTGTCGGCACAATCGACACCGAGCTTCAGGAATTCCTTGCCAGTGGCCCTGTCGTCTATGCGGGTTTTGGCTCGATGAAAGACACCCGCGGAGCTGCGCGAGCCGCGGTGATTGTTGAGGCTGCCAGGCTTCTTGGCTTCAAGACTCTGCTGGTCACAGGCTGGGGTGGGCTTGAGCCCTCCACCGACCACGTCGATGCCCCGGACGTCATGGTGCGCAGTGCAGTACCCCACTCCGAGGTGTTGCCGCAGGTCGCAGTGGCTATTCACCACGGTGGTGCCGGCACCACACACGCCATGGTGCGCGCGGGAATACCGAGTGTGGTCATGCCCTTCGTTGCCGATCAACCGTGGTGGGCAGCGCGGCTGAAAATCTTGGGACTTGGGCCAGGGGCCGTATCCAAGTCGCTCACTAACCCCAACACCCTGAAGCGCGCGATGGTAAGAGCAATCGAGTGTGCTGATGCGGTGCGGAAGGCCTCAGAATCCATGGCGCTGGAAGACGGACTTGGACGGGCGCTGTCGATCATTGAAGACGCCGAAGCCGGCGTGCAAGACCTGCGCCCAGCTGCCTAGGCGGCTTGAGCTAAATACTCTTCCCAGTGCGGCTGAGGACGCTCGATGCCTCGGACCAACCAGGCTGTGCCAAAGGGTGTCTTCGGTGGGTTGAGCAGACGCCACCCCATTTCTTGGGGGGTGCGGTCGCCCTTGATGTTGTTGCACTTCAAGCAGCAGGCCACCAGGTTCTCCCACTCATCACGGCCACCTCTCGAGCGCGGGATGACGTGATCGATGGTGCTCGCAGAACCATCACAGTAACCGCAGCGGTGGCCATCTCGGCGGAGGACGCCGCGTCGGGAGACGGGCACATGACGGTTGTGGGGCATCTTCACGTAGCGAGTGAGGACAATAACGGAGGGTCTCTCCCAGGAGCCATCGGCACTTCGCACAGGATTGCGCTGATCGCTCTCCACGATGATGGCGCGGCCATTCATGACAAGAACCAGTGCTCGTCGAAAAGACACGACCGAGAGCGGCTCATAGCCGGCGTTTAATACGAGGGTTCGCATACTTACCTCCTGGGTGACACTCGCCTGGAGGGCGAGTTCTGACCGGGTCATGCGAGACCCCCAGGACCCCTGTTAACGCAAAAGACACCATCGAAGCTCGATGGTGTCGTGACGGGGCCTTGGCGCAGACAACTGACGCAGGGCCGGTGACTACCCAGTATCCGAAAGTGCGCGCGAGTATCTCTGGGAGAGATACTGACTCGCCTGGACATTGGTTTACCCCCTGCTGGTTGCGACTCGCAGTGGCCTAAGGCTAACCCGGAGACCTGAAAGCCACCCGCTATGAAACGCCGGGGAGTGGTGCTCAGGCTGCGAGGTAAAGGTGGTGGGCTATCTCCGCAGACACGACCACAGCGCCGTTCATCGCGGCCGCTTCCACGCGGTAGCCACCGGCGTCCTTACTCACGGTGACCCTGGCGCCTGGCATCAATCCGGCATTCTTGAATTTCTTCAGCAGGTCTGGGTCGAACTGTGCTGGCTCGCCAATGCGACGGAGGATTCCCGACGTGGTCTGGTCGGTCAGTGCATCGGTGACCCGGATCACGCCAGCCAAGAAGTCTTCGGACTTTGGCCCGCCGATTTCTTGCATTGCAGGAATCGGGTTGCCATAGGGCGACTCGGTGGGTTGCCCGAGCATTGCGATCAAGCGCCGCTCGACGTTTTCACTCATCACGTGTTCCCAGCGACAGGCCTCTTCGTGGACGAGTGACCAGTCCAAACCAATCACGTCGGCCAACAAGCGCTCCGCGAGACGGTGCTTCCTGGTCACCTGAATCGCTTTTGTGCGGCCCTTTTTCGTGAGCGCCAATTGACGGTCAGCCTCAACAACGACAAGGCCATCGCGCTCCATGCGAGCGACGGTCTGCGAGACCGTGGGTCCTGAATGACCCAGACGCTCAGAAATTCGGGCCCGGAATGGCGGGATGCCCTCTTCCTCCAAGTCAATGATGGTGCGCAGATACATCTCCGTTGTATCGACGAGATCAGTCATGAGGGCGGGTCTCCGTGGGGCAGAGGGTTGTGAGGTAAGGCTTAGCTTACTCGCAGGACTCCAGCGAGGGTCGCTCGTGGGAGCGCCTAGGATTTTGGTATGACGGACATCACGATTCCCGCCGACTTGCTTCCCTCCGACGGCCGTTTTGGCTCTGGGCCCTCCAAGGTTCGCCACAGCCAGATTGAGCACCTCGTTGCCCACAAGGAAATTCTTGGCACCTCACACCGCCAAGCTCCGGTCAAAGATTTAGTCGCGCGCGTTCAGGGACACCTTCACGAGCTCTTTCGTCTTCCTGATGGATATGAGGTAGTTCTCGGAAACGGCGGCTCAACGGCCTTCTGGGATGTTGCCGCAGCAAGCCTGGCCAGACACAAGAGCGCTCACCTGAGCTTTGGTGAATTTGGGCAGAAGTGTGTGGCTGCTCACACCACTCCGTGGTTGAGCGAGCCCCACGTGGTGGCGTCCGCACCTGGCACGAGGGGAACTCTCGAGGCCATCGCGGATGCTGATGTCTATGCGTGGCCTCACAACGAGACCTCCACAGGTGTGAGCGCTCCGGTTACCCGGGTTCAGAGCGCAGCCTCTGACGCGCTCATGATGGTGGATGCCACAAGCGCTGCTGGTGGCATTGATTTTGACGCCCGTGAAATGGATGTCTACTACTTTGCGCCTCAAAAGAATTTCGCCAGCGACGGTGGGCTCTGGTTTGCGCTGATGTCACCGGCAGCAATTGCCCGAGCAGAAGAGATTGCAGCGACCGATCGCTACATCCCTGAGTTTCTGAGCTTGAAGACAGCTATTGATAACTCGCGCCTGCACCAAACACTCAATACCCCAGCGCTGTCGACCATCCTGCTCATGGAGGCACAGCTTGAGTGGATGATGGGCCGCGGCGGTCTCGCCGCAGCCGGCGCTCACACCGCTCACAGCTCCGGCTTGCTCTATGCGTGGGCCGAGGCTCGCAGTGACGTCACGCCGTTTGTGGCTAACCCCGAGCACCGGTCCCCGGTGGTCGCAACTCTCGATCTGGATGAGACGATTGATGCCACTGCCGTGACATCGATTCTGCGCGCGAATGGAATTGTCGACACCGAGCCCTATCGCAAGCTTGGTCGCAACCAGATTCGCGTGGCGACCTTCGTGGGTGTCGACCACGCGGATGTCGAGAAGCTCATCGCGAGCCTCGACTACGTGCTCGAGCGCCTCTAAGGGTCGAGAGGGTCTGCCTCGTCGAATTCGACGTGGTCGAACACATCGTTGGGTTCTTCGGGAACCTCGAGCGATGTCGGGTCAAGTTCAATGTCGAGTTGGTCAATGTCGATGCCATCCACGTCGTCGTCAAAATCGTCGTCGTCATCATCATCGTCATCGTCGTCGTCTGCTTCGGCAGCGGCGTCGCTGAGTTCCTTCTCGTGGAGGAGGTACTCTTCCATCCGGTCCGCCCAGGGCACCCACTCTGGAGCGACCAGTGCTGTGTCGCCCGGCAATAATTGGAGCTCTAAGACCGTCGGGGCGATGCCTTCAACGTCACTCATGTTGACCGTCCAAAACCAACCGGGATAACCCCGCTCGGCGGAGGCAAAAGTCACCGTGGCGATTCCCTCGCCGCGGATTACCGTTGGCGGGATGCGATAGGTGTGAGCCTGGGTAATCTCCAGGAGCGCAGCGGTTGCCAATGCAGTGAGGTCGCCCTCAGCGTGGCCCTGAAACTTCGAAGCCTTGGTGGCAGTGGCCTTCGGCTTAGACATCAAACTCGTCAGCAACTCTGCGCAGCAGAGCGGCGATCTTCCGGGAGTGCTCCTCCTCGGGGTAGCGACCACGGCGCAGGTCGCCGCTAGTGCGGTCCAAGAGCTTCAGAAGGTCTTCAACAATCACGGCCATGTCATCGGCGCCCTTGCGCCCCGCGCGAGCGGTGGGCTGTTCGAGGATGCGCACGCTCAGCGCCTGGGCGCCACGCTTGCCCTCGGCAACACCGAACTCAACTTTGGCTCCGGCGCGCACAACAGCGCCTTCGGGAAGAGCGGAGGCGTGCAGGAAAACTTCCTCGCCGTCATCGGTGTGGATGAAGCCGAAGCCTTTTTCTGTGTCGTAGAACTTGACCTTGCCGGTGGGCATGGACTCGCCTTTCTTTGGGCTTCGCACAGTTGTGCCGTACCAGAAGGATACCTTCTCCGGAGTCCCGATATCCTGGAGGGATGTCAGAGAGCGAAATCCCACCACCCAGCCGCCTCGAGCGCATCCTCGCCGCCATCATTGGCGCGGTGATTGCACTGAGTGTCATGGCGTTCTTCGCCATCATCATCGGCACCTGGCGTGGGATGCAAAGCGCCGACTTCTCCGCTGGGCTCTGGCCAAGCGTCACCCTGATGCCCCTGTTTGGCCTTCCGATTGGTTTCATTCTCATCATTGCCCTGCTCATTGTGTCCACCAGACGTCGTCGGGGCGCGGGTGACCATGGCTCTGCCGAGTAAAGAGACCCTTCGACTTATTCAGTGGTTGGCCAGCCGAAACGAAGAGCAACTGCTGGTGCTTGCCAAGCGTCGCGGGCTCACCGCGTCTCAGGTCGGAAGCCTCACCGCTGCGGCAACGCAGCTCTTGGATGATCGAGCGCTCGCTGAGACCCTCGATGCGCTCTCCAGGGATGGCCTGGGCGCCCTTGCTTCTCTGGCCACAGACGCCAAACCAGAAGGGCTCGCCGAGCTCGCGCAGCTCGGCCTCGTCGATGAGCGGGAGAATCCGGCACTAGCTCTGGTCTCCCCCGAACAAGTCGCCAGCCTCGCATCGCTTAGCTCCAAAGAGAAGGCGCCCACCCTCAAGGGCTGCCCTGCGTGGAGTGACGATGCGCTCGGGAAGCAGGCGACCGTGGTCGCCAGCGTTCTGTGTGAACTAGGCGATGTGATCGATGCACTTGCCCGCCACTCTCAGCCATCGACCCGAGGGGGCCAGGTCAGCGTGACCGGGCTCAAGGCTCTGGCGGAGATCCTTGGTGAAGGCTATGACGTCCCAACCCTGGTGGATGTCGGCGTTGCCTCTGGCCTGCTGCACATGTCGGCAACCCATGTGTCTGCAAGCGCGACTGCGCTCTCGTGGCGGGAGAGCACATCCGAGGAACAGTGGCACCACATCGCGAAGGCCTGGTGGAGTGCACTGCCGTCCTGGCTGCAGAGCGTGGTTTCTGGCAATCCGGAGGCCCACTGGGACAAAGATCTTCCCACCCTCACCAGCTTCTTGTATCCAAGGCTGCAGGCAACCGAGATCCTTGGCCTCGCCAAGGCCAGAGCCAGCATGCTCGGCATCGTTGCCTCTGGGTGCCCCACCCCGTGGGGACAGGCGCTCTTCACCGGTGCGACGCCCGATCTGGGTCGCTATTTGCCCTCAGCTGTCCCTGGCGTCTATGCCACCGAAGACTTCACGCTCTTGGCACCTGGCCCCCTAACGCTTGCGCACCGGTTGATTCTTGACCGGATCGCTCACCGTGAACTCGGTGGCCTAGTCCCCCGCTATCGCTTGACTTCGCGCTCGGTCCTCCGGGCCCTCCATGGCGGGATTGTGGCCGAGGAGATTGTTCCGCTTCTCCAGTCGGCATCACAGACTCCGTTGCCAAGCGGCATGGTTCACCTCATCACTGACACATGCCGCCTGGCAGGCGACATTGAACTGAGCAGCACCAGAAATGGCACGACCATCACGCTCACCAGGCCCGAGCTGCGCCAAGAGCTCCTTGCCGACCCGAGCCTTGGCCCACTGTCGCTCCGCGAACTCGATGACCGAACCCTGGTGACGAGGCTCCCGGTCGAGCGGGTGCACGACATTTTGTTGGGTGCCAGGCATATGGCGATGATCGCTGGCGAGGACGCCATCTATCAACCGGCTGAAGAGCGCGTTGCGCTCGGAACTAGCGGGCCAGACCCGCTCGAAGAGGCTGTTCGCACACTGGCGGCATCCATCACCAAAGCGGCAAGCCAGGGAGTTCCACCCTGGCTTGGCAGTGTTCTTGAAGTGGCGATTGCCGCGAAGGTCGCACTCGACATTGAGGTCGATATGCCAGGTGGCACATCGGTGAGTTTGATTATGGAGCCGCGCTCCCTAGCGGGGGGCAGACTCCGCGGGGTTGAACTGAAGAACTCCATGGAGAAGACGGTTCCGATTTCGGCAATCCGCAGCGCTACTCCCTGGTCGCCCCCAGCAGAGTAGTAGTAAAGAAGCCTAGACTGGCAGGCTATGAATCCCGATGGCCCGCTCATTGTCCAAAGTGACAAGACTGTTCTGCTCGAGGTGGCACACCCCGATGCGGAACAGGCAAGACACGCTTTGGCGGTCTTTGCCGAACTCGAGCGAGCGCCCGAACACATCCACACCTATCGCATCACGAGGCTTGGTTTATGGAACGCCCGTGCCGCCGGTCACACCGCCGATGAGATTGTTGGCACTCTCGAGACGTTCTCTAAGTTTGCTGTTCCCCCCGCCATCGTGGACGACATTCGCGAGACCATCCGTCGCTATGGCCTCATTGAAATAACGAGGGATGGCGAAGATCTGTTTCTGTCCTGCGCAGACGCCAGTATCGAGGCTGAAATCACCCGAACGGCCAAGATCGCAGAGCTCCTCGGCCCGCGGGATGACAAGGGTCGATTCCCTCTGGCCCCCTGGTCCCGCGGGGTCATCAAGCAAGAGCTGCTGAAGAAAGGTTGGCCAGCAGCCGACCACGCCGGATTTGCCGAGGGCACCCCACACGACATTGGCATCGCCCCCGAAGGATGGTCGCTTCGCGACTATCAAAAAGAGGCAATTGCCAAGTTCGTGGAGCGAGGGTCCGGAGTTGTCGTCCTGCCCTGTGGTGCGGGGAAGACTTTGGTGGGAGCTGGGGTCATGGCGGAATTGGACACCACCACTCTGATCCTGGTCACCAACACCGTCTCTGCCAGGCAGTGGCGGGCTGAGCTGCTGGCGAGAACCACCCTGACCGAAGATGACATTGGCGAGTACTCAGGCTCCATCAAGGAAATCAAGCCGGTCACTATTGCCAGCTACAGCATCATGGCGGCCAAGCGGAAAGGCGAGTTCGCTCACCTCGGAGTAATCGATGCTCTGAACTGGGGGCTTGTCGTCTATGACGAGGTCCACCTGTTGCCAGCGCCGGTGTTCCAGCTCACCGCGCAGCTTCAGGCCAGACGACGACTGGGTCTGACCGCAACGCTGGTTCGGGAAGATGGCCGCGAGGGCGATGTCTTTAGTTTGATTGGCCCCAAGCGCTTCGATGTTCCCTGGAAGCAGCTAGAAGCCCAGGGTTACATTGCCCCGGCCTCCTGTGTGGAAATCAGGTTGGACCTTCCCCCCACAGAGCGCCTTGACTACGCGGCGAGCACCGACCAGGAACGCTTCCGCTTAGCGTCCACCACTCCGTCCAAAGCCACGCTGGTGAAGGAACTTCTTGCCTTGCACCCCGATGACCCGACACTCATCATTGGCACCTACGTGGACCAGATCGAGCACTTGAGCGATTCACTCGATATCCCGATGATCACCGGGCAAACATCCATTGCCGAGCGCGAGCGCCTCTATGACGAGTTTCGTACCGGCGCTCTGATGCGTCTCGTGGTCTCCAAGGTCGCGAACTTCTCCATCGACCTTCCAGAAGCCTCAGTGGCCATCCAGGTCTCTGGTTCTTTCGGCTCCAGGCAGGAAGAAGCACAGCGTTTGGGGCGCATCCTGCGCCCCAAGGCCGATGGCAGACCGGCCGTGTTTTACACGCTGGTGGCGAGAGACACCGTGGATCAGGACTTCGCGCTAAACCGCCAACGCTTCCTTGCCGAGCAGGGCTATGGCTACACCATCATGGACGCAGCGGAGGTCACTCAGAAGATTCCTGCGATGCTCTCAGAAAAGGTCCAGCTACCTCACAGATAATAGAATCATGGCTGATGGACCCAAGATTCTTATTGTCGACGACGAGCCCAACATTCGGGACTTGCTCACCACAAGCTTGCGCTTCGCAGGCTTCGCTGTCCGGGCTGTAGCAACCGGAGCCCAGACCATTTCTGCCGTTCTTGAAGAAGAACCAGACCTCATCCTTCTGGATGTCATGTTGCCCGACATCAACGGCTTCGGCGTGACCAAGCGACTCCGCGCCAGTGGTTACACCTGCCCGATTCTTTTCCTCACCGCCAAGGACTCGACCGAAGACAAGATCACCGGCCTGACGGTCGGTGGAGATGACTACGTCACCAAGCCCTTTAGCCTCGATGAAATCGTGGCTCGTATCAAAGCAATCCTTCGTCGCACGCTCAACGAAGAGGATGACGCCCTGATTCGCGCGGGCGAGCTGTCGATGGACCAAGACACCCACGAGGTGTTCCTGGGCTCCATCCCCATTGAGCTCTCACCCACCGAATTCAAACTGCTGCGGTATTTGATGCTCAACCCCAACCGCGTTCTCTCGAAGGCGCAGATTCTCGACCACGTGTGGGAATACGACTTCAACGGCGACGCCGGCATCGTGGAGAGCTACGTCTCTTACCTGCGCCGCAAGCTTGACCCGCACACGGACGAGCCGATTATTCAGACCAAGCGCGGTTTTGGCTATCTCCTGAAGACCGGAAAAGCCTAAACCGGCTCTCATGCTCCTTCGCCTGCAGAGTTGGTGGGACTCGACGTCGCTTCGCACCAAGATCACCGGCGTAACGGTGATCGTGGTGACGTTGTCGCTGCTTGGCGTTGGCATCGGCACGATTTCTGCGGTCCAGAACTATCTCCAGGCAGAAATCGATCGAAAGATTGATGAGGTCGCGGCAGGCCTGCCACCGAGTCTTCGAACGCAGGACTTCGCCTCGTTCGAGCCAACTGGTGGTCAGGGAGCAAGAAGTAGCTACTACTTAGCAGCCGTCTCAGTCGACGGCGAGGTGTTGGCAAGCAACTTGCCCGCATCGGAAGCGGACTATGGGCCAGACGTGAGCGAGCTCACCTATGGCTGGGTCCTGAACAACGAGCGGTCTATTACTGTACCAAGCGTTGATCAGCGAACGGACTGGCGCCTCCACACCTACACGCTGCGCATCGTCCACGAAGCGGACATGGTTGCTGAACCGGCCACGCTCGTGATCGGCGTCGACCTGCGAGAAAACCAGGAGACCCGCGGCACCTTCGCCAGCATCTCTCTCATATTCGGCCTGGTTCTTGTCATCCTCAGTGCGGGAGTGACACAGATACTGGTGACCACCACCTTTAGGCCCCTGCGCGAAGTGGAACAGACTGCAGCTCGCTTTGCCGGTGGGGATTATTCCCAGCGTCTCTCGGGAGCAACGCCCAACACAGAGGTCGGCCGTTTGACCAGGTCTCTCAACACCATGCTTTCTCGCATTGACCGAGCTTTTGCAGACCGGGCGGAAACCATCGAGCAGATGCGTCGCTTTGTTGGCGACGCCAGCCACGAACTGCGCACACCACTGGCATCCGTGCGCGGCTATGCCGAGCTTTATCGCATGGGAGCCATCACCAAGAAGGCCGACATCGCCCAAGCTATGGAGCGCATTGAAAAGGAAGCCGAGCGCATGACAGCGCTCGTCACCGACCTTCTCGAGCTCGCGCGGCTTGATGAAGCGAAGCCACTGGAACTCGGTCCCGTCAACCTCGTTGGCCTCGCTGTTGACGCGGCCCTCGATGCTGGCGCTAGCGCTCCCAGTCGGACAATCTCGGTGTGGTCAGGGGGTCAGCAGGTGAGCGATGCGCAGTCCGCCGATCCCATCATCGTGAGTGCCGACGAGAACAAGATCCGCCAGGTGGTCGCAAACCTGATGCAAAACGCGCTGCGTTTTAGTCCGGAGGGCACCGACGTCGAGATTGAGGTCTCCACCGAGGGCGGCCCGGATCGGGGCGTCGTCGCAGTTGTCGATCACGGCGAAGGTATTCCCCCACAGATTCGCGACAAAATCTTCCAACGGCTCTGGAGAGCAGACACGTCACGCGCCCGGGAAACGGGTGGTTCAGGCCTTGGCCTGGCGATTGTCGACACCATCGTCAAACGACACCGCGGCACCATCTCAGTGATCGATACGCCGGGAGGCGGCGCCACCATCAAGGTGTCTCTACCTCTTGTCCCCAGCCAGTCTCGTTCCTAAGTTTTCTGCCATTTGGTGGTGGCTGGATTGTGAGGGCCCTGGCGTCCCTATCCTGCTGGCATGACCAGATACCACGTTGATAGTGAGCAGGTTCTTCTCGCCTCCACCAAAGCCCGCGCAACCATAGAGCGCCTCCACAGTGAGGTTCAAGCCCTGAACTCTCACCTCCACGCTCTCTCCTCGAGCTGGAGTGGGCCAGCGGCCTCAGCCTTCGTCGCCGTTCATGCCACTTGGCAAACAACCCAGGTTCGGGTCGAAGAGAACCTTCACAGTCTCAGCGAATCGCTCTCTCACGCAGGCCGGCACTACCAAGAGATGGAAGCGGCGAACACCAGGCTGTTCCAGCCTTAACGAACTGTGGGGTGTCCCTCCGAAGAGGAACACCCCACAGAAGGTGTTAGTGGACTTAGAAGTCCATGCCACCGCCGTGGTCACCAGCAGGGGCAGCCGGAGCAGGCTCAGGCTTCTCTGCGACAACAACTTCGGTGGTGAGGAACAGACCGGCAATTGAGGCGGCGTTCAGCAGAGCCGAACGGGTCACCTTGACGGGGTCAGCGATGCCAGCAGCGAGCATGTCAACATACTCACCAGTTGCAGCGTTGAGACCGTGACCGACCTTCAGGCCGCGGACGTGCTCGGCAACAACACCGGGCTCGTGTCCTGCGTTCAGGGCGATCTGCTTGAGAGGTGCATCGATTGCTACGCGGACAATGTTTGCTCCGGTTGCTTCGTCACCCTCGAGCTTGAGGTCCTTGAATGCCATGGCGCCAGCCTGAATAAGGGCAACGCCACCACCGGCGACGATTCCTTCTTCCACGGCAGCCTTGGCGTTGCGGACGGCGTCCTCAATGCGGTGCTTGCGCTCCTTGAGTTCAACCTCAGTTGCGGCACCAGCCTTGATCACGGCAACACCACCGGCCAACTTGGCGAGACGCTCCTGGAGCTTCTCGCGGTCGTAGTCGGAGTCGGTGTTCTCGATTTCCTGGCGGATCTGCTTGACGCGACCTGCGATGGCGTCGGATTCGCCGGCGCCTTCAACGATGGTGGTCTCATCCTTGGTCACAACAACCTTGCGGGCGCGACCGAGCATGTCGAGCTCGATGTTCTCGAGCTTGAGGCCGACCTCTTCGGAGATGACCTGGCCACCGGTGAGGATGGCGATGTCCTGAAGCATGGCCTTGCGACGATCGCCGAAGCCAGGAGCCTTGACGGCAACGGACTTGAAGATGCCGCGGATCTTGTTGACCACGAGAGTGGCGAGTGCTTCGCCCTCGACGTCTTCAGCAATGATCAGAAGCTGCTTGCCGGACTGAATGACCTTGTCAACAATCGGGAGCAAGTCCTTGATCGCAGAGATCTTCTGGTTAGCAATGAGGATGTATGCGTCTTCGAAGACTGCCTCTTGACGATCGGGGTCAGTCACGAAGTATGCCGACAGGAAACCCTTGTCGAAGCGCATACCCTCGGTGAGCTCCAAGGTGGTGCCAAAGGTGTTGGACTCTTCAACGGTCACAACACCCTCTTTGCCAACCTTGTCGATGGCCTCGGCGATCAAGTCACCAATAGCGGTGTCCGCGGCGGAGATCGATGCGGTTGCAGCGATTTCAGCCTTGGTCTCGACCTCTTTGGCAATCTTGAGGAGTGCGTTGGAGACGGCCTCGGTGGCCTTCTCGATGCCGCGCTTGAGGCTAATGGGGTCAGCGCCGGCTGCGACGTTGCGCAGACCTTCGCGAACGAGAGCCTGAGCCAAAACAACCGAGGTGGTGGTGCCGTCACCGGCAACGTCATCGGTCTTCTTGGCAACCTCTTTGACCAGCTCTGCGCCGATCTTCTCGAAGGGGTCGCTCAGTTCGATCTCTTTAGCGATTGAGACACCATCGTTGGTGATGGTGGGGGCTCCCCACTTCTTTTCCAAGACGACGTTACGACCACGTGGTCCCAAGGTCACCTTGACGGCATCCGCCAAGATGTTGAGTCCACGCTCGAGACCACGACGGGCCTCTTCATTAAAAGCAATTATTTTTGCCATCAGTATCTCGTCCCTCCCGGACGTCTAGTGTGCTGTAGCTGTTTGCACTCGCACTATACGAGTGCTAATTGATTTTGGCACTCTCTGCCTGAGAGTGCAAGCCACACGCCTGGGAGGGCGAGATTCTGAAGTTACTTAATGGTGACGGAACCGGCATCCACGTCGGACGAGTCATTAGGTAGCAACTCGACCCATGTGTTACCGATGCCCAGTAACACAGGGCTTCCGGCCTGGGTGCTCAGCACAATCGGGGCTTCAGCGTCCGCCTTGCTCCAGGTGATCTCGATAATGGAGCCGCCAGTTGCGACATAACCCTTGCCCTGAGCGATCAAGCGCGTGGTGGGGATGTCCTCAATCACATCAACACCCACAAAGAGGACGATGACGTTCGTGGCAGCCAACTGGTTGCCACTAGAGGCGGAATCAGCAGCACCGTTGGTCTGGAAACGCACGAACTTGTTCAGCGTTCCATCCCACTCCCAGCTCGGGCTTGAGAAGCCACTGAAGCGGGTGTTGACAGAGGCGAGAGGGGAGCCCTCAAGCACAGCGGTGGACTCCGCCAGAGATGCTGCGTAGTCAAACATCTTGGGGGGCGCACTGCGGTCGAGGTGCTGTTCAACGAGCTCAGGGGCCTTGACCAAGACGTTGTGAGGAGCGACCTTCGCGCTGGTGCGGTAGAAAGTCGACTCGGTGTCGGGCTGGCCGTGAATGGCGTTATACACAGGGGCGGCCTCCATCATCTGGATGAAGCGAACCTGGCCACCTGAGTAGGCGAAGACGCCACCGAAGGGGCTAACAATCTCGGGGTCCATCGGGCGAACTGAGCGAACGGGGCCAATCTCGGCAGGAAGCTTGGAGTGCCACACTGCGAGGTAACGGGTCATCCCGCCTTCTACGAGTTCTTCAAAAACGATGTCTGCCTCATCCAAGCCAACCTGGGGCCTGGCAGAGGGGTGGTTGTCAACCTTCGCAGAGAGCGCAGGACGAGAAAGGCTTCCCGCTTCAATCGGTTCACCAGTAAGCGCGGCTACGGTTGCGTTGTCAACAACGGCCTCGCCGTCAGAGGAGCCAGAACCGCTACCGCCTGAGTCACCCGAGTCGGTTGAGCCTTGGCTGCAACCAGTGAGAACGAGAGCCGCGACGGCTCCGATGGTCAGAACTGACCTAAAGTGACGCATCATGACAAACGACCTTCCCTACTTTTCTCTGTGGAAGCCTAATTGTTACGTCGATTGAGTATCGACATAGTCAGCTCCCAGTACCACGGTAACCCTTGCGCCTGGGTAAGCGCTGGTTTGAACCACCTGGTCGGCACTGATGCCCAAGATCTCCGCTATGCCCAACGCAATGCCGCGGTCCGCGTCATCGATATAGGCCACGCTGCTCTGCGCCACACTCGTGCTGTCCGCGTTGGTGGCAGTGGGCTCTGGCCACCCCACCGTGGTGAGGCGCTCTGCTGCTCTGGCAGCCATGCCCTGCTTGTCAGTGCCATTGAGAATTGTGAGGCTCAAACCCGTGAGGTCGATTTGGCTGGGGTCAAGAACAGGGTCGTTCGGGTCAGCCACTTCTGGATCCAGCTCGACCGCTTCTGGAGCAGCCTCCTCGGCTGGAGCCTCACCTTGAACCACGGGCAGCTCGGAGGGGTCAAGCTCTAGATAGTCATCGCTGCGATCAACAAACCAGAGACCAGCGAGAACCAAGACCACAACGGACCCCAGGCCAATACCGATGGGGGCAAACATCGACAACGATGACCGCTCGCGACGGTGGGTTCCCACATAGCGAGTGTCGGCGGGAGCGACGTCGTCAAAGCGGTCGGGCAGATAGGTGTTCTTTCCTGGCTTAGCCACTCTCCGCCTCCCCTCCTTCTGGTCCTAGGCGTCGTGCGCTTTGGCGCATATGCTGCGCCTGCCTGTACTGGCGAACAAAAACCGCGTCATATTCCAGGGCGGCAGCTCCCTCGCACAGGGCGTACACCCGCTGATAATAACGAGCAAGGGTAAGGCCAAAGCGTTCCCTCACCGCAGATTCTTTATTTGGCACACTGCCCCACCAGGCTCGCTCAAACTCCACAATCTCGATGTCAGCAGCAGACAGAGGCTCGGAGGGCGGGGTGGGTTTAGCCATATCGCCTTCATGATAGGCCGACACAGCCCCCACCGAGGTGGGGGCTTTAGGCTTGTCGCATTGTGACTTTCCCACGCCACACCCTCCGAGCTTCTCTCGCTCTGGCGATTTCTCTGGCGCTAGTGGGGTGCCAACCCGGTTCTTACACAACAACGGCCAGCGCGCCAGCAGATGCTGGCCCTCGCGCACCTCTGTCCGAAATCGACTGGCTTGTAGACCCTCGTGTCCACGTTGGCGCCAGCACCGCGCTTCTTCAGGCCAGCGCGATTGAGCCCCTCAAGACCGACCTAGAACAAACCCTCCCGGTCACGGTGGAATCTGATGAGCTCTCTGGCCAATTGAGCCTCACAATTAGCTCAACTGATCGCGTGCTGGCTCTCGACATGTCAGGTTCCCTCGCTGCCACGGTCTGGGCACTGGGCTTTGGAGACCGCCTCATTGGGCGCGATATTTCCACAACATTCCCGGGCGTTGAAGACCTGCCGGTCGTGACCGGCAGCGGTCACGCTATTTCTCCTGAATCAGTACTGGCCCTGCGACCAGACCTCATCATCACCGATGGGACCATCGGCCCCATCGATGTGGTTTTGCAACTTCGTGAAGCGGGGATTCCCGTGGTCTTTGTTCGGGTGGCACCAGGTTTGTCGCAACCGGCAGAGTTGGCGCGCTCTGTTGCAGAGATTTTTGGTGCACCGGGTGCTGGTGAACTCTTGGCCACACAGGTCAGCGCGGACATCGCCACGGTCACCGACATCATCGCCACTCGCGCTCCCCAAGCGCGCGAGGACAAACTGCGCATGGTCTTTCTTTATCTTCGAGGGGCTAATGGCATCTATTACCTCTTTGGCGAAGAATCCGGGGCAGGGGAACTCATCACTGCCCTTGGCGGCATCGATATCGCCACAGAGATTGGCTGGGTCGGCCTTCGGCCGATGACCGATGAGGCCCTCATCGCAGCAAACCCCGACCTGATTCTTGTGATGACCGGGGGGCTCGAGAGTGTCGGCGGGGTGGAAGAACTCGTTGCCCTCAAGCCGGCACTCGGGCTCACACCAGCCGGAGCTAATCTGCGCTTTGTGGATATGGCCGACTCTCAGGTGCTGAGCTTTGGCCCGCGGACGGCGTTAGTTATTGACGCCCTTGCTCGCGCGATTTACGCGCCCGAGCAGTAATCCACACGATTCCTCCCCCAACGAGAGCCAAGCCGAGAACGCCGCCTGCAACAACCCAGGCGTTGAGAGCGCTTTGTGTGAAGCACGAGGGCGTCACCACCAGTCGGATGTCGACTGGGTCGAAGGGTTCCCCTGCTGGATAGGTGCCAAAAGATTCAGAGCCGGATGCCGTGAGCGTTGCCGCGGCAGCCGTAATCATCCATTCTCCGCTGGCGGCGTCGATGCTCTCATCGCCAGCTGACCATTCGAGAGTGACAAACTCGACATCGTCTGCACTGACACTCACCATGTCCATGGTGTCGCCGGTCACATCGAAGACCAGCGTTGCCCTCCGGTGACCATCAAGCATCAGCGTGGGGTTGGCGAGTGAGGTGCGAAGGATTCCACCGTGACCCTCGAAGAGCAGCTCGCCCTCAAAGGCCGCCCTGCCGCTCCTGCGATCTGGGGCAATGGTGCCCTCACCGCCAGAGAAGCTAAACGCCGGAGTCTCGTAACTCACATCCCCCGAGGTGGTCCATTGCCCGAGCGCGATAGCGCCCGAGATGTAGGACCTAAAGGATTCCTTAAAGCCCCAGGCGATCTCTGACTCCACGACGACGCACTCACCCTCCGCCAGCAGCGCAGCGGGGCTGGATGACAGCGCCACAAGCGCAGACACCGCCAAAGCCGAGAAGCTAGGCACCGGGAACCCGGACCATCAGGCGGTGGGGAATGCCGGCTTCCATGAACAGCTCGCCTCGAGGTTCAAAACCAAACTTCGCATAGAGGCCGGTGACGTAATCCTGGGCGTGGAGATAGAGGGGCTGCTCGCCAGCAATATCGAGCGCCTTCGCCATCAGGCGCTCGGCCAAGCCCTGGCCTCTGGCATCAGCACGAACAACCATGCGACCAAGGCTCTTCGCAATTCCTTCGTGAGTGTCTGCTGCGGCCGGGGAATCAACAATTCTCAGATAGCCGGCCATCCCGCGATCGTCGCTGGCCCACAGGTGAATGGTGGAAGGGTCGCGGTCTGCCACGTCGAATTCTTCTTCGGTAATTTTCTGCTCCAGAAAGAAAACTTCGCTGCGCAGGACTGCCATCTCGAAGACATCGTCAGGTGTGAATTCGCTCCACGTTTTGACCACAATCGATTCTTCGGGCATGCTCGCGAGTTTAATAGGCAGTGCTGGTAATTCGAGTGGACGAGGTGGAGACATGGCCGACAAGATTGTGAAAGACGACGCATCCTGGAGGGCGGAACTTCCACCGGAGCGCTACGCGATCCTTCGCCAAGCGGCCACCGAGCCGCCCTGGTCGGGCGAGCTGCTGGCTGAGAAACGTGATGGCGTGTATCACTGTGCTGGGTGTGGAAGCGCACTCTTTGCTAGTGACACGAAGTTCGAGTCTGGTTCCGGCTGGCCCTCCTTCTATGCAGCTATTGACGATGGCGCAATTGACCTGCACGAGGATCGAAGCCTCGGCACTATCCGCACCGAAGTTGTCTGTGCCAGTTGTGGCGGTCACCTGGGCCACCTGTTCCCGGATGGATTTGGCACCCCTACTGGCCAGCGCTACTGCATGAACTCTCTCGCACTGGAGTTCGAACCAAACGCCTAGGTATTACGGCGCCCCAGGGTCACCATGAGGGCACCGGCCAAGGTCACGAGCGCACCGATGATGGTCGAGACGTTCAAATGGGACGTCGACAACGGAGCAGCCGCGTCCAAAATGATGGACCCAATCAGCTGACCACTGATGATGCTGACGCCTAATCCGAGGACGCCGACAATTCCCACCACGGTCACCTGAACCACGATAAACACGACGCCGATGAACCCACCGGTCCAGAGCCACCATGTTCCCGGCAGGCTCTCGGGGAGCCCGAAGGTGGGCAGTGACAGGAGAAATGCCGCAATCAAGACGCTCGTGCCAACAACAAAGTTCACAAAGGCGGCAGCAATCGCAGACCCCGACACGTTGCGCACCCGACCATTGACGGCCTGCTGAAATCCAGTGCCGGCACCGGCTATCAGGGGAAGAAGAAAGAGGAGACCCACGTCAGGGAAGGACCCTGGCGTGACATCGAGTGCGACCACAACGCCCACAAGAACACAGAGTGCTCCCAACCCTCGCTGGAGTCGCAGGGGAACTTTCGTGACGCCAAACCAGCCCCTGGAATCAATCACGACAGCGCCAAGGCTCTGTCCTGTGACCACGGCAATGGAGAAGACTGCGACACCCAGCACCCCAGCACTCAGCCCCTGGGTGAGGACCAAGAAGGCCCCGGCGGCGCCACCAATCATCGACCACCATGGCAAGCGCCCCTCGGCCACGGCTGCACGAAGGTGGGAAAGGCCGGCTCGGCCCGAAGGACTGCCGAGCATCACAAGCGTGATCACCGTGAGGCCGGTGGAGAAAGAGATGAGGGCGGCAAGCGCCCCATTGCCTAGCGCGAGGCCAAACTCACCGTTAATCCGAGACTGCACTGCCACAAAAGCACCAGAGATAACGCTGACGGAAACGGCAAGCGCGGTGACACCTCTACTCGCTGGTGAATGGGCTTGGCTCACCAGGTAAGGCTAGCGAAGCGCTGGAATTATGCTTACCTGGTGAGCTCCACTCGAATTCCCCTCTGGGACAACGCGCGGTTTCTCGCGATCACTCTTGTGGTGCTGGGCCACGCGCTCACCAAAACCACTGCGGCAACGGAGAGTGCCTATGTGCTCTACACCGTGATTTATCTCTTTCATATTCCGCTCTTCGTGTTTCTCTCCGGGTACTTTTCCTCCGCCGATGCCCCAACACTGAAGAGACTGCAGAGCGTTCTGGTTGACCTCCTGCTTCCTTATCTGATCTTCGAAACCGTGTGGTCGATCATTCAGAGCGTGAACGCCGGTGAATTCTTGTTCAATCCACTGCGAGCCTCATGGACTCTGTGGTTCCTGCTGTCGTTGGCAGCATGGCGGATTCTCCTTCCCTACATTGCCCTCATTCCTTTCCCTCTGGTGGTGAGTACCGCCATCGCCGTGCTCTCTGGTTACTGGAGCGTTGATCAGACCCTTTCTCTCTCCAGAACCCTGGCGTTCTTGCCCTTCTTTGTCCTCGGTTGGCGGGCAAGGAATTGGGGTGTTGGTGAGTGGTGGCTCTCACGTTCCACATCGACCACCGCCTGGATCCGGGTGGGTGGGGCTGTCACATTCGCAGCGATTGTCACAGCGGTGGCCTTGAATGTTGAGCGCCTCAGAGCCGGGGGATTCCGTAAGCTCCTGACCGCCGATATGAGCTATGTCGATGCTGGTTTTGACCAGTGGTTTAGTGGGGCCGGACGATTCGGGGTCTTTGTGATCGCAACCCTCATGATCGCTGCGTTCGTGGTTCTGACCCCCAGGCGCATGACCTGGTTCACCGCCCTGGGCGGAGCCACCATGACGGTGTATCTCCTGCATAGCTTTGTGCTGGCGCCACTGCGCCAGACGGAGATTCTCTCGGGTGCTGTTGCCTGGTGGCACCTAGTGCTGATGGTGCTGGGGAGTATTGGCCTCACCGTCCTTCTGGCGCAGCCCCTCGTCGCACGATTTTTCTCGTTACTGACCAGGCCAACGTGGGTTCTGCCCTCGACCAGGGCGACTCCGTCCTAGGTAGTCATCCTCAAGGTCCAGCAGTCACCACGAGCGGTTCGAGATTCCCGAGATCAAGATTTTCCCTAACCTTCCACAAGTCGTAAGCGTCCTGCATCGCCAACCAGCTCTCGGGGGTTCGACCTAGAACAAAGGAAAGCCTTAAAGCCATCTCAGGACTGACCCCGTGGTTCCCCGAGAGCAAGCGCTGGGCAGTCGAGGGGGTAACTCCAAGCTTGCCGGCGAGGGTCCGCACACTGACCCCCGAGGGCTCGAGGTAGACCTCAACGATGAACTCGCCGGGATGGGGAGGGTTGTGCATAACGGGGGAAGCGTTCATTAGTGGTAGTCCTCGTAGTCGAGGAGGTAGACGTTGTGGTCCTGAAACTCAAACGTCAACCTCCAATTCTTGTCGACCGCTATAGCCCAGCGGCCTTTCTGCCGCCCCTTGAGAGGATGCAGTCGCCAGCCAGGAATGTCCATATCGGTGAGTTCCTGAGCAGTGTGGAGGGCGCTGAGCTGAAGTCTCAGTCTCTGAGTGTGGTGAGGCTGGATGCCACCCACGTGCCCGCTAATGAACAAGTCCCTCAATCCTTTGTGGCGAATCGAGACAATCATAGCGGACTGTAGCATGTTGCGCATCACGCACTACTGACTCATCAGATTCTGTGGATAAGACGAGAATCCGTGAGACCAGAAGTCCCAAACCCGCTTGCTCTCTGGATCTACCCCCCAGGTGTGCAGGCAGCGGTGTAGTCCAGCAGGGCGATCTGAGATTCGGCGATCACAGTCGGGAGGTCGGCCACACCCGAGAGGCTCGGGTTCGCAACGGTCTCCAGCACGACATCAATCTGAGCGCTCAAGTCACCGTGGGCGAGCGCGAGGGTCTCGTCCTGCGGGGCAAGCGCTGTGAACTCATCAGAAAGCTCTGTAAGGCGCTCTGTGTACGTACTGGCTGCTAAAGGATTGGCCAGAGCTAAACGGAGAACTTCTTCCATGTCGGTCAAAATACGAGCTGATTCTGTGCACACCTGCAAGGAAGAAATGGAATCAGACAGTGGATTACTCACACAACCAGTCAGACCCAGTGACGCAACGAGAAGAGATGCTGTGGCAAGGCGCTTATTCATGACCTAAGGGTATGAGGGCAACTTCGCAAAGGGCTGTGAAGCGAAAACACGGGGCCGCCTGCGGGAATCGAACCCGCGACCTTCTCATTAAAGCGAGAAGCTCTGTGGCTGTACTTCCGCGTAGTAGAGGGATTGTAGCGGTTTCCAGTCCAGGAGTAATCCTCTGGTAAGCCTAAGGAACAGTATTTAGCGCCCTATCCACAGGTTTCCAGGGGCGTTTCTAAGGCGCACCAGGAGGCGCTCACCGGCCCCAGAGGGAGAGACCCGCAGAGCGGGCTCACCCTAAGCCGGGAAGGTGCAGATCCGCGCATTGGACTCCTGGCTGTCCCGCCTCCGATGTGGGCACGTACACGCCCCAGTCTCCCCAGCACGTCAAGTTGTCGACGAAAACAGTAACGTGGTCTAGTTTTTCGATATCCGTCAACTGATTACCACCACTCCGTTCGACATGACCTGCGATAAAACCTTTGCTCGCATCTGAATTCTCATCCTGTGGGTTATCAATCAGCGTGAACGTCGCCCTAAAGGCCACAGAGTTGTCATTCGAGGTCGTAATTTCTGGTTCCGTCATCACAGCAATGACCGTATTGCCGTTGTATGCAATGGCAACGTTGGGCGGGTCATTCTTGAAACTATCTGAACCGCTCTCAGTGAAAAAATCTAAAAATGCCTTGTATGTGAGGGTTCCGGCATCACGATCCGGGCGATCTGTGAACCAGGTGACTAATGATTCCTCCGACTCAATAGGGACAACCAACTCAAACTGAGTATCGTTGTCGTCCGTCTGAATGATTTCAGCGTTTGGACCGCCATACACAAAAAGTAATGAGGGCTGAGCGGATGCGTTCGCTTGTGCGAACAGCAGCGCGGCGGCCACACCTGCTAGGACTAAAACTGCCGCCACAGGAATAAGAATCTTCTTTGACATCATCCTAGAAAACTATGGGCTACTTCCTGGCTAGTCAAGCATTGGGGATTATTCCCTCTGACGCGTCGGCGAAGCTCAGCGATTTGCCGGGTTCAGCAACGGCAGGTACCGCCTTCTCGCGCCAGCTAACACTGGGGCCGCCTGCGGGAA
>JBIIRH010000017.1:0-20645 GCA_044341675.1 Pontimonas sp.
GATTCGGGGGAGGGCGAACCTGAGCGCAAGGGCTTCTCGTACCCTCCGGGGCTACTCGTCATCGATGGCGGGCTCCCGCAGGTCAACGCTGCCAAGCGCGCGCTGGATGCCGCAGGAATTGATATTCCGGTGTGCGGACTGGCTAAGAAACTAGAAGAGGTGTGGACTCCCGGGGCCAGCTATCCGATCATTCTCCCGCGGACGAGTGATGGGATGTTCCTACTGCAGCGTGTCCGGGACGAAGCACACAGAGTCGCGCTTCGGTATCAGCGCAGCACGCGCTCCCGTGTTCTTGGTTCCGAACTCTCTGAGATTGAGGGTGTTGGCCCCACAACGGTCAAGAGCCTTCTGCGCCACTTTGGATCAGTTGCCCGCGTCAAGAAGGCGACCCACGAGCAACTACTCGAGGCAGACGGTGTTGGCCCCCGGATTGCCGAGGCAATCGGCGCTCACTTCAGGAATCTAGAGTCAGCCGGCGGTACGATGAAGGTATCCGACCCCACGAGGACATGATGGCTCCTGCTAGCCCCGCCGACAAAGCGGTACTGATCGTCACTGGCATGTCGGGCGCCGGGCGCTCCACTGCTGCGCACTCCCTTGAGGACCACGGCTGGTATGTCGTAGATAACCTGCCTCCCCAGATGCTCAAGCCTCTCGTTGCCCTGTCGGAAGACCCCGCTGCCGCAATGCCCAAGGTTGCCGCTGTCATGGACTCTCGAGGGGGCACACTCTTTGGGGACGCCAGGGATGTCATTGTGGAGCTATCCAAAGACTCTCAGGTCCAGGTGATGTTCCTGGATGCAACCGACGAGCAATTAGTGAAGCGATTTGAGCAGGTTCGCAGGCCCCACCCCCTCCAGGGAGAGGGAACCCTGCTGGATGGCATCACGGCAGAGCGCACCCTCATGCAGGAGATTCGTGAGCGCAGTGACCTGGTGATCGACACGACGGGGATGAATATCCACCAGCTCTCGACCGCCGTCGCGAGCGTCTATGGGGAACCGGGAGAAGCCAAGCTACGGCTGACAGTAATGAGCTTTGGTTACAAGTACGGTCTGCCCTCCGATGTTGACATGGTCGCCGACATGAGGTTTTTGCCAAACCCCTACTGGGACGAATCGTTGCGCCATCAGTCTGGACAGGACGCAGAGGTATCCCAGTATGTGACGGGACACCCGTTGGCCACCGAGTTCATGGGTAACTTTGAGAAAACCCTGGAGACAGTGCTGAAGGGCTACCAGGGTGAGAACAAAACCTTCGCAACGCTTGCGATAGGGTGTACCGGTGGTAAGCATCGCTCGGTAGCGATGGCTGAAGCACTTTTCACACACTTGAGCAAAAACCCGGATATTCAGGTCACACTGAAGCATCGGGATTTGGGCCGCGAATAGGTATTGGGAGTCATGCACTCGCTCACGGTTTCTGTCAAAGACGAACTCGTCACAGTCAAGCCAGAGCACACCACACAGCGCATCGCGGAGCTCTCCACGATTCTGAGGTTTGCCGGTGGCCTGCACGTCATCTCCGGGAATATCGCTGTCGAAGTTGAACTGGACCACCTCGAAGCTGCGAAGCGAGTGCGCCGCGACATTCGTGACCTCTTCGGCATGGCCACCGACGCGGCTGTGATGCAGCCCTCCGGCAACAGAAGCCATCCTGTTTATGTGGTCCGCGTGCGCCAGGGCGGAGAGACGCTTGCGCGACAAACGGGGCTTCTCGACGCGAAGAAGCGCCCGGTACGTGGTCTTCCCAACAAATTGACGACTTCTCCAGTCACTGACCTCGCGGCTATCTGGCGGGGCGCGTTCCTTGCCAGCGGGAGCATCAGCGAACCTGGCCGCTCGGCCGCCATCGAAATTGTCGCCCCCAGCGCCGAGGCCGCGATGGCAATGGTCGGTATAGGTCAGCGGCTGGGCGTCGCGTCAAAAGCTCGCGAGGTGCGGATGGCGCATCGAATCATGGTCCGGGATGGCGATGCGATTAGTGACCTGCTGACCACGATGGGCGCCCCGGGCGCTGTGTCGGAGTGGGAGAAGTTGCGAGAGCGCAGAGAAGTCAGGGCTACCGCAAACCGCCTCGTGAACTTTGATGACGCAAACCTCCGGCGCTCAGCCCAGGCTGCTGTCGCTGCGTGTGCGCGAGTGGAGCGCGCGTTGGAGATCTTGGGGCCTGAGATCCCCGATCACCTCCTGTACGCAGGCAGGCTGCGCCTCTCATTCCGCGACGCGAGCCTTGACGAACTGGGCCACCACGCGGACCCACCCCTCACCAAAGACGCCGTCGCTGGGCGAATCCGGCGCCTGTTGGCCATGGCGGACAAGAAGGCCGAAGATTTAGGGATTCCTGCAACCCTGGCAAGCGTCCCCGAAGGACTCGAGGGCCTTTAACAGCCCCGCGCTTTAGACTGACCGCACCGCACACGACTGAAGAAGGACGCTATGTCTCCCTACGTATTGCCCGACCTGACCTATGACTATGCCGCTCTTGAGCCCCACATCAGTGCCCGCATCATGGAACTGCACCACTCCAAGCACCACAAGGCTTACGTTGATGGCGCAAATAACGCCCTCGCCGGGCTTGAAGAAGCCCGGGAGAGCGGCAACTTTGTCAACGTTAACCGCCTGGAGAAGGATCTCGCTTTCCACCTCGGAGGACACATCAACCACTCGATTTTCTGGACAAACCTTGCGCCAAAGTCTGGGGGAGCGCCGGAGGGCGAGCTAGCCGCTGCCATTACCGAGTTCTTCGGTTCCTTCGAGAAGTTCCAGGCCCACTTCACGGCGGCGTCGATGGGCATTCAAGGCTCTGGCTGGGGGGTTCTGTCGTGGGACCCGGTGGGCAAGCAGCTGATCATCCAACAGCTTTTTGACCAGCAGGGCAACACTGCTCAGGGAACCATCCCCATCTTGCAGCTCGACATGTGGGAGCACGCCTTCTACCTGGATTACCAGAACGTCAAAGCTGATTATGTGAAGGCTTTCTGGAACATCGTCAACTGGGCGAATGTTACGCAGCGTTTCGAAGCGGCCCGTGCTGGAGCCTCTGCGACCCTGCTAATCTCTTAGGGTAAGGGCGCAAGGTGAGGCCGAAGCGTCCTTCGGCCCTAATTCTCACACCTTGGAAAGAGGTTCTCCCGTGGTCACGGTTGCCATCAATGGTTTCGGTCGTATTGGCCGTAGTTTCTTCCGCGCAGCGCTTGCTAGCTCCCACGAGCTCAACATTGTGGCGGTGAACGACCTCACCGATCCCAAGGCACTGGCCCACCTGCTGAAGTATGACTCGGTTAACGGTCGCCTGCCCGTCGAGGTCACAGCCGGCGATGGCTTCATCACCGTCGATGGCAAGAAGATCACGGTGTTTGCCGAGCGCGATCCCGGTAACCTCCCGTGGGCGTCTCTCGGCGTTGACATTGTCATCGAGTCCACTGGGTTCTTCACCGACGCCGACAAGGCCCGCGCACACATTACGGCTGGCGCCAAGAAGGTCATCATTTCCGCTCCGGCTTCTGGCGAAGACCTCACCGTTGTTATGGGTGTGAACCACGACAAGTACGACCCAAGCGCCCACCACATCGTCTCCAACGCCTCGTGCACGACCAACTGTCTTGCCCCCATGGCCAAGGTGTTCAACGATGAGTTTGGGATCGAGCGGGGTCTGATGACGACCGTGCACGCGTATACCGCCGACCAGAACCTTCAGGATGGCCCTCACAGCGACCTCCGTCGCGCGCGCGCAGCCGGTATCAACATTGTCCCCACCTCCACCGGTGCTGCGAAGGCCATCGGCTTGGTGCTCCCCGAGCTCAAAGGCAAGCTCGACGGCTTTGCTCTTCGCGTCCCAGTGCCAACCGGGTCTATCACTGACCTCACGGTCGAGGCTTCACGGGATGTCACGCTCGAAGAGGTCCAGGCGGTGTTCAAGAAGGCGTCCGACAAAGGTGTTTTTGCTGGAATTCTCAAGTACTCCGAGGAACCTCTCGTCTCCAGCGACATTGTCGGAGATTCCTACTCCTCCATCATCGACGCGGGACTTATCCGGGTTCTTGGCAACCAGGTCAAGATGAGCGCGTGGTATGACAACGAGTGGGGCTACTCCAACCGTTTGGTTGACCTCTCCGCGTTCATGGCTAAATCCCTCTAGTCGTTGACTCTTCGTACGCTCGGCACAGCGCCTAACCTCAACGGTCAGGTCGTATTTCTGCGCGTCGATGCCAATGTTCCCCTCAAAGACGGCGCAATCACCGATGACGGACGCATCAGGGCTTTTCTCCCGACTCTCGAGGTTCTGAGGAGTGCTGGAGCGAAGATTGTCGTGGCCAGCCACCTGGGCCGCCCCGAGGGCGCTCCGGACCCCCAGTATTCGCTAGCCCCCGTTGCCACGCGGCTTGCTGAGCTCATCCAGAAACCAGTGCGCTTCATCGATCACGTGTCAGGTCCGCTTGCCTTTGAGGGTGTGCGGGAGGGTGCTGCAGGGTCCGTTGTTGTGATCCAGAACCTCCGTTTTGACCCGAGAGAGACGTCGAAGGTTGATAGTGAGCGTGTTGCTCTAGCCGCGGAGTGGGCTGACCACGTTGATTTCGTCGTGTCGGATGGCTTTGGTGTTGTTCACCGTAAGCAGGCGAGCGTAGTCGAGCTTCCGATGTTGAGGCCGAGTGTGGCGGGGCTTCTCATCGAGCGCGAGGTCGACGTTGTTACGAGGCTCACCAAGTCCGTCGAGCACCCCTACACCGTTGTGCTTGGCGGATCGAAGGTCTCAGACAAGCTTGGCGTTATCGAGGCGCTTCTGCCGGCCGCTGACAACATCCTGATCGGTGGTGGAATGGTGTTCACGGTGTTGGCCGCGCAGGGCCACGCGATCGCCTCAAGCCTTGTGGAACGCGACAGGATTCCCACTGTCGTTGATTTCCTGGGCAAAGCCGCCGAACTGGGCGTGAACATTGTCCTCCCGGCCGACATCGTTGTGGCGGAGTCCTTTAGCGCCGAGAGCGCCCATGTTGTGCTGCCCTCTGAGACCCTGGAATCCGGACCCGCAGGTTCTGGGGGCATAGGACTGGATATTGGCCCCGAGAGCCAGCGACGTTTTGCTGAGGTTATTAGGGCTTCGAAGACAGTCTTTTGGAACGGTCCGATGGGTGTTTTTGAGTTCGATGCTTTTTCCCATGGCACCCGTGCTGTGGCAGAGGCGCTCACCGATGTCACGGGTCTCTCGGTTGTTGGCGGTGGCGATTCGGCGGCCGCTGTTAGGGCGCTCGGCTTCGATGAGACCAGCTTCGGACACATTTCTACTGGCGGAGGCGCAAGTTTGGAGTTTCTAGAGGGCACGGTGTTGCCCGGATTGGAGATATTGGGATGGCAGAGCTAAGGGTTCCACTCATTGCTGGAAACTGGAAGATGAACCTTGACCACCTGCAGTCGATCGCTTTTGTCCAGAAACTGGCCTGGGCGCTCAAGGACGCCGGTTATCAGGAGAAGCAGGTCGAGGTGGCAGTGTTTCCTCCGTTCACCGACCTTCGTTCTGTTCAGACCCTTATCGGAGCGGATGATCTCCCCATTGGCCTTGGTGGCCAAGACCTCTCCATCCACGATGACGGCGCCCACACCGGAGACGTCTCAGGCGTTTTTCTCAAGGCCTTGGATTGCAGGTATGTCATCGTCGGACACTCAGAGCGCCGTGCTGACCACCACGAATCCGACGACGTTGTAGCGGGCAAAGCTGTCGCTGCTGTGCGCAACGGCTTGGTGCCGATTGTTTGTGTGGGGGAGACCGCAGAGGATCTGGAGAAGTTCGGACCGAGCAAGGTACCAGTCGACCAGCTCGATATTGTCCTCGGCCAACTGAAGGCGTCGGATGATTACGTCATCGCCTATGAGCCTGTTTGGGCCATTGGCAGTGGACAGGCGGCGACACCAGAGCAAGCGGAGACCGTGGCTCGTGCATTGAGAGCGGCAATAGAGGCCAAACACGGCAAGGAAGCTGCCGATCGCACGCGAATTCTCTACGGTGGCTCGGTGAAGTCCGGAAATATCGCAGGGTTCATGAAACGCGAGAACGTAGACGGCGCTTTGGTCGGCGGCGCAAGCCTTGATGTGGCGGAGTTTTCGGCCATTGTTCGCTTTCCCGCGCACGTGACCTTGGATAGTTAACACGCTCTAAGCGTTTATAGTGGTGGATGCACCCAGGAGGTAGTTGTGGACGTATTGCGCGTTGTGTTTCAGGTTGTTCTGGCTCTGACCAGCATCCTGCTCACGCTAATGATTTTGCTCCACCGCGGTCGTGGTGGCGGCCTGTCGGACATGTTCGGTGGAGGCGTGACGTCTAATCTTGGTTCCTCAGGTGTCGCCGAGCGAAACCTCAACCGCATCACCGTGGTGATTTCGCTCATCTGGGTCTCGAGCATCATCGTTCTTGGCCTCTTCACTCGTTTCGATGTTTAGGAGTCCTCGTGGCATCAGGTGGTAGCGCTATTCGAGGAACCAGAGTCGGCTCAGGGCCGATGGGCGAGCAGGACCGTGGGATTCAGGCCGAGCGGATTGCCGTGTCCTACTGGGACGCAATGGGCAATGAGACAGTGCGCTACTTCTCCGCACACATCGACCCCGAGGAAATACCCGAGCTAATTGATTCACCGATGACAGGACTCCCAGCAGGTCGCGACAAAGAGAACCCACCGGAGCTTCCCGTGAACGAGCCTTACAAGACACACCTCGCGTACGTGAAGGAGAGGCGCACGCAGAAAGAGGCGGAACAGATTCTTGATGACGCTCTCACGCGGTTGCGTGAAAAAAAGGGTCGGCTCTAAACAACCTGGGAGAGCGTCTCCATCACGTGCGCCCGCGCGGCGGCAGTGCGGACGGTGATGCTCAGGATCGGCTGACCTGTGTCAGCAATCACACGAGCGTCGCCTCGTGCCTGGGCCACGAGAAGATCTGTGGAACTGAAATCGCGGCCGGGGATGGACAGCGGAGTCGAGGGAACTTCAACCACCTGGATAAAGGCGCCCTGACGAGGCCCACCCTTGTGAAATTGGCCAGTCGAGTGCAGGAACCGAGGGCCAAATCCCAGCGTCACCGGCCTACTTGTGCTCTGCTCGAGCGCTGCGGCAACGACACGCCAAGGGGCCTGGTCGAGGCTGTTGCCAAACACACACACCGCAACATATGTCTGGTTCCCAACCCGTGAAAGCAGCTCGGAAATCAGCTCCTGGAGGTCGTCGTGCGACGAATATGACGCCGAGACCGAGAGGTCTGGCTCAGAGTCTCCCCGAGTAGACAGTGCCGTGTCATGGGACAGGAGCTCGCGCGCGGCAATCTTTGCACTCTCGACGTTGGGTTGGTCAAACGGATTTACCCCCAAGTGTGCTGCCGCACAAGCCGTCGCTACCTCCCAGAGAAGCATCTGAGCACCGAGGGAACCTGAGATCTCAATTCCAGTGCCGTTTTCTACACCGCCCACGCTGAGGCAGTCGTGCACGGTGTGAAGGGCGGAGCCGACAACGGGAAGCACTCCCTGCCCTTCTTTGCCGGTCGACTCTCCCACAAGTTGTTCGACCCAGTCTCCAAAGCCCGGCAGATCCGCAAGCGGGGCAATGAGCAGCTTGTTCCGCTCGGGTGCACCCAACGCCAGGGCAGCTCCAAGACGAAGACCGTAGTTAGTGGGGGTATCAAGGGAAAGCTTCTGCCAGGCCACATGAGCGTCTGCAAGGAAAGGCGACAGGTCCATGCCAGCCAGACCGCACGGCACCAGCCCAAAGGCAGTAAGAGCTGAGAACCTGCCACCCACTGTGGGGTTGCCCAGGAACACTCGGTAGCCAGCGGCAACAGACTCCGCATGCAGCGGCGAGTCAGGGTCGGTGACAACGACAATCCGACGTTGTGGCTCCAGGCCCTGCTCGAGCATGGCCTGCTCGAAAAGCCGGCGGGCTGAGTCGGTTTCTACGGTTCCCCCAGACTTTGAGGAGACCACCACCACCGCGTCAGAGAGGTCGCTTCCGAGCAGTGGGATGAGGACATCGGAGTGGGTGGTGTCGACAACGACGAGGGGGACACCAGCGCTCGCACACATCACCTCGGGACCGAGAGACGATCCTCCCATTCCGCAGAGAATCACCCGAGCGATGCCCGAAGCAGCGAGTTCATGCCGCAACTGAGCGACCTCGGCGACAAGACCCTGCTGAGCAAGCGGGTCTTGCGCCCAGCCGAGGCGAATGCTCGCTTCACTGACGGCCGCAGCACCCCACAAGGTCGCATCCTTGGCAAAGAGTCGGCTTGCGAATTTCTCCCCAACCCAAGCGTCGACGACCGGGGCTATCCCCGTCTCGAGGGAGGGCTCCAGGTCAACCATCATGGCTCTTACTCGCTGCGGTCCATGGCGCTCTGGACGGTCGCCAGCAACTCGTGCCAAGACTGCACAAACTTTGCTACGCCGTCGCGCTCAAGCTCATCTGTCACAGCCTCCGCCGAGATTCCCAAAGCCTTGAGTCCGGCCATAACGCTCTGGGCGTTGGCGTACTCGCTGGTCACGCGGTCCTGAATGGCCCCGGAGAACTCAGCGGTCGCGCGCAGTGTCTTCTCTGGCATCGTGTTGACGGTCTGGTCCACAGCGAGCTCGGTCACATAGAGCGCTGGGGGAAGCGCGGGGTCTTTGACGCCGGTCGATGCCCACAAGGGCCGCTGAGGATTCATCCCAGCTGATGCCAGTGCGACCGCCTCATCGGAGGCGTGGCGCTGCTGGAACAACTGGTAGGCAAGACGAGCGTTCGCTATCGCGGCACTGGAGCGCAGGGCCCGTGCCTCGTCACTTCCGAGGGCATCGAGTTCGGCGTCCACCGCGGTGTCCACACGGGAGACAAAGAACGATGCCACCGAGTGAATAGAAGAAATGTCGTGGCCGGCCTTCTGCGCGAGTGCAATTCCCGCAAAATAGGCGTCGATCACGTCGCGGTAGCGCTCGATACTAAAAATTAGCGTGACATTAACGCTGACACCCTCTGCAAGTACTCGGGTGATGGCGGGCAGACCCTCGCGGGTGGCGGGGATTTTGACCATGAGGTTCTTGCGGTCAACCTTTGCCCAGAGCTCCAACGCCTGAGCCACCGTTCCTTCCGTATCGCGGGCGAGAAGTGGTGAGACCTCGAGCGAGACGCGGCCGTCAACACCGCCGGTTGAGTCATAAACCGGGCGAAGGAGGTCACATGCGCCCTGCACATCGCTGACCATGATGCGGAAGACCGCTTCTTCAGCGGTAACGCCCTCGCGCTTCATTGCCCCAATATCGGGAGCGTAGGAGTCACTTCCCGCAACTGAGCCGGCAAAAATCGTAGGATTACTGGTCACTCCGACCACGTTGTGGTGGTCAATTAGGTCAGCAAGCGACCCCGAGGTGAGACGATCCTTGGAGAGGTCATCGAGCCAGATGCTGACGCCTAGCGATGCAAGCTGCTGCGTGGGGGAGTGGGACACGTCAGCCTTCCTTCCCTGTTGAAGCAATACTGGCTGTGGCGGCCGCCACAACAGCGTCGACCGTGATGCCAAACTCTCGATAGAGCGTGTCCGCATCTGCCGAGGCTCCAAAGTGCTCGAGCGAGACAGCCTTACCGTGGTCGCCGAGGAATCGATACCAGCTCTGAGCAATGCCGGCTTCGACGCTCACGCGCGCGCGGACACTGGAGGGCAATACTCCCTCGCGATACTGGGCAGTCTGTTCCTCAAACCACTCCACACAGGGCATGGAGACAACGCGGGTGGAGATTCCCTGTGCCTCGAGGGTCTCCCGAGCCTTTAGGGCGAGAGAGACTTCGGACCCTGTCGCGATGAGAATACACTCCGGCGCGCGGGACCCTTCCACCAAGACGTAACCACCGTGGGCCGTGTGAAAAGCGTGAGCAAGGACACTGCTAGTTGCCGCCCCATCGCCCCTGGAGAGAACGGGCACTGCTTGGCGGGTGAGTGCGATTCCCGCGGGGCTGGTGCGACGCTCCATCATTGTCTTCCATGCCCACGCGGTTTCGTGGGCGTCGGCCGGACGAACAACGTCGAGACCTGGAATCGCTCGCAAGCTTGAGAGCTGCTCCACTGGCTGGTGAGTTGGTCCGTCCTCGCCAAGGCCAATGGAATCGTGCGTCCACACGTAGAGTGCGGGAATCTTCATGAGAGCCGCGAGCCGAACCGCGGGGCGCATGTAGTCGCTGAAGATGAGGAACGTCCCGACGAACGCGCGGGTGAGACCATGCAGGAGTATTCCGTTGAGAATCGAGGCCATGGCGTGCTCACGGATACCAAAGTGCAAGACGCGGCCCGAATATGACGCAGTCCACTCGTGGGTCGAATGCTCTTCTGGGGCAAAAGACTGTGCGCCCTTAATGGTGGTGAGGTTTGATTCAGCCAAGTCGGCTGAACCTCCCCAGAGTTCAGGAAGCACCGCGGCCAGAGCGTTGATCACCTCTCCTGAGGCCTGCCTAGTGGCGAGCTTCTCCACCCCGTCAAAGGTCGGCAATACGTCAGTGAGGTCGGGGAGCGAGCCGGACTGGAGGCGCTTGAGAAGAGCAGCGCGCTCCGGGTTAGCCGCTACCCAGCTCGCAAACCTTTGGTCCCATTCTGAGCGCACCACGGCTGAGCGCTCGCGGAGCCCGCGAGAGTGCGCGATAACTTCTGGCTCAACGACAAAACTTTGGTCGGTGGGAAACCCTAAGACTTCCTTTACTGCTGACGCTTCGTCAGCACCAAGTGCTGACCCGTGAATCTTGCCGGTGTTCTGCTTGTTGGGCGCTGGCCAACCAATAACGGTCTTCACGGTGATCAGGGATGGTTTTGACGTCTCCGCCTTGGCAGCCTCGATGGCTGTGAACAGAGCATCGACGTCCTCGTTATACGAGGAAGGATCACCGAAGTCGACGGTGTGAAGATCCCACCCGTAGGCCTGATAGCGGGCGCTGACATCTTCGGTGAAGGCGATGTCGGTGTCGTCCTCGATCGAGATCTTGTTGGCGTCGTAGAGGACGACAAGGTTGCCAAGCTTCTGGTGGCCAGCAAGAGAGGCCGCCTCCGCGGTAACACCCTCCTGGATGTCACCGTCACTGGCAATGACGTAGATGAAATGATCGAAAACCGATTCACCGGCTGGCGCGCCCGGGTCCAACAGCTCGCGTTCGAAACGGGCGGCGTAGGCGAAGCCTGTCGCCGAAGCGAGCCCCTGACCGAGCGGACCGGTAGTGATTTCGACATGGTCCGTGTGACCGTATTCGGGGTGCCCCGGTGTCAAAGAACCCCAGGTGCGAAGGGCCTTGAGGTCGTCGAGCTCAAGACCAAGACCACCCAGGTAAAGCTGGACGTACTGGGTCAGCGAAGAGTGACCTGCCGAGAGGATGAAACGATCGCGCCCGAGCCAGTGGGGGTCGGCAGGATCGACCTTCATGACCTTTTGGTAAAGCAGATACGCCACGGGCGCCAGGCTCATCGCGGTTCCGGGGTGCCCGTTGCCCACCTTCTCGACTGCGTCCACCGCGAGAACACGAGCGGTGTCGACGGCCCGCCGGTCGAGGTCGGAGAAAATGGAAGCCATAGCTGCGATGTCCTTCTGTGAGCGAGTACAGCTCCTGATGTGCGCCAAATAGTGAAGCAACCCGAGCCAGCCAGGTCAGTATATCCGGGGCTAGCGAGACCCAGACGCTAGGGCCACGCTCAGGTTCTTCGAGTGCTGGAGAACTAGGATGGGGTCGCTGTGTCTGCCAACCAAACTCTCAACCCGCGAGCTAAAAGCCCCTCATCGACGGGCCTTACGCGTGCTTGGTCGTTGGCTCGCGCCTACATCGCGCTGACGAAACCCCGAGTGATCGAACTGTTGTTGGTGACCACCGCTCCCGTCATGATTCTCGCCGAGCGGGGAATTCCTTCAGTGTGGCTGGTCGTTACCACCCTCATTGGTGGCTCGCTTTCGGCGGGTAGCGCAAATGCTTTCAACATGTACATTGATCGCGACATTGACGCGATTATGGGACGGACTCAGTCGCGGCCCTTGGTCACGGGGGAGATTACCGGGCGCCAGGCTCTCGTGTTTGCGTTCCTTCTCGGAGTCCTCTCTACGCTCTGGCTTTGGTATTTCACCACTCCTTTGGCAGCTCTACTCTCTGTTGCCGCGATCCTGTTCTACGTGTTCGTCTACACCCTGTGGCTTAAGCGCCGCAGTGAGCAGAACATCATTTGGGGCGGCATTGCTGGGTGTTTCCCTGTTCTGATTGGCTGGGCTGCTGTCACGGGCTCGCTTGGCTGGGAGCCGCTCATTCTTTTCCTCGTGGTGTTCTTGTGGACGCCACCGCATTACTGGCCACTGTCCATGCGCTACAAGGACGACTACGCGAGCGTGTCGGTGCCGATGCTTGGCGTCGTGCGCGAGGCGCCCGTGGTCGGTCTCCAGGTCATCCTCTACGCGTGGGCGACCTTAGCCGCATCGCTGATTTTGATTCCTGTGGCACCGATGGGCTGGATTTACACGGTGGTAGCTCTGGGCGCAGGTGCGTGGTTCATCATCGAGTCACACCGCCTCTATCAGAGAGCTCTCGCTGGTCTCGAGGTCAAACCGATGAGGGTGTTCCACTCGAGCATTACCTACCTGACGCTGCTCTTCATCGCCGTGGGCGTTGACCCGCTTATTCAGCTCTAGAGTGCTCTAATCTCTGGGCCAAGAGTGCGCTCACGGTAATTGCCACGAGGATCGCCGCCATCACCATGTGGATCCCAACAAATAGCTCGGGCAGACCGTTTCTCGCCTGATAGAGCCCGATGCCAATCTGAACGACGGTCACCACCAGCAGCGCTGTGGTGGTGCGCCTGAATCTGGGCGATCCAACGCCTGCAAACCAGGCAAGTCCCGTTACGAGAACAACGAGCCCCAGGAATACATAGGAGGGCCAGGCGTGGAAATGCTGCAATAGCCAGGAATCCAGTCCGTTTCTCGCAGCACCGCCGTCGCCCGCGTGAGGGCCGGAGCCTGTAGTGAGAATGCCCATTAGAACAGAAATCGTCAAAACACCGAGCAGTGTCGCCGAGAGGATTCTCATCGGAGCGGGGACGCTCCACTGACCACCTGGCCCCGCAACTCGCACTCGGTAGAGCAGTATGGCCGCGAGCCCGACCAGGATCGCGGAGAGTAGATAGTGAAGGCCAACGACATAGGGATTCAAGTCGGTAAGCACTGTGATTCCGCCAAGAACTGCTTGTCCGGGGATGCCCAAACCAATGACAAGCGACAGAGTAAAGAGCTCAGGTCGTTCTTTGCGTAGACGAAGGACAAAGCCGAACATCGCAAGGGCAATCAGAATCAGCACAAACGTGAGAAGTCGATTGCCAAACTCGATGATTCCGTGAAAGCCCATCTCCGGCGTGGTGACAAACGAGTCCTCTGTGCACCGCGGCCAGGTCGGACATCCCAGGCCGGAGCCGGTCAACCTGACAGCGCCGCCAGTACCGATAATCAGAATCTGGCTTACGAGAGTCGCCCAGGCAGCGATGCGCACACGGCGATCGATGGTGCCGGGAAGCCAGTTCCACAGGGATTTCACGGATTTAGACCTTCACTCTCAGGGTGTAGCCCGATACACTAGGGGCATCGGGTGGCTGCGTTGCTGCCCATTGGGGTTTTTACTCCTTCGGCGCTCGCTATGAGTGAGTGTAAGAGAGAAAACCTGGCGCCTGCTGGATGGCAGGACTCGAGCGCAATCTATGGAAACGGTGAAACGGAGAGTCATGTCTGACGTACTTCTCGATCGACCAGAGCTCGAAGGTCTTGGCAACTATGAATTCGGTTGGCACGACGCCGATGCTGCCGGGCAGAGTGCGACCCGTGGAATCTCCGAAGAGGTTGTGCGCAATATCTCTGCGCTGAAGAACGAACCCGAGTGGATGCTCAAGACTCGTTTGAAGGGTCTCGCACTTTTCGAGAAGAAGCCGATGCCAAACTTCGGAGCTGATCTCTCCGGCATTCACTTCGACACCATCAAGTATTTTGTTCGCTCGACCGAGCGCCAAGCCCAGACCTGGGAAGACCTTCCCGATGAGATTCGTGAGACGTATGAACGCCTCGGTATTCCTGAGGCAGAACGCTCACGGTTGGTAGCAGGTGTCGCGGCACAGTACGAGTCAGAGGTTGTCTATCACCAGATTCGCGAGGACCTCGAGGCTCAGGGTGTCTTGTTCTTGGACACCGACACTGCGCTTCGCGAGCACCCCGAGTTCTTCAAGGAGTACTTCGGAACCGTTATCCCCACCGGTGACAACAAGTTTGCCGCGCTGAACACGGCCGTCTGGTCTGGGGGATCGTTTGTCTATGTTCCCCCGGGAGTCCACGTAGAGATCCCACTGCAGGCCTACTTCCGCATCAACACGGAGAACATGGGGCAGTTCGAGCGCACGCTCATCATCGCCGACGAGGGCAGCTACGTGCACTACATCGAGGGTTGCACCGCACCGATTTACTCCACTGACTCTCTGCACTCAGCAGTCGTAGAGATTATTGTGAAGAAAAACGCCCGCGTTCGTTACACCACCATCCAGAACTGGTCGACCAACGTCTACAACCTGGTGACCAAGCGCGCCATTGCGCACGAGGGCGCAACGATGGAGTGGATCGATGGCAACCTCGGCTCCAAGGTCACGATGAAGTACCCCTCGGTCTTCTTGGTCGGCGAGCACGCCAAGGGAGAGACCCTCTCGGTCGCCTTTGCAGGTCCAGGCCAACACCAGGACGCTGGAGCAAAGATGATCCACATGGCTCCGTACACGACTTCGTCCATCGTCTCCAAGTCGATTGCCCGCGGTGGCGGACGTGCTGGTTACCGAGGTGAGGTGCGCGTGGATGAGAATGCCCACCACTCGGCGAATACCGTCAGGTGTGACGCGTTGCTGATTGACACGATCTCGCGCAGTGACACCTACCCGGCCATCGATATCCGCGTTGATGATGTCCAGCTGGGTCACGAAGCCACCGTCTCGAGAGTCAGCGAAGAACAGCTCTTCTACCTCCAGAGCCGTGGACTTGCTGAAGATGAAGCAATGGCCATGATCGTTCGGGGGTTCATTGAGCCCATCGCGCGCGAACTGCCTATGGAGTACGCGCTCGAGCTCAACAAACTTATTGAAATGAACATGGAAGGCTCCGTCGGCTAAATGACTTCACCACAGACGGGCGCCTCCCTTTCCGAGGCGCCACCCGAGGTTGCAGAAAATGCCGTGCCGGTGCAGACCCGCTCTGACCGGTTCCAGTCAGCGACCGCTGCCGATTTTCCTGCGGTGACCGGCCGCGAGCCAGACTGGAAGCTTTCCCCGGTTGCGACCCTGCGGCCACTGATTGAGGGCACGCTCGATGGTTCCGCCTACAGCGTTGATTCGACCAGTGCCGCGGGCTTCAGCCACGCGTTCCGTCCCGTCGGGGAGGTGACGCGAGGGGTTGCTGGGCTACCGGAAGACCGAGCAGCCGCCAATGCGTGGGAATCCACCACCGAAGTTCTGGTCATTGAGCTGGGCGAAAAGCTCGCAGAGACCGTCGTTCTTAGTCGTTCAGCACTGGGTTCCACACCACGAGGGGCACACACCGTGATTCGGGTTGCGGCCAACACGCACGCGACCCTGGTGATGCGCTCCACCGGCGATGCGCTGCTTGCCGAAAATGTCGAGTTTGACTTGGCCGACCACTCCAACCTGCACGTGGTGTTTGTGCAGGACTGGAACCACGGCGCCATTCAGTACGCGAACCACCTTGCCCACGTGGGCAAGGGTGCAGTTCTCACCCACATCTCGGTCTCTCTCGGAGGCGACGTCGTCGTTGTGAACCCCTCCGTGCAGTTGGTCGGCGAAGGCGGCGAGGGTCACCTCCTTGGCGCCTATTTCGCTGATGCGACCCAGCACTTGGAGCACCGGGTCTATGTCCACCATCAAGGCCCCAAGACAGTGTCTCGAGTCTCCTACAAGGGGGCGCTCCACGGTGCGGGCGCCAGAACGGTCTGGATTGGCGATGTTCTGATCGGACCAGATGCTGTGGGGACTGACTCCTACGAACAGAATCGGAACCTGGTACTGAGCGAGGGCACCCGTGCTGACTCCATCCCGAACCTCGAGATCAAGACGGGCGACATCGAAGGCGCCGGACACGCTAGCGCGACCGGTCGGTTCAACGATGAACAGCTTTTCTATCTGCAGTCCCGAGGAATCAAAGAACTTGACGCCAGGCGACTGGTGGTGATGGGCTTCCTCGTGGAGGTCATCTCTCGAATCAATGACAGCGCGCTGGTCGAGGACCTGACCGAGCGCATTCGCACCAAACTCTCGGCGACGGAGGAAGCGTAATGAGTGCCGTAAAGATCTGTCCAGCAGCCGACATCGCGGTCAACCAGCCGCTAAAGGTCACCATCGAAGGTGTCGCCATCGCTGTGGTGAAGGACTCTGCCGGTACGGTCCACGCCATCGGTGACGTCTGTAGTCACGGTGAGATTTCTCTCTCGGAAGGCTTCGTCGAAGACGACTCGCTGGAATGTTGGGCTCACGGCTCGAAGTTCGAGTTGACCACTGGCAAGCCCAGGAACTTTCCTGCTTTTGAACCTGTACCCGTGTACAGCGTCACCATCACCGATGGTGACGTCTACATCGATCCCACGCCCGTTGTCACCACCTAGAAAGCCACGAGAAGACGAATTATGAGCACCCTCGAGATTAAGAATATTCATGTGTCGATCGAGACTGACCAGGGTCCTGTAGAGATCCTCAAAGGCATCGACCTGACGTTGAAGGCCGGAGAAACCCACGCGATCATGGGTCCCAACGGATCCGGGAAGTCAACGCTCGCCTACACAATTGCTGGCCACCCGCGCTACCAGGTCACGAAGGGTTCCATCACTCTCGATGGTAAAGACGTATTGGCCATGAGCGTGGATGAGCGGGCCAAAGCCGGCCTCTTCCTTGCCATGCAGTATCCGGTCGAGGTTCCCGGTGTCAGCGTCAGCAACTTCTTGAGAACAGCCAAGACAGCACTCGCTGGCAAGGCACCCGCGCTACGCGAATGGGTGGGGGAGCTTCGTGGGGCTATGGAGTCTCTGCGTATGGAGCCAGGCTTCGCCGAGCGCAACGTGAACGAAGGCTTCTCCGGTGGAGAAAAGAAGCGCCACGAGATCATGCAACTGCAGCTGCTCAAGCCCAAGTTTGCGGTCCTCGATGAAACCGATAGTGGTCTTGATGTTGACGCGCTGAAGATCGTTTCAGAAGGCGTCAACCAAGCGAAGAAGGCAACTGATCTGGGAGTACTGCTCATCACCCACTACACGCGGATTCTCCGCTACATCACACCAGACCACGTTCACGTCGTCGTGGCCGGCAAACTGGTCGATAGTGGCGGCCCCGAACTTGCCGACACCCTGGAGAACGAGGGCTACGACCGTTACCTGACGCCCGCCGCGTCATAGACAAGGAGCTAGAGCGTGTCTACCGTTGCACTGTCCGCTGAGCGCTTTGACAGCGTCGAAGAGGGACTCAAGAACGTTATTGACCCCGAACTGGGGGTCAACATCGTCGACCTCGGACTTATTTATGACCTGTCCTGGGACGACGAAGAGGACGCGCTCATCATCAGCATGACCCTCACTTCAGCCGGCTGCCCCCTCACCGACGTGATTGAAGAGGAGATGGGCAAAGCTCTCGATGGAATCGTGGAGCGCTTTAGGATCAACTGGGTCTGGATGCCACCGTGGGGCCAGGAGAGAATTACCGCTGATGGGCGTGACATGATGAGAGCGCTCGGATTCTCGATTTAACTCTCCTATGTTGTCTCGAATCAACCCATCAGTGTGAGGCAGCATGCTCCAGGTAGAGAACCTTCAGATTCGCCTCGGCGCCCGTGTCCTTTTGGACCAGGTGTCTTTCCGTGTCGACAAGGGCGACAAGGTCGGACTTGTCGGCCGCAACGGGGCTGGAAAGACCACCTTGACCCGAGTGATTTCGGGGGAAATGGCTCCCACTGACGGTTCCGTTCACGTCACCGGTGAGGTGGGGTACTTGCCTCAGGATCCCCGAGCTGGAGACCCTGAAGCGACCGCCCGGACCCGAATCCTGGATGCCAGAGGGCTTGGGACCGTGATGGCCGCGATGAACACGGCGAGCCTCGACATGGCGTCATCCGACGAGGCTGTCGCGGCGGCTGCGATGAAGAAGTACGGCCGTCTGAACGACCAGTTCCTAGCGGCCGGCGGCTACCACGCCGAAGCCGAAGCCGCCACCATCGCCTCCCACCTGAACCTTCCGAACTCTCTACTGGACCAGACCTTGGCGACCCTCTCTGGTGGCCAACGGCGCAGAATTGAATTGGCCCGCATTCTCTTCCAGAATGCGCCTCTCATGGTCCTCGATGAGCCGACAAACCACCTGGATGCCGACTCTGTGGTCTGGTTGAGGGCTTTTCTCTCGCAGTATCCAGGCGGAGTGATCGTGATCTCCCACGACGTTGCCCTGGTTGAAGAGACGGTTAACCGGGTCTTCTACCTGGACGCGAACCGCTCCACCATTGACATCTACAACATGTCGTGGAAGCACTATCTGCGCCAACGAGAAGCAGACGAAGAGCGTCGTCGCAAAGAGCGCTCAATTACCGAGAAAAAGGCTAGCTCTCTGCACCAGCAAGCAGCGCGCTTTGGCGCAAAGGCGAGCAAAGCCGCTTCGGCCCACCAGATGGTCGCCCGCGCCGAAAAGATGCTCGCTGGCTTGGATGACGTGCGAGCTGTCGATCGGGTCGCCAAGTTGCGCTTCCCTGAGCCCGCGGCGTGTGGCAAAACGCCTCTGTTTGGCCACAATCTTTCCAAAAGCTACGGGTCATTGGAGATCTTCACGGCTGTGGACCTTGCTATCGATCGAGGCTCTAAGGTCGTGATTCTCGGCCTGAACGGCGCGGGGAAGACCACCCTCCTGCGCATCTTGGCGGGCGTTGACGCAGCGGATACAGGAGAGGTGGAGGCTGGCCACGGACTTCGAGTCGGTTACTACGCCCAGGAGCACGAGACGCTTGACATTAATCGGACGGTTCTAGAAAACATGCTCCAAGCCTCTCCGAGCCTGGGGGAGACGGAGGCGCGTAAAGTTCTGGGCTCCTTCCTCTTTACCGGCGACGACGTTCTCAAGCCCGCCGGTGTGCTCTCGGGCGGTGAGAAGACCAGACTTTCACTGGCAACGCTTGTGGTGTCCCAGGCGAACGTCCTCTTGCTGGACGAGCCGACCAACAACCTTGACCCTGCCTCCAGAGAAGAGATTCTTGACGCGCTGGCCCACTACAAGGGCGCGGTTGTTCTGGTCAGTCACGATGATGGTGCAGTCGTTGCGCTCAACCCGGAGCGGGTGCTGATCATGCCAGACGGCGTAGAAGACCACTGGAACGCCGAATATCAGGACCTGATTTCTTTGGCCTAAGTTCGCGCCCGATCGAGGAGGGCGTCTTCCTCGTCAGCGTCGGTCTTCTTTCTCTTCTCTTTCGGTACGATTCCGGCCTCTTGCCGTGCTTCTTGACGCAATAATGCCACGAACGCGATAAGCGCCAGCAGGGCAAACACAAACCACTGCAGCGTGTAGCTGAGGTGTGGACCCTCATCGAGCACCGGGCGCAAGCCAGGCAAGGGAGCGACCGCTGACTGGGGGCTCTCACTATCGAGCAAGAGGAAGAACTCGGTCTCAATGTCGTAGCCAAGTGCCTCTTCCATCGCCGCGAGATCGATGCTGGGGAGTTGCCCCTCGGGGGCGCCACGCCCTCTGAGGGTTGGTTCGCCGGGTTTGATTCGCGCGACCACAGACACCTCACCCGTGGGGGCTTCTGGGACGAGGTCAGGGAAGTCCGTGGACTCTCCGGTGGGAATCCATCCTCTATTCACCACAACGGTCAGTCCAGTCTCAGAGCGCAAAGGCACAAGAACCTCAAACCCAACCTGACCCCCGCGAGGCCTGGTCCTGACGAGCATCTGATCCTGCGGCTCATACTCTCCTCGAATGAGTACCGGGGTCCACTGGTCTCGCGACGGGGAGAGCCCCTCAGTAGACCCGAGCTCGTCTGGCTCGCGGTCCCAGTTCGCCTCAAGGACATTGATTGCGGCTACGGCTTGACCGCGACGGTCCCACTGCCACAGTCCAAAAAAGCTGGAGACGATGGCAAACACCACAGTGAGAGCTAGGTAGCCCATCCAGCGTTGGGTCAGAAGGAGACGAATCATGCTCGCTCACTCGTTACAGCCACGGCACGAACGGGGAAACCGCGTTGACCGAGATAGCCCTCGAAAAAGACTTTGTGCTCGTCGCAAGAGAGCCAGATTTTCTCCCGGTCCGCAGCATGAATCTTGGGGTTGCGCCACACAATCTGCCACACCGGGACTTGCCCACAGGCAGTGCGCGAGCACCTCGTCTGGCCCTCGGAGAACTGTTGAAACATCACTGCACGTTGGTGACGCTCACCGTGCCGGGCCGCAGGGGAGAGGGTTTCTGGCCCTCTGTGGTCGCAGAGTTAGCAACGACGACCGCAAAATAGGGAAGGATAATCGCTCCGAGGGCCGGGATCAGAAGCCACCACCCAGAAACAAGAAAGCAGGCTCCAATACACGCGAGCCGGATCCCCATCGCGACGGTGTACTTAATCATGCG
>JBIIRH010000040.1:0-6909 GCA_044341675.1 Pontimonas sp.
GTTCCAAAAACGCCACTGGTTTTGTCGTTGAGGTGGCCACCCATTCCGACCACGCTGGCACGTTGGTTCCACTGGGTGAAGTCGTCTCCGATGTGTCCGTACTCACCCCAGAGATGTGGAAACTGGCGAGGGCCGTGGCAGACCGTCACGCGGGTAACGCTGCTGACATTCTGCGCCTGGCCATCCCGGGGCGATATGTGAGAGCTGAAAAAGCCTGGGTGAACCTGACAGTGGCAGAGGGCTCCCCCCAGTGCCAGGTGCAAAGCCTTGTGGAGTACACGGACGAGCAGTTGGATGAGCTCTCAGTTCCGGGAGCCAAGTGGGCGCTCGCCACTCCCTGGGGTGTGGATCACAGTCCCGAGGGAACGCCACGGCCGCGTGGCGCCACTGTGGTCGCGCAACTAGCGGCACGAGCGTTGCATGCCGGTGAATCAGCCGTGATTGTTGTGCCTGATTGGCGCGACCTTGAGGCCCACCATCAAGCTTTGCGCGAGGTGATTTCCGAGAACCACATCGTGCGCTGGGATAGCGACCAGGTTGGCTCGGAGCGATACACCGAGTTTCTCCGGTGCCTGTCAGGAGATCCGGTCGTCGTGGTCGGCAGCAGACACGCCGTCTACGCGCCGGTGTCCAATCTCCGTCTGCTCGTTGTCGTAGACGATGCGGATGATGCTCACCGCGAGCCACTGGCGCCCTATCCTCACACCCGCAGTGTGGCGTTGGTCCGGCAACAGCAGAGCGGGTGCGCGCTGGTATTTGCGGGCATCACGCCCAGCATGAGCGTGTGGCGACTGCAGACCATGGGTTTTCTGGGATTGCTGGAACCACGGAAGTCCAAGCGAGCGCAGGTCGTTCCCACCGCGCTGAGCGTGAACGCCGAGCGAGACTTGCGTTCTGCCCGCCTCCCGAGCATTGCCCACCAGGGGGCCACTGAGGCGCTTCGGGAAGGGCCCGTTCTCGTGCAGGTATTCCGTGCGGGCTACTCGTCAGCTTTGGCATGCGCGATGTGTGGTGAGCGAGGCATGTGTACCCGCTGCCACGGGCCGCTGCGGATCGGCGCAAAAGGTGCACCGCCGTCCTGCGCGTGGTGCGCCACGCTGTTCGCCAGGTGGCGCTGCGAGCACTGTGAACACAGCGCAATGGTGCCTCGTGGTCAAGGGATCGGTCTAACGGTGAGTGACTTTGGGAAGGCCTTCCCTAAGGTCCCCGTCATTCAATCCGATGGGCAACACCGGGTCTCGACGGTCCCAGATGCCCCTGCCATTGTGGTCGCCACGAGAGGCTCCGAGCCCCTGGCCGTTGGGGGATACCGCGCAGCCCTGTTGCTGGATGGTCAATCCATGCTCTCCAGGGAAAGTATTGGCGCTCTCGAGGACACCGTGTCCCACTGGGAGCGCGCCATCTCACTGGTGCACCCGGAGGGCACTGTGTTCCTTACGGAGGTGGAAGGCTCGACGGCTCTTGCTGTGGCATCTGGCAAATACGGACCCCTCATGAGTGCTGAACTGCGTGAGCGTGAAGCGTTGCGTCTGCCACCGAGCATTCGGCTAGCGAGCGTGAGCGGACCCTCTCCAGCAATCGCGGAGATCGGCCGACACGTCGCTGACCTCGAGGATTCTGTGGATGTTTTGGGTCCCGTGACTCTTGGTGACGGGCTTGGGCGGATCATCGTGAGATTCCCCTACGCGGTGGGTGATCGTGTCACGGCTGAGCTTCGAGCGGTGCACCTCGGCCACATTTCTCGCCAGCGACGCGGGGTGCCAGACCGGGTGCGGATCGTGGTCGATGACACAGGTCACCTGGACGAGTTTGCTGGTTCCTAGTCCCTGAAACCCGGGGTGGTGGATAGGCTCACTGGGATGAAGGTTCTCTTTGCTGGCAGCCCTGATGTGGCACTTCCCACGTTGCAGGCTCTGCAGGGCAGTGGCCATACGGTTGTCGGCGTACTGACCCAGCCGCCTGCCCCGGTGGGCAGGAAACAGGTGATGGTTCCCACCGCTGTCGGTGTTTTCGCCGCCGAACATGGGTTGCCAGTGAGGACACCTCGAACCTCGATTGAAGTCCAGGATGCCATAGACGAATTTTCGCCAGATGTGGCCATTGTGGTGGCCTACGGTCGCATCCTCGATAGAGGTGCGCTGGAGTTGGTGCCTGGTGGCTGGTGGAATGTCCACTTTTCTCTTCTGCCGCGCTGGCGCGGCGCAGCTCCCGTTCAGCACGCCATTCTTGCGGGGGACACCGAGACGGGTGTCACGCTCTTTCGAATCGTCGAGGAACTAGATGCGGGCCCAGTGACGGCGGCCGTTGCGCACCCGGTCAATGCCTACGACACCTCGGGGACTCTTCTGCAGAAACTATCGCTGGTCGCGCCAGGACTTGTGCTGAATTTTCTTGATCGGGGAGATTCTGGCCTGGCCGCTCCCACCGAGCAGATTGGGGAGCCATCCTTCGCTCCCAAGTTCCCGCCAGGCTTTGGTCACTTGGATCTGCGAATGGATGTTGGAGAGCTGTATCAGCACTTTCGTGCTGTGACCCCCGAACCAGGGGCATACGTTACTCGCCAGGACACCGGGGCCGTGCTCAAGGTGCTTTCTGGTTGGGTGGACCCTGATTTCCACCCACTGGAGCCAGGCGAGTTACTGAAGGCGCCTGTGGGCATCCTGGTTGGCACAGGAAGCGTGCCCTTCGTCCTCGAGCGCGTGCACCCGGCAGGGAAAAAGCCGATGGCCGCTGAGGATTGGTTCCGAGGCCTTCCCGAGGGAGTGCGCATCGATGTCGCGGGGAAGTGAGAGCAGGGCTCTGGCACTAGAGGTTCTCGCTGCAGTGAACCACGGAGGCGCCTACGCGAACCTCGCTCTGCCCAAAGCGCTGTCTGCGTCTGGTCTGGATTCGAGGGACCGGGGGTTCGTGACTGAGTTGGTCTATGGCAGCCTCCGGCGTCAGGGCGAGTTGGACACAGTGGTCGCCGCTGCTGCGAAACGGCCGACTACAGAGATTGATCACGAGGTTCTCGACGTATTACGCCTTGGGGTGTACCAAGTTCTGTTTCTGCGGGTCCCAGGCCACGCTGCGGTGGACGAGAGCGTCAACTATGCCAAATCCCATGCTCTTGCCCGGGCGTCTGGTTTTATCAACGGTGTCCTTCGCTCCGTCACGAGGGAACATGTCGAGTATTGGCTAAAGGTCATTGAGGCCAACGGAGGTTCGGAACACTCGCACCCCACCTGGATCGCCGAGGAAATTGAGAAGGCCTTGGCGGAGAACGGCGATGGCGCTGAGCTCGCTGACGCTTTGGAAGCAAACAACGAGCCTCCGCTGGTCTGTCTCACCCTGTTGCCAGGCCTCAGCGAACACCGCGAGAGCGATGAACCCACGCTGTTCTCCCCGTGGGGCGTAACGTTGCCAGGCGGGGACCCCGCCGCCGATTCACGGGTGGCAGCGGGAACGGCGCGCGTGCAGGACGAGGGGTCGCAGCTTGCTGCCCTAGCGCTCATCGCGTCAGCTCCGGTTACCTCGGACACGACGTTTTTGGATATGTGTGCTGGCCCAGGCGGGAAGGCGGCAGTTCTGGCAGCCGCCGCCCTGGCTCACGGCGCACACGTGACCGCTATCGAAACTGTGCCCCACCGCGTTCGACTTGTGGAGGATTCGGTCCGTGCGCTCCTGGCACGGGATTCAGGGGTCGTGAAAGTCCTTGAGGGAGACAGCCGTGTGATCTCGGGAGAGTTCACACGAATTCTGCTGGATGCTCCGTGTTCGGGACTTGGCGCTCTCAGACGCCGACCCGAGGCCAGATGGCGCAAGCACCCGGAGTCTCTTGTGGAACTCGCGGCCCTGCAATCTGAACTTCTCAGCGCGGGGCTCGGCGCCCTTGCTCCGGGGGGAGTACTTGCCTATGTGACGTGTTCGCCAGTTGTCGCGGAAACCACCGCGATTATCGAGCAAGCGCTTCGCTCCCACCCCGAGATTTCGGCGATCGACACCGCCCCTGTGCTCGATGGCGCAACAAAGTGTCCGATTCCCCGCTCAGCCCGGGGAACCGCTGTTCAGTTGTGGACGCACCGACATGGCACTGACGCGATGTTCATCCAACTGCTCCAGAAGGCTGTTGAGCTCTAAGATTGGCGAGTGTCAGTGCGCATTCACCCCAGCATCCTTTCGGCTGATTTCGTCAACCTGGAAGCAGAGATCGCGAAGATAGCCTCCGCCGATGGTGTTCACTGCGATGTGATGGACAATCACTTCGTCGAGGCAATCAGCTTTGGCCCGCAGACCATCTCCCGCATCGTGGCCGTCTCTCCGGTTCCCGTTGATGTGCACCTCATGATTGAGAATCCGGACAAATTCGCGCCAGGCTATGGCGAAATCGGCGCTCACTCGGTGACGTTTCATGTTGAGGCAGCCAAGGATGTCGAGGGGACCATTCGGGCCATCCACGACACGGGTGCCAAAGCGGCGATCGCTCTGAAGCCTGGCACTCCGGCAGAGCCCTATTTCCCGATGTTCCACCTCGCCGACATGGTGCTGGTCATGACTGTCGAGCCAGGCGCTGGAGGACAGCCGTTCTTACGCAACATGATGACCAAGTTGGACCAGGTGGCGCAGTATGTTTCCGACCACAGTCTTGGGACACTTGTTCAGGTGGACGGTGGAATTACCGTCGACACGCTGCCCATCGCCCGAGCACACGGTGCGAACACGTTTGTGGCAGGCTCAAGCGTGTATTCCAGCGGAGACCCCGCTCAGAACATTGCCGCTCTTCGTGCCGCTGCAAATCACCCCAAGGAGTAGAACTATGAGCGAGACCACCAAGCCGGAGATCGATGCACCTCAGGGCGATGCACCACTGGAGCTTGATTCACTCGATATCACCGTCGGAGATGGCGCAGAGGTTCAGCCCGGAGCCGTTGTCGAGGTCCACTACGTGGGCGTTGATTTTGAGACCGGAGAAGAGTTCGATTCCTCGTGGTCGCGCGGTGAGTCCATCTCTTTCCCACTCCAGGGCCTTGTTCGTGGTTGGCAAGAAGGCATTCCCGGCATGAAGGTCGGCGGCCGCCGACAACTGATTTGCCCGCCTGCGTGGGCGTATGGACCCTCGGGCGGAGGGCATCGCCTCTCTGGTCGCACACTGATCTTCGTGATCGACCTACTGGCCATTAGGTAGGTTTCACCCGGTACCCTTGAGAAGTGAAGACTTTTGACCAGCTTTTCGAGGAACTGCGCACCAACCAAGCCTCGCGTCCTGAGGGGTCGCGGACGGTGGAATTACTCGATGCCGGCGTTCATGCCATAGGCAAGAAGGTCGTCGAAGAGGCCTCAGAAGTCTGGATGGCGGCCGAACACGAAGACGATGCTGCTCTTGCTCTAGAAATCTCTCAGTTGCTCTATCACCTGCAGGTGTTGATGGTGGCCCGCGGGCTCACCCTCGAGGATGTGTATAAGAAACTATGACCGAAGCGCCCCTAAGAATTGCCGTTCCCAATAAGGGAACCCTGTCCGAGACTGCCGTCGAGATGCTCGTTGAGGCAGGCTATGCCGGACGTCGAGACCTGCGCGCATTGACGGTTCCAGATCCCCGCAATAACGCCGAGTTCTTCTATCTCAGGCCCCGGGACATCGCGACCTACGTGGGCTCCGGTGCTTTGGATGTGGGCATCACGGGCCGGGACCTGCTTCTCGATTCCGAGACCTCGGCTACTGAGATTGAACCGCTCGGGTTTGGCCACTCCACCTTCCGTTTTGCGGGACCCGCAGCGTTTGGTGAAGTATCAGCGCTGGAGGGGCTCCGCGTCGCCACGTCCTATCCAGGGCTGGTCGGAAAGTTTTTGTCTGGGCTCGGTGTCAGTGCCTCTATCGTTTCACTCGATGGAGCAGTGGAGTCTGCGGTGCGCCTGGGGGTAGCGGACGCTGTTGCCGATGTTGTCTCGACCGGGGCAACTCTGCGCGCTCAAGGTCTCGAGATTTTCGGACCGGTCATTCTCGAATCCGAGGCCGTACTCATTTCGTCTAAGCCTGATCTTCCGGGTATCGAAACCCTGAGGCGCAGGCTGCACGGTGTGTGGGTTGCCAAGCAGTATGTGCTGATGGATTATGACCTGCCGCAGGCACTCATTGATGAGGCTTCTCGCATCACACCAGGGCTCGAGTCACCTACTGTTTCACCCCTGCGTGATCCAGCGTGGGTCGCGGTGCGTGCAATGGTGCCAAAAAACGACGCGAACCTGGTGATGGATCAGCTCTATGCCCTGGGGGCGCGCGCGATTTTGGTCTCAGCTATCCACGCTGCACGAATCTGATGGGCCTGTCGATCAGGGTGATTCCCTGCCTCGACGTTGACCAAGGTCGCGTGGTCAAGGGCATAAACTTTGAGAACCTCCAGGACGCGGGTGACCCGGTGGAGCTCGCAGCGCTGTATGGTGCGCAAGGTGCAGACGAGATCACTTTTCTCGATGTCACGGCGACCGTGGATGACCGCAGCACCACGTACGACCTCGTTCGCCACACAGCGGAGAATGTCTTTATCCCCCTCACTGTGGGCGGAGGAATTCGTGCGGTGGGTGATGTTGGGAAGTTACTGGGAGCTGGTGCCGACAAAATCAGTGTCAACTCAGCAGCGCTCGCCAGGCCGGATCTCATCGACGAAATTGCGGCCCACTTTGGCTCTCAGGTCTGCGTGATTTCTGTTGATGCAAAACGCGATTCGAGCCAGCCCTCCGGCTTTGTCGTCACCACTCACGGTGGACGGCAGTCGGCAGGTCGCGATGCGCTCCAGTGGGCGCAGGAAGCCTGCGACAGAGGTGCTGGCGAAGTGCTGCTCAACAGCATCGACGCCGATGGCACTAAACAGGGGTTTGACGTTGAGATGATTAGGGCCGTGCGAGCACTAGTTAACGTCCCGTTAGTGGCCTC
>JBIIRH010000041.1:0-6687 GCA_044341675.1 Pontimonas sp.
ACCTAATGTGGGCAAGTCAGCACTGGTCAACCGAATTCTTGGCCGGCGCGAGGCTGTGGTTCAGGACATTCCCGGAGTGACCAGAGATCGCGTGTCCTACAAGGCGCTCTGGAACACCACACACTTCACCCTGGTTGACACCGGCGGGTGGGAACCAGACGCTAAAGGCATTGCTAAGTCTGTGGCGCTTCAAGCAGAGGTCGCCATTGATCTAGCGGATGTCATCATCTTCGTTGTTGATGCCATTGTTGGCGCCACGTCCACCGACGAGCAGGTCGTGAAACTGCTGCGCCAGAGCGACAAGCCCGTCATCCTCGTTGGCAACAAAGTCGATGATGTGCGCCACGAAGCTGATGCGGCGGCGCTGTGGAACTTGGGCCTTGGGGAACCGTGGCTCGTGTCAGCCCTGCACGGCCGCGGTGTCGCGGATCTTCTGGATCACGTGATTGTTCTTTTGCCCAAAGAGTCCGCTACTGCCAAGCCTGAGATGGGCGGCCCGCGACGCGTTGCGTTGCTGGGGCGGCCCAATGTGGGGAAGTCGAGCTTGCTCAACAAGGCGGCCGGATCAGAGCGTGTTGTAGTCAACGAGCTCGCTGGCACTACTCGCGACCCCGTGGACGAGCTGGTCGAGATCGCTGGCACTACGTGGCGCTTTGTTGACACCGCTGGTATCAGGCGCCGTGTTCACATGCAGCAAGGTGCTGACTTCTATGCGAGCCTGCGCACCACAGCCGCCCTAGAGAAGGCCGAGGTTGCTGTCGTGCTCCTGGATGTGTCAGAGGCAATTAGCGAGCAGGATGTGCGCATCATCGACTTGGTGTTGGAATCCGGTCGCGCCCTGGTTCTCGCGTTCAACAAGTGGGACCTGCTCGATGATGATCGCCGGCGTTATCTGGAGCGCGAGATTGAACAAGATCTCGCCCACGTGGCGTGGGCTCCACGGGTCAACATTTCTGCCACCACTGGCCGGCACATTGAGAAACTCGTGCCAGCCCTGGAGGTCGCGCTGGACTCATGGGACACCCGGGTCGCAACCGGCAAGTTCAATGCTTTCCTTGCCGAGCTGGTCGCTGCCCACCCGCACCCAGTGCGGGGAGGTCGGCAACCAAGGATTCTCTTTGGAACCCAGGCCACAACCAGGCCACCCACCTTCGTTCTGTTCACCAGTGGTTTCCTGGACCCCCAGTATCGGCGCTTTATTGCGAGACGCCTGCGGGAAATCTATGGTTTTGAGGGTTCACCCATTCAGATCAACGTGCGAGTTCGAGAGCGACGCGGGAAGAAGAAGTAAGCGTGTCCATGTCGCCCCCTCCGCTTCCCCCGGAGCACCTGAGAGACCCGGGCGACGCGTGGGTCGAAGGCCCCGACGGGAAGCGCTACTGGGGCCGATTCGGGGCTGCAGGCCTTCTTGTCCTGCACCCGCCACTCGGTGTTCTGTTGCAGTTGAGGGCTGACTGGTCCCATCACGGTGGAACGTGGGGGATACCTGGCGGTGCCCTGAAGCTGGGCGAGGACGCTATCTCAGCAGCCCTCCGAGAGGCCCATGAGGAAGCCATGGTGCCTGGTCATCAAATTCGAGTGCTAGAGACCACGGTCTTAGATCTCGGTTTCTGGTCCTATACGACTGTCCTTGGTATCAGCGACGACTATTTCGAGCCCGACGAGACCGACGCGGAAAGCGCTGCTCTGGAATGGGTGCCGATGGGTGAGGTTGGGTTGCGAGATTTACACCCGGCCTTCAGTTCAGCCTGGCCAGGTTTGCACGAGCGCCTGCTTCTAGCGCGATAGACTCGTCAAGTTGCCGGCGAGAGATTGCCGACTGCCACGGGCTGTGGCGCAGCTTGGTAGCGCACTTGACTGGGGGTCAAGGGGTCGCAGGTTCAAATCCTGTCAGCCCGACTGGGATCGTCGGAATCCAAGAGTTTGCTCTGCTCTCCACCCCTCGTAAACTGCCCCTATGGCGGTTTACAAGGTTCTGTTGTTTTACACCTTCACGCCTCTTGCTGACCCTGAAGCAATCAGATTGTGGCAGCGAGACTTGTGTGAGTCATTGGGGCTCGGCGGCCGGATACTCATTTCGCCAGATGGCATCAACGGCACCGTGGGCGGCGAGTTGAAAGCCGTCAAGAAGTATTGGCGCAAGACCCGCGAGTATGCCCCCTTCAAGGACATCGATTTCAAGTGGAGTGAGGGCACTAGTCCTAACGATTTCCCGAGGCTCAAGGTTCGGGTCCGAGAAGAACTCGTCGGGTTCGGTGCGCCAGAAGAGTTAGAGGTTGATGATCGGGGAGTTGTTGGTGGAGGGACCCACCTCAAGCCCGAGGAGTTGCACCAGCTTGTGGCGGAGAAAGAGGTCACATTCTTTGACGGGCGCAATAAGTGGGAGGCCGATATCGGGCGCTTTAAAGACGCCGTAGTCCCCGACGTTGCCACATCCCACGACTTTGCTCGTGAGCTCGATAGCGGCAAGTATGACCACCTTAAAGACAAGCCCGTTGTCACCTACTGCACCGGTGGTGTGAGGTGTGAGGTGCTCTCGGCCATGATGATCAAACGCGGCTTCACCGAGGTCTATCAACTTGAGGGCGGCATCGTTCGTTATGGCGAGGCTTTTGGTGATTCTGGCCTCTGGGAGGGCTCCCTCTACATCTTCGATAACCGCAAAGCCGTCACCTTCACGCCTGATGCCGCTGTGATTGGTAGCTGCGCTAACTGCGGTGCGTCATCGTCGCGGATGGAGAACTGTGCCGATGTGGCATGCCGTCAACAACTGGTGGTGTGTGACGCGTGCGCTGCAGGTAGTGTGCGCTGTCAGACACACGCCCTGGCGCTTCGCGCCTAGGGCTTGAATAGTGTTGCCGCGCGAGCGCTCGTCCTTTATAGACGCCAAGCTCAAAGAAGGTCACCGCCAAGCAGGTTGCCGACTTGTGTGGCATCGCGTCCGCATGTTTCCTGAGTCTGGCTGTGTGGATTACTCGAGGAGAGCACTGAGCTCGAGCCACCGTGTTTCCAGCGTCGACTTTTCACGCTCAAGCTCCGAGCGCTCGGTCGCCAGGGTGCCCATCGTGTCGTAATCATCGGGCGGCAGGTCAACAAGTGCGGCATCCACAGCCGCAAGCTTCTGGTCAATGCTTCCCATCTTGTTCTGGAGGGAGTTCAGTTCCTTCTCGGCCAGGCGGCGCTCTTTGCTCCCCGGGCGAAGTGCTGAAGGAGCGCTGGGCGCCGAGGTGGGGGATGCGGTGGGCTCCTCCAGTGTGATGGCGTTCAGGGCCACGGAATCTTTTGCCTTCTCGAGTGTGAGGTACTGATCGATTCCGCCTGGCATATGCCGGAAGTCACCGTTGATGATGGCGTATTGCTGGTCTGTCACCCGCTCTAAGAGGTAGCGGTCGTGGGACACGACGATGAGCGTTCCTGGCCAGGTATCGAGCAAATCTTCCATCGCCCGCAACATGTCGGTGTCGAGGTCGTTGGTGGGCTCGTCCAACAACAGGACGTTCGGTTCCCGCAGAAGCTCCAGCAGAAACTGGAGGCGTCGTTTTTGGCCACCGCTGAGCTCAAAAACCCTGGCTGAGAGGTGGGCTGAACTAAAGCCGAGCCTCTCGAGGAGTTGACCTGGGGTCACTTCGACCCCGCCTGCCTTATAAGTTGTCTTGTGTCGGGCGATGACCTCGCTGACGCGGTCATTGGCCACCTCATCGAGGGTGGCAAGCCTTTGATCCAACAGGCTCAAGTTCACCGTGGAGCCTCGACTAATTCTTCCCGTTGATGGGGCTTGAGACCCGCTCAGAAGGCCCAGCAGTGTGGATTTGCCTGCACCATTGGCGCCCAGGATGCCGGTGCGCTCACCTGGAGCTAAGCGCCAGGTGAGGGGCTTCAGAATCGCGGTGTCTCCAAAGCTGACAGAGACGTCCTCCAGCTCAATGACTTTCTTTCCTAGCCTCGTCGTTGAGAGCTGGCTGAGGCTCACGGGATCACGAATAACTGGCACATCGCTAATCAGTGCCTGGGCTGCCTCAATACGAAACTTGGGCTTAGCGGTCCGGGCTGGCGCGCCACGTCGAAGCCAGGCGAGTTCCTTCTTCAAGAGGTTCTGACGCTTTGCTTCGGAGACTTGAGAACTGCGATCTCGCTCCACCCGCTGGAGAATGTAGGCGGCATAGCCGCCCTCATAGATGTCCATCGTGGTGTCGTGGACTTCCCACGTCATCTCGGTGGCGGCATCGAGGAACCAGCGATCGTGTGTGACGACAACCAGAGCTCCACTGCCCACCGGCCAACGCCTGCGCAGATGGTCAGCGAGCCAGGCGACACCGGTGACATCGAGATGGTTGGTGGGCTCATCCAAGAACACGACATCCCAGTCTTGGACCAGCAGGGCGGCGAGTGACACCCGCCGGCTTTGACCACCGCTCAGATCTCCAATTCTTGCTGACCAGGGGACATCAGAGAGCAATCCCGTAATGACGTCGCGGACTCTGGCATCGCCAGCCCACTCGTGTTCTTCTCGCTCGCCCACCACCACTGTTTTGACAAGGCTGTCTGGGGGATAGAGGTCGCTTTGATCCAGCATGCCCACTCGCACGCCACCGCGGAGAATTACCTCGCCAGAATCAGGAGCCATTCGGCCGGCGAGGAGTCGAATGAGGCTTGACTTGCCCTCGCCATTTCTTCCCACAACGCCAATGCGATCGCCGTCGTTGATGCCCACAGTCAGAGAGTCGAGAACGACTTTGGTGGGGAACTCCAGGTGAAGGTTATTGGCGCCGAGTAAATGTCCCACTGCTTGAGCCTAAGCCCTGGTGGGGGAGGCTCCGGGCCCGGCTAGAACTACTTGGAGGGTTTCTTGGGCGCGGCGAGCTGCTGAGTCTTTTCGGCTTGCCGCGTAATCAAGATGGCAACGACGAGGGCTATGACTATTCCGCCGTTGACGATCAACTCGATAATTGCCCGGTCGAAAGCCTCCGGTGTCTTTCCGGTGGAAAGGGTGAGCGAGGAGCCGACAGAGAGTATGTGTCGAACAGAGGCGATGACACCGATGATGAGGAAGCGGCTCAGTTGGTAGAAACCGTTACTAAACCGGGCAATAACCGTCCTAGCGATTTCCAAGATGATGACCACAAACAAAATGTCGTTGACGGCCTGCAACATGCCTGTCGGGAAAAAGGGCTCGGTCGTGACTAGTCTCACAACGGTGAATACCAGTGCCCCAAGAGCAACTAGGAACAGAAGAACGGTGAGGACAACGTGGAAGAGGTCTTCTGTGGCGTCAAGAACCTTTGCCGGAATCATCGACGCTTCTTCGCTACCCCGTGCAGAGTTGCTAGCCATGAAGTCCTCGTTTCTCGTGTGACTCTAGTGTGGACCCAAATAGCCAGAAGCGATAGAGGCACGCTCGGCGCGTAGTCCAGCCAATCGGCAGAGCCCTTGGGTAGCCTCCAATCAGTCCGACAGAGCAGGAGTGAGCGTGGCAGCAATCGGCGGGCTCCTGCGGACCCTGGTAAACCTCGTTCGAGGCGTGCTGATTGGAGTCGCGGAAATCATCCCTGGTGTTTCCGGCGGAACGGTCGCGCTCATAGTGGGCGTCTACCACAGCGTTATTGGCGCCGCGTCACACGTCGTTCGTTCCTTCACGTTGCTCTTTTCTGCCAAAGGGCGTCGCCGTATACCCGCGGAGCTTGCCCACATTCGGTTCGTCATCGTCGTGCCGGTTCTGGTCGGGATGGTGATTGGAATCTTTGCCGGTGCTGCTCTGCTCGAGCCCATCATCGTCGCTCACCCAGTGGAGACACGAGCGGTGTTTGCTGGCCTGATTCTTGCGTCCCTCTGGGTGCCCATCACCATGGTCGGCTCGGGGTGGAATCTCCGGATGCTGGCCCTGGCAACCCTCGCGGCCGCGGCAAGCTTTGTCTTCACCGGTCTTCCGGTGTTGGCCGCCGGCTCTGATTCGCTCTGGTGGGTCGCCCCGGCGGCCGCAGTAGCAGTCTGTGCTCTTGTGTTACCCGGTGTCTCTGGGTCGTTCCTCTTGGTGACACTCGGGATTTATGAACCCACCCTTGCCGCAGTGAACGACCGGGACTTTGGCTATCTGGGTTTCTTTGTGCTGGGAGCCATCATCGGCCTGTCTGCTTTTGTCGGGGTTTTGCAATGGCTTCTTGAACACCGCAGAGTGCTCACCTTGGTCGTCATGACGGGGTTGATGGCGGGATCGCTGCGAGCACTATGGCCATGGCAGGGAGAGGGTCGAGAGCTTCTTGCCATGCCCGAGGGCAGTGTGGCGGTCTGGGGTTGGAGCGCTATGGCGGCTCTCGTGGTCGTTGTCGTTATTGCCCTGGAAAGCTTCCTGCAAGCTCGCGTTAACCGGCAGTCGTAACAATGAGCACGATGTCTACTCCCACTGTTCTGTTCGTGTGCGTGCATAACGCAGGTCGGTCTCAGATGGCCGCCGGTTATCTTCGCCATCTGGCACGAGATCGGGTGACGGTCCTCTCGGCAGGCTCGGCACCAGGGGAGTCGCTGAACCCCGCCGCTGTTGCCGTGATGGCTGAAGAGGGCATTGACATTGCCAGCGAAGTTCCGCAGCTCTTGAGCGTGGACTCAGTGAAAGCCAGCGACGTTGTGATCACCATGGGGTGTGGCGATGCGTGTCCCGTCTTCCCGGGCAAGCGCTATGAGGATTGGGAGTTA
>JBIIRH010000042.1:0-6681 GCA_044341675.1 Pontimonas sp.
CTTGGGCGCCCACAAATACAGAGAAAGAGCTCCAGGGATGGAGTTGACCTCGTTAACAAACAGGTCACCCTTGGATTCATCCCAGAGCAGGTCAACGCGAACGATGCCCTGGAGACGAGTGACCTCAGCAACAGCCCTGGCCAACTCGGCAGCCTTGTCGTGGATGGCCTGTGGCGCCTTGGCGGGAAACTCGCGAGGAGCGTGCGTGAGGCCTGCTCCAGAACCACCGGCCAAATACTTCTCTTGATACGAATACAACCCAGTCTTTTCGCCTTCACTGCGCAGCGGACGCTCGAGATCTGTCACCTCGAGGGCCGGATAGGTCCGGAAGGAGATGTTCAGGTCAACAAGCTCTGGCCGATAGGGCTCGACGACTGCGCCAGTCTGCAGGTGGGCTGAGGACTTAGCAATTGTCCGTGCAGTCCCGATGTCATCGACAATCTCGATACCAATCGACGAACCACCAAATCGTGGCTTCACGATGTAGGGACCGGTGAAGCCGGGGTCGACGGAGTCCCTCAGGGCTTCGCGCGCCAGGCTCGGAATTCCGGCGGCGTGCATCAGGCCGCCAAAGGCAAGCTTGTCCATTCCCACAGCCCCGGCGAACACGGTCGATCCGGTGGCTGGGATATCCATGAAACTAAACACTGCGGCAGCGCCGCCGCCCTCACCGAGCCCGCCGTGGAAACACAGCAGCGCAGCGTCAATCTCGAGTGGCTTCTTGCCAAGCCCCTTCTTCGGGTAAACACCTGGCTGACCAGAGAGAACGATGTCGAGTTCCTTGGACCCCGAGGGAGCACCGGTCAGGAAGTCTTTGGCTTCGGAGCGAGAGGGAATCTGAAACCATGCTCCATTGGGAGCCACATACAGGGGAAGTACTTCGTCGCCGCCCTCAACCAGGACACGTTCTGCCTGGAGACCAGTGAGGATAGAGATTTCGTGTTCGGGGCTAGGGCCACCGAATACCACAGCCCAGGTTGAGCCAGCCATAGGGTTCCTTCCGGAGCTAACGCCAGAACAGCGCCTCGTTAGGGGTAATGATCTGGCAGGTCGTTCTCATAGAGAATAACGCCGTTGGCTCCCGCAGCGTGGAGGGCCGCGGTCACCGCGTCGGAGCGTGTGGCGAAGACTTGGGCTGCCCCGGCGGACCCAGTAACCAACGCTTTGCGGTTGGTGAGTCCCACGGCCATGAGCGTGCCATCGGCGGCCACAACGCGCTCTGCCAGTTCCTTATTGCGCTGAAATTGAACCGGTCCCAGTTCAACCATTCCCGGTGTCACCACAACGAGCGGCCCGCCGCGCTCCATGGCGAGGGCTGCGGCCTCATCGACAGCGTGAGCTGCCCCCACCGGATTGGAGTTATAGGTGTCATCGATAATCCACACGCCATCAGGCATCTTCTGAACTTCCGCGCGATGTGCCGCCACTGGCAGATCAGCTAAGCGGGCGAGCGCTTCGTCTTGTGGCACCTTCAACACATAGGCGATACCCAGTGCGACGGCGACATTGACGCCGTGGCCAAAGGGTGGCACCGCCATCGGGGACGGTGTTGCCTCTGGGCCGTAGGTCACAAGACAAAGGTCTGGATCAACAACCACGTCCGCTTTCTTGCCCTGCCCACTGACCGTGACCACCGTCTTACCTTCGCGACGACACTTCTCGATTAGGGCGACCAATTCGGGCTGGTCAACGGGCAAAATCACGGTCTTGGCGTTCTCCGTGATTTCGGCTTTTGCTCGAAAGATTGCTTCTTGGGAACCCAGGCGTTCCATGTGTGCTTCGCCGATCACCGTAATGGCAGCAATATCCGGGGTGAAGAGCTTGCAGAGTTCGCGAATCCGCCCCTCCTGGTTCATGCCCATTTCAGCGACGAAGACGCTTGTGCCAACCACCAGGTGCTCGTTGATCGTTCGGGAGAGTCCCATCATGTTGTTAAAGCTCGCCGGCGAGGCGACCGTCTGGTGGGATTTGCCCACAATCTGGGCAACATAACCCTTAGTCGAGGTTTTGCCGTAGGACCCGGTGATGGCGACGACCTGCGGTCCTACGCGCTTGAGTTTGCGCCTTGCCTCAACAACGAACTTGTGAGAGAGCCTGCGCTCGACCTGCCACAACACAGCAAGGGCGAGATCGGTGAGGTGTGCACCGAGGAGCAGGGGAATCACAACACCAGCTGGCCCCACGAGCCACACAGCCAGCGCACCGGTCAACACCTGCAACACCAAGACGCCCCCATAGACGCGCTTGGCTCGCGCCGTCCACTGCAGTGCGCTGGTCGTTCCCTTCAGGGGCAAGCGCCACGGGGTGGGAAAAATCAGAACCGGTGCAACCACCGCGAGCCAGGCCAGAGCGGCAACACCCAGTTGCTCGGGTCCTTGAAACGACACGATTGCTAGCACCACTGCACCAGCCCACCAGAGCGCACCAATAGGACGGCGCTCAAACCACAGACGCTGATTACGGCTGACTTCACCGGGGAGATAGTGAACCCTCTGAGCCACTCGAAGCCACTTGAGGTTCATCACTGCGGCAACAGCCAGAGCGACAAGGATGGCCGCCAGCGTGATGATGAAATCCGCTGGGGTCATCGTGGTCCTTTACTGGGTGAGTGCCGCTGTTACTGCGTCTTTTACGGCTTCCTCGAGGTTACCCTCCATGAGGTGCGAAGCCCCCGGAACCACACGCAGCGTGGCGCGGGGGAAATGCTGGAGGGCCTTTTCCGCAGCAGCCACAGGTGCAGGGGCGTCAAGCTCCCCCCACACCATCGTGACCGGGGCCACCACTCGGGTTGCGTCGTCGAGGTAGTCCTCGGCGACAGTCTTGACCAGAATGTCGCGCATCACACCGCGAGCGTTTCGATAATCCTGGGAGCCATACTGGCGTCGATAGCGCTCCATAGTGCCCTCAGGAATCAGCTTCTTGGCGTGAAGAACTTTGGCAATTTGAAAGGCGAGTGGCACTGATTTGGGAGGGGTAACCCTGGTCAGGGGAACCCCGGTCAAGACCAGAGCGCTCACCAGCTCGGGGTGCCTGGCAGCCAATCTCACGGCGACACGTCCCCCAAACGAGTGCCCCACGACAACTACGGGGCCTAATCCCCGGAGCGCATCTGCCAACTGGTCGGCATATTCGGCGGTGGACCAGGGGCCACCAGGCTCTGGTGCTGGGCCAAAGCCCGGTAGGTGAACCGCCAGCGCATTCTGGCCGGCAAGAATGCGCTCGAAATCAGATCCGCTTCGACCCCACCCGTGAAGAGCGATGATTCGGGGCTCACCCGAGCCAAACTTCTCAGCGACCCAGTCGCTTGAGCCCACGGTTCCTAACACAGCTGCCCTACTCGTCCTCAGGAGTGTCGGAGTCGGTGGCAAAGTGCGGAGCAAGTTCACGGGGGTCACGCTCGCCATCGAGGACTTGCCCGACCTGGGTCACAATGGGCATCGAAATGCCTTTGCTCTTGGCCAGAGCCAGCACGGGCTTGACCGAGGCAAGTCCCTCAGCGGTCTGGTTCATGGTGCGAACAACTTCGGTGAAGCTCTGGCCCTGACCGAGCATGCGCCCGGCAGTGTTGTTCCTGGACAGTGGCGACTCACACGTGGCAATCAGGTCGCCAAGACCAGCAAGGCCAGACATCGTCTGTGGGCTTGCGCCAAAAGCAGCGGCGAAGGCGGAAATCTCGGCAAGGCCGCGAGTAATGATGGAGGCTTTGGTGTTCTCGCCATAACCCACGCCATCTGCGATGCCCACAGCCACCGCAATCAAGTTCTTCAGCACGCCACCGAACTCGGTACCAACAACGTCGTCGTTGATGAAGGTCTTGAAGTAGCTGTTCGTCGAGGCCGTGGCAACGGCTCGGGCTGTCTCGACAGAGATTGACGATGCCACCGCAGCGGTGGGTTGTTCCTGGGCAATTTCGAGCGCCAAGTTAGGCCCGCTGACCACGGCGATCCGCTCGTGGGCGAATCCGCCGGCCTGGTGGAGAACTTCGCTCATGCGAAGCCCCGTCTGGGCCTCAACGCCTTTCATGAGACTAACAACAGGCACATCCGCTGGAATCAATGAGGCGGCATCAGCCAGGTTTGCCCGTAAATGCTGGCTTGGCACCGCAAAATAGACCTGCTCTGCACCCGCCAATGCTTGGGCGAGGTTGTCGGTGGCATCGATGGTCTTCGGCAAAGCGATGCTCGGCAGATAACTCGTGTTGCGATTGGTGTCGTGAATTTCCTGGGCAACCTCGGGGCGCCTGGCCCACAGGGTGACGGTGTTGCCACCATCAGCCAAGACCTTCGCAAAGGTTGTCCCCCACGAACCCGCTCCCAACACCGCGACATGAACCATAACTACGCCGCCTTACTGGGGTCAAAGCGCTTCGCCGGTGGTTTTTCGTTGCGAAGCTGTCCCACCAGGGTAGCTATTTCCTTCATCAACATCTCGGTGGCCTTAGCCAAGAGTTCGCGGGTGAGGGGCTTGCCCTCAAAGCGAGAGAGATCAAGTGGCTTCCCGATCACCACATCGATGGTGGTCCGGGGAAAGACTCGGATCTTTTTGGCATAGCGACCCATCAGATTCTGGGTTCCCCAGTGGGCTGCCGGATACAGGGGAATCCCTTGCTCGAGGGCCATGCGAATTGCTCCAGATTTGCCCACCATGGGCCACAGGTCTGGATCTTTGGTCAGTGTGCCCTCTGGATAAACAATGACTCCCTGTCCTCGCTCAGCGAGTAGGGCCGCCGCCTTCAACGGTTCACCCAAGCGGGCTCCGGCTTCCCGTTCCACCGGAATCTGTCCAGTGAACCGCAACAGCCAGGCAAGCCCTGGAACCTTGAACAGCGAAGCCTTGGCCAAAAAACGCGGGGTGCGACGGAGTTTCCAGACGACAACCCCCATGACAATCGGGTCGATTTCGCTGTAGTGATTCGGCGAGAGAATAAACGGTCCCCGCGCCGGCAATACGGAGCCTGGCTTAATTCGGAGCTTCACCATCAGGCCAAAAATGGGAATCACAAGGAAGGCGATAATCCGCCAGCGCAACTCAGCACCCCGCGAGATGCGTGGTGACTTCGAGGGAACCTGAGCCACCAGGGCTAACCCTTGAGCTCGAAGCTTGTGCCAAGACCAGCAAGCTTGTCGAGCAAGTGCTCATAACCGCGAGAAATGATGCCCATGTTGCTCACCGTGGAGTGCCCCTGTGCCGTAACGGCAGCGATGATGTGGCTAAACCCACCGCGCAGGTCGGGAACGCGGATATCCGTACCGCGCAAAGGAGTGGGGCCCGTGATGACGGCCGCCTGCTCGAGTGGACGCCTTGGCACGCGACGGGTAATGCTCGCGATGCCCTCTTTATAGACCTCAATGTTCGCGCCCATTTGACGCAGTGCATCGGTGAAACCAAAGCGGTTCTCATACACCGTCTCGTGAACAATCGAGCGGCCCTCGGCCTGGGTGAGAGCAACAATCATGGGTTGCTGCCAGTCCGTCATGAAGCCGGGGTGCACATCGGTCTCAATCACAACGGGTCGAATACTGTCGCCCGGGTGGCTGAAGCGAATCCCGTGGTCATCAACCGTGAATTGCCCGCCCACCTTCCTATACACGTTCAAGAAGGTCATCAGGTCTTTTTGTTCAGCTCCGCGGACATAAATGTCGCCCCTGGTCGCAAGCGCCGCTGACGCCCAAGAAGCAGCCTCACTGCGGTCAGGGATTGCCCGGTGGTCATAGCCGCTCAGTGAATCAACGCCCTCAATCACGATGGTGCGGTTTGGCTCGACCAAAATGATTGCACCCATCTTCTGCAGGATGGCAATCAAGTCCATAATCTCTGGCTCAATAGCAGCGTTCGTGAGTTCGGTAACACCTTGGGCGCGAACAGCGGTCAAGAGAACCTGTTCGGTTGCGCCCACGCTCGGATAGGGCAGATCAACCCGTGCCCCGACGAGCCGACTCGGTGCACGAAGGCGAATGCCTTCGTGGCTCTTGTCGAGTTCTGCACCAAAGGCGCGCAGAGCATCCAGGTGGAAGTTGATGGGGCGATCACCAATACGACAACCACCCAGGTCAGGAATGAATGCTTCGCCCAGCTGATGAAGGAGCGGGCCACAGAAAAGAATCGGAATACGGCTCGAGCCAGCGTGGGCATCGATCTCAGCGAAGTGAGCGCTCTTGACCCCGCGCGGGTCCAGCTCCAGCACGCCGTCACCCGCATCGGTGACGGTTACCGCGTGAGCTTCAAGAAGGCCTCGCACCACAGCGACATCGCTAATGACGGGCACGTTCTTCAAAATGCTGGGTGAGTCCGCGAGCAAGGCGGCCACCATCGCTTTGGTGACCAAATTCTTGGCACCGCGGACTTCCACTTCGCCAACGAGTGGGCGGCCACCTTCAAAGACCACAGTGTCGGGGGATGCGGCCTGGGGTGACGCCTTACCCTTGGAGGCTGCCACCTGGCTCACCTAGCTACTCCTGATAGGCAGCGTTCTCGGGCGCCAAGCTTCCCGTCGTGCTTCAAACGCAGTGATGGCGTCATCGTGCTGAAGGCTGAGCGCAATGTCATCAAGACCCTCCATCAAACGCCAGCGCGTGTAGTCATCAATGTCAAACGGTGAACTTACCGCTCCACACCGTACCTCACGCGCTCCAAGGTCCACCGTAACGGCAGCACCCGGGTGTGCCTCAATCTCTTTCCACA
>JBIIRH010000069.1:0-18442 GCA_044341675.1 Pontimonas sp.
CCGGCTGGGTGCCCTTGCCCGGTAGTAAGTGCTCATCGAAAAGGTGGAAGTTCTCCTTCGGGCTTGTCCCGTCACACAGGTGAACGTGAGCGAGTCGCTCGCCCCACTGGCGGGCAAGCCGCAGTGCACTAATGCCCTGCATGGCTGCGTGGGAGAAGTCCAGAGTCAGCGACGGGAGGTCCAGTTGCCCGGGATCCCAACTCGGCGCGTAGGCCTCGATGTTGATCGACGAGGCAGCCCAGCCAAACATGTTCTCCACAGCAATAGTCACTCCGTGGGTGTCAGCCACCTCGTGGACGACACTCTCAAAGCGCCTCGAATACAAAAGTTGCCAACGAAACGGTGGGTGCACGACAACCGTGTCCGCACCGAGCATGACGGCGAGTTCTGCACTGCGCTCAAGCTTCTGGCCCGGGTCATAGCCAAACACGCCGTGCGTCAACAGAAGCACCGGGGCGTGAATGGACACAATCGGCAAGTCAAAGCGGCGCGAGAGGAAATCCAGCACCCTCGGGTCCTGGGTCTCTGGCGCATTGGTGACCATGATTTCCATGCCCTCGGCGCCAGCGTCTTTAGCCAACCGGAAGGCGTCTTCCAGGCTCTGCGGGAAGAACGAACTCGTGCTCACGCCGATGGTGTACATGGTTGAAACGGTAGAAACGGGAAGCAAACCGTTCGGAAAGTTCTGGTTACGTGTTGGCCACCATTTAGGTGAACCAGCGCAATACTGTGCCTGTGGAATTAGACACCTGGCTGCTCTACACGATTGCTGCGCTGGGCCTTTCGCTCACTCCTGGCCCCAACGGTTTACTTGCCCTTACTCACGGCGCCCTCTATGGCGTGCGGAAGACTCTGTTCACGATTGCCGGTGGCGCACTCGGTTTCACCATCATCATTGCCCTCTCTCTCTTCGGAATTGGCGCCCTGTTGGCGGCCTCAGCTGAGCTCCTCACTGTTCTGAAATGGGTCGGTGGCGCATATCTGGTGTGGCTTGGCATCCAGGTCTGGCGATCACCACCACTGGGAATGGACAAATCCCAGACCAGCACCATCATCACCGGCACTGCTGTGTTCCAACAGGGTCTTCTAGCCGCAGTGACAAACCCCAAGGGAATCCTCTTTTTCGTGGCGTTTCTTCCCCAGTTCCTCACTACTGATCTCCCGCTCTTTGGCCAGTTTGTCGTGATGACAATCACCTTTGTCGGCATTGAAATCCTTTTCGAGCTTTCCGTTGCCGCGGGATCGGCCAAAATTCAGCCCTTCCTCACACGATTCGGCAAGCGCTTCAACCACGTATTCGGTGGCGTCTTTATCGCCATTGGCATCGCCCTGCCGCTACGTGGTTAGAGCAGAGAACCTAGGCTGGTGTCATGGACGCCACCCCGTTTAGCCTCCACGGCTCCGCCGCCCTGATCACCGGTGCAGGCAGTGCCAGTGGCATTGGCTTTGCGACTGGAAGGTTGATGGCACGACTTGGTGCCGAGGTGCTCCTCACCGGCGCCAGCGATCGAGTCCTCGAGCGCGCAGAGGAACTGCGCGCTGAAGGACACTTAGCCCACGTCGTGGTCGCCGACCTCACTATGGATGCGGGAATCAAGGCGCTCCATCAAGCATCGCTGGCGACGAAGAATCCTCTGCGGATTCTGGTCAATAACGCCGGCATGACGAGCGTGAATGCACCCATGGAGACCACCGGTGAAAGTGCGGGAGTTGATGGCACCAGCCGGGAGGCCTTCGAGCTGGCGCTCTCCCGAAACCTCACCTCAGCGTTCATGGTGACCAAGGCCTTGTTGCCAACACTGAGAGCGAACGGCGACGGCCGCATCATCATGGTGACCAGTGTGACCGGCTCCGTGATGGCCATGAAGAACGAAGTGTCCTATGCGGCATCCAAGGCCGGGCTTCGAGGCCTCATGTCAGCACTGGCCATAGACGAGGCGCCCCACGGCCTCACCGTGAACGCGGTGGCACCGGGCTGGATCGCCACTGAGTCTCAAACCGATTCCGAAAAAGCAGAAGGCCTAGTCACGCCGATGGGTCGATCGGGATCCCCCGAGGAAATCGCCTCGGCGATCGCCTGGCTCGCAAGCCCTGGCGCCTCGTACATCACCGGTCAAACGATCGTGGTCGATGGCGGAAATTCGATCTCGGAAGAGCGCGCCTAGCGACCTTCTTTGTTCTTGAGGGCCATCCCAGCGAAGAACTCCCAAATCAGGCGGTGGGCGTTGTTCACTGTCACATCTGCGTGGTCATACGCAGGTGCGACCTCCATCACATCAAAGCCCACCACATCGAGCTCGAGGGTGAGCCTGCGAATGATGCGCAGCAAATCAATCGGGGCAAAGCCGCCTGGCTCCGGTGTCCCGGTTGCCGGGGCAAAGCCAGGATCCAGGACATCGATGTCGATAGATATGTAAGCCTTCGGACCTTTGGCTTTGGCTTCCTTGATGACATCGTCGAGAACGGGCATGGGCCCCCGCTCCCAGAACTCCTGCATCATGAAGTGCTTGAGCTTGTTCTCGCGCATCCACTTCTGGTCTTCCTCGCCTGGCCAATAACCACGGAGCCCCAGCTGCAAGAACCGATCGCCAGGGATAGCGCCGGATTCAATAATCCGGCGCATCATGGCGCCGTGGCTGGCGAAATTGCCCTCGAGTTCGTAGGCGGTGTCGGCGTGAGCATCGAAGTGGATCATCACCACGTTGCCAAACCCGTGCTGCTCACACACCGCGGTCACTGCCGGGAAGGTGACCGAGTGGTCGCCACCGAGCACCACGGGAACGATGCCCCGTCTAGTGACTTCGCTCACACGGTCATAGATGGCCTGGCGAGATTTTTCCCACATGCCATGACTCGTGATGGCATCACCAAAATCGACCACGTTCAAGTGATCAAAGATTTCCACGCCCAAGTCGAGGTGATAGGTGCCAGGGTCATAGGCGTTCGCCCGCAGAGCCCTGGGGCCAAAGCGTGCGCCTGGGCGGTTAGTGGTGCTGTCATCCCACGGGGCGCCAACAACAGCAATATCGGGCTTGATGGCATCGAGTTGCGACGCCTCGGTCACAAACGGCCGCATGCCAAAAGTGGGGATGCCTTGATAGGAAGGGGAATCAAGCTGTTCGCGCATGCCAGGGGGAACAAAATCAGAGGAACTCATGCCCCCAGGCTAAGCGGAAATCGTCCAGACTAGAAGCATGACCACCGTTGACTCCATCATCGAGTCGTTCCCAGAAAAGCAGGCCGCAGCATTAGCCGGGGTCCGCTCCCAGCTCCTCGACCTGTTGCCCACAGCAATCGAAGATTTATCGTGGGGAATGCCGACCCTCCGGGTTGAGGGCATCATCGTGCTGTCGTTCCTGGGCTTTAGACAGCACAACAGCCTTTTTCCAGGACCCGAGGTCCAGCAACTCCTGGGCTCCGCCCTCGATGGCTACACCACCACAAAGGGAACCATTCATTTTGATCAGCACAAGGCGCCACCCAAAGCGTTCCTCAAGAAACTGGTCGAAGCTCGCATCACGGTGATCAACAGCACTTTTCCGAAGAAGTCGGGGGCTTTCTTGGAGCTTTATAAAAACGGGGTCGTCAAAGCGCAAGGTTCCTATAAGGGCGAGGCTATGCACGGTGCCTGGTCGTTCTATCGCAAGGACGGCACTCGCATGCGCAGCGGTTCTTTCCGCGCAGGCGAGCAGGTGGGCACATGGATTACCTACGACCCATCCGGGGCGCCGTATAAAGAAACGCAGTTCTCGCGCTAAAGCCCCTCGGTAATCATTCGGCCGATTGTCCGACCGGCCTCTCGCAAATAGACCGCTGGGTTATCAATCGATTCCTGAATGCTCGGTGCGCTCGCACTAATTTCGATCACCGTGACTCCGGCGATGGGTTGCCTCATCTGAGAAACACCACACACCACCACAACAGGAATGTTCTGTGATTGAGCGTGCTCAATCACCACTCCCGTGATCTTGCCCCCGAGGCTCTGGGCGTCGAAGGAGCCCTCCCCTGTGACCACGAGATCGGCATCTTTCATGTCTGCGCCAACGCCGGTGAGCTCCATCATCGCCGTCGCTCCAGACTCTTGGGATGCGCCAAGCGCGGCCATCGCGGCAAACGCGAGCCCGCCACCCGCTCCAGCGCCTGGGCGGTCAGCCACCTCTTGGCCGACTAACGCTGCAAGACGACCCAGGCCAGCCTCAAGCAGCGCGACCGCTTCTGGGTCCGCGCCCTTCTGGGGCGCGAAGATCGCTGCTGCTCCGGAGGAACCCAGCAGTGGATTGGTGACATCGGTCAACACCCGCCAGCGAGTTCTTCCGAGCCTGGGGTCAAGTCCTGTGAGGTCAACAGAGGCGAGCATGCGGAGGGCGCCGCCGCCCTCGCCAATCTCGTCGCCCTGGTCGTCCAGACCCCGAGCCCCCAAGACCCGAAGCATCCCGAAACCCCCATCCGTTCCCGACGTTCCCCCGACAGTGAGCAGAATTTCTGTGGGACCGGATGTCAGTGCTTCTTTAATCAGCTGTCCCACACCAGCGCTCGATGCTTCCAGCGCTTGGGTGGCAGTGGCGCCGGGCAGGAATCCGAAAGCCTGGGCCGATTCAAAAACTACGACACCGTCTCTGCTGGCAAACGAAGCAACGACCGGTTGGCCCCAACTACCTGGAACCGAGGCACGGTGAATCTCGAAACCGTGGTGAGCGAGAACATCAAGCGTTCCCTCGCCGCCATCGGAGAGGGGTTGCGCAGTAATGACCGCACCGGGTGCGCTGTCCCGAATGCCCTCGGCCAGTGCCTCGACCACGCCAGTGGCGGAGAGGGAGCCTTTAAAGGAATCAGAAGCAAGCACAATCTTCATTGTGTGAAATCATCCCAGGGTTTTCTGCTCTAGCGTTACCGTGTGACCCAGCAACAAGCACAGGCGCTCGCCTATCTGCAGGAGAGCTGCGATGTCATCGCCAAGCTGGCCCAGGTCTATACGCCACCGGTCATCTCTCCCCAACCGCCCGAGCGATACTTCGAGATTCTGGTCTCGTCGATCATTGGCCAGCAACTTTCGGTGAAAGCTGCCGACACTATTGAAGCCAGGCTTCGCCAGGCTGTCGATTCCATGACGCCCGAGGGTCTTGCTAGCCAAGAAATTGAACACCTTCGTCAACAGGGTCTCTCCTATTCCAAGGCGAACTACATTCTGGGTCTTGCCGAGGCCTTTGGCGCCGGGGTTATCGATCCCCACGCGCTGGCAGCAATGGATCCAGCCGAGGTGAGTGCCGCACTCACGGCCCTGAAGGGAATCGGGCCGTGGACGGCAGAGATGTTCTTGATCTTTGGAATGGGGCACCCAGACATCTGGTCACCGGGAGACCTGGGATTGCGTAAAGCCGTCGAAGCCCACTTTGGCACCGAGCAGACATCCACCGAGGTTGCGAAGCGCTGGGCCCCCTATCGCTCCTATGCGGCGCTGTATTTGTGGGAATACGTCGATAAGGGTGAGAATCCCACAGCCTGACCATTGCTGCGAATACAGGCTGGACCGTCACGCCTGGGAGCGGTACTCTCGAGCCCATGCGTGCGAGAAGCTGGTTAGCAATTGGTCTGGGATCTCTCCTTGTGGTGGGTGGCGGTGGCGCACTCGCAGTGGGCGACTACGTCTACCGTGAGGGCACGTCCGTGCCCTGCGAAATCAACGCCGATGACCTCAACAATTCACCTGCCTCGTTCACCACGCCCCTCGAAGGCCCCTTCCCGGGCGAGGGCTGGAATAAATGGATCGATTACGACCTCTCCGAGTGGTGGCTTCCCGAAATCCCCGTGGAAACCGTACGCATTCAGGTAGCTCCAGACGTCGAGCTAGAAGCCTGGTGGATCAAGGCTGGTTACCCAGCCGCCCAGGAAACAGTGATTGTCACCCACGGCTATGGAACAAGCCGACGCGATTACAACGCTCTGTTGCCAAGCGCCATGCTTGCTAAGGACGGTTTCAACGTTTTGCTGGTTGACCAGCGCGACACCGGCAATTCCACCTGTGTCGATGGCCGGCACTCGGCCGGTCAGGACGAGTCTGATGACTTTGCCGCCGTTGCCGAGTGGTTAGTTGTTGAGAAGGGCATCGCGCCAGAGAAAGTTGGCATGTTCGGGGTTTCGGGCGGTGCTATCGCGACTGCGATCCTGCCGGCGAAGACCGAGAACGTTCAAGCCTTCGCGCTGGAGGCGCCGATCTTCGATTTCGCCGAGACAGCCAGGCGTGAGGTTGTGTTCCAAGGGTTCCCTGCGTTCTTGTGGCAGCTTGCTGACACAGCAGCCAAGCTTCGCGGTGTGAACTTGAACGAAACGCCAATCCCAACCGGCATCGAAGCCGCCGGTAATCGGCCGATTCTTTTGCTCCATGGCACTGACGACCAGCGCCTCGCCTATGAAGGCTCACTCAAGTTCCGTGACTATGCCGAGTCCGTCGGGGTTTCGGTTCAGCTGGAGACTTTCGAGGGTGCCGACCACTCAGAAGGAATGCTCTCAGAGACCGATCGTTACGCGGAAGCCCTGACGTCGTTCTTTGACAAGGCCCTTCGCTAGTTAGGAACGACTGCCAAGTCGCCATCCTGGCAAGCGCCAGTCAAAGGCAATGGCGAGCATTCTCACAATGACGATGGCGGCGGAGCCTGCCAGCACTGCAACGACGTCTGGGACCCCGAGAACCAGCAACCCCCACATCAGCCACCCGCCCATGAATGCAATCACCGCGTAGAGCTGGTAGCCCTTCACCACCCAAGGCACGTCATTAACCAGGATGTCTCGAATAACACCACCGAAGGTGGCAGAAATTACACCCATCAGTGTTGCCACCAGGGGGCTAGCTCCCTCGAGAAGGGCGATGTGGGTGCCAGAGGCGGCAAAGAGTCCAAGACCCAGCGCATCGGGCCATTGCATGGCCCGAGCGGTTGGCTCTAGGTGTCTAGCTCTAATCACCAGCGGGCCCAAAACGCTCAAGACCACCACCGCCCACACCCACTCTTCATTGGCGACCCAGAAGAACGGTCGTCGATCCAGAAGGACATCACGCAGCGTTCCACCGCCAAGGGCAGTGAGAAACGCCACCACGACCACGCCGACCAGATCGAGTCGCTTCTGGGCGGCAACCAGAATTCCGGACACGGTGAACGCCAGAACGCCAACGCCCTCAAGAATGACCAGAAGTTGGCCCAGGGTTGCCTCGTCGAGCGCTATGTCCACCAGGCCAGTGTTCCAGAGAACCCCACGAACAGAGCTATTGGGCGACTACTGACCCAGGTCAAATTGCTCGGATGCACGCCGGTCGTATTCGTTTCTCACCTGGTGATAGTCATTCCAGGCGTCTTCAGGGGTGCCGCCGGTAGCGAAGACCTGTGCGCGCAATTCATCAACGCCCTCGACACCGAGCTCTTGAGCCAGCGCCCACGCATCGAGCACGTTGAGGCGCTCTCGGAGTTGATCGAGGCTCTGATCAGCCAGCTGAGGGACCACTGCGAACCACCTGTCGGGAAAACTTTTCACACAATCCTATGAGGCTCCAGCTGGAGAGTCCTTCTTGGTCAGAACGTCGTGCATCTCGAGGGTTAAAACCTCAATGCGCTGGGAAAGTTCGCGAATTTGCTTAGTTATCTCAAGATTCTCTTGGTCCACCTGGAACGTGTGGACGGCGAGCTCGGAGTTAATCTGGTCCTCTCGCTTGGCTGCGATTAAGAGAATCGCCCCTTGGAGAGCCGCCACACACGAGAGGACAAGATTGAGCAGGATGAACGGGAACGGGTCAAAGCCGTCCGTCCCGTTCAACCAAATCCATGCAGCCAGGACCCCAAGCGACGCCAGCACAAAAGCCCACGACCCCATACCGTTTCGGATAACGTCTGCCGCTCGATCGCCAAAACGCAGGTGGGCTTTGCCGAAGCGCCTAGTTGCGGGATGTTCATTCCAACGTGCCATCGATTACTCCTTGGGTGGGTGGTGGTGCCCATCGTAATCGTGTCAGTCCACAAAGCCTCGGGGCTTTACGACCCAACCCACCCCAGAGCGTGCCAAAGTCTCTTCGCTTTTCCAAAAATCTGGTTTGGCGCGCCCGGAGGGACTCGAACCCCCAACCTTCTGATCCGTAGTCAGATTTCAGCATCTGCAGCTCTCGTGGTTTACCAAACTATAGCGCTACGAATGTGGCTCACCCGTAAGTTTCAGCAGGTGCCTACGGCTACTTTTGGCTGACTTTTCGGCTGACGCTTTGCTGCCAACACAACGGCTAGCTGAGGGCAGTTTTCATGCTCCGAGCAATTGCCTGCCCGAGGAGCGGAGGTACCGCGTTTCCGATTTGCTTGACAATTTGCGCACGGCTTCCCCAAAATTCGAAATTATCGTCGAATGACTGCAACCGGGCACCCTCGCGAGGTGTGAGCGCTCGGTCAAGGTATGGATGAATGCACTTATTCGAAGCTGGATGTACAAAATTTACTGTGATGGTGACCGACGGCTCGTCGGCCCGCAACCTTGAATAGCATGACGAAAATCCGCTACTTATCAGGTGCTTTGGAATACAAGAAATGTTATCTCCAGAATGACTGATGATCTCAAGCATCTTCTCCGAATGTCTCGTCGAGGAATGAAGAGACAACTCATCAGTGAGATTCGCGCGGCGTGCGGACTGATAATCGTTTTCGGGGACCGAGCTATAAAGATCTGCACTTTCACCACTATTTACGAGGGGCAAGTCGCTAATCGCTTCTCGGACAGTTATCGCAGACGGTAGTTCAGCTAATTCCCCTGAGTCAAAAAGTGTTGGTTGCTCAGTCGCTACTGTGTGCATCCGAGAACGGTCGCGATGTCCTATTGCTTTTGCCGGGCTTGAATGCGTAACGGCCGGGAACTCAAACTTTCCACCCCTCTGAACACCAACGAGAATCAGACGTTCACGTTTCTGCGGTACACCGTAATTCGAGGCGTTCAAGATCCTCCAATCACAGTCGTAGCCAAGGGAAGAAAAAGTGTCCAAAATTAGCTCGATTGTTCGACCGTTCTCATAGGTCGCCAGCCCTACAACATTTTCCATTACTAGGGCACGCGGCTTGAAGAAATTCACGTACCCTGCAAACTCTTCGAACAGTGAATTTCTAGGGTCATCCTCGTTGGAGGAGCGAAAAGGCCTGATCGATGAGAACCCTTGGCAAGGAGGGCCTCCAACAATGACGTCTATTTCTCCACGCTTTAGCCCCGTAGCTTGAGCAACATCGGACCTTCTCACTCTTCGAATGTCGCCTGCGACTGAAAAAGCACGCGGGTGATTCGCCCTGAAAGTCTCAACGGCGACCGGTAAGACATCGATCCCGTGCACGATTTCAAACTGATTTGTAGCCTCGAATCCCTTGGAGAAACCGCCGGTTCCACAAAACAGGTCCATCACCTTGAGCATTGATAACCTCCGGTGGAGACTATAGTCTCATTGACACCATGGGGCAACGCGATAATTCTCCTATACGTGGCCAACATTGAGAATTTCGAGGACCCGACGCCGTCTGTCGTAGAAGTCATCGCTCAGATCCGCCGCGGCCGAGGCATGAACCTCGAGGATCTTGCCGATAGGGCGGGTCTGCATCGGACATCCTTGGGCCTTATTGAACGCGGTGAGCGGGGTCTCACTATTGAGAGTGCCGCCAAAATTGCTTCTGCCCTAGATGTGAATCTTGAAACCATCATCACGCTAGCTAGGGACAAAGATAGTGCTGCGGATGTGGGCGCTGCCCCGTCGCGTTTTGTTCCAGAGTCAGTCGTAACAAACGAGGAACAACTCCGACTGTTGACGGGCTTAGACGGCCAGGCCATCCGACACGCTGTCGAATACACTTACGAAACTCTCGATCTCATTGATGGAGAGTTGATTGCGAGAGGCTCTGAACCGATTAGCGGGCTCGTGGAGCTTGCCAATTTATCTTCGATGATTGGCAACCTCGTGGGCGCAGGAGTTGCGAGCGCCTCTGATGGTCTCTACAAGCGCAATCGGCCTCACGCTTTCCCAGATTTAGTCCCCCAATTCCCGGAACTACCAGATCTGGAGATCAAGACTGCTCTCGAGACCAACTCGCCCAAGGGGCACCTACCCAAAGAGGGCGTCTATCTCACTTTCAGATACTGCTTAGGCGGCCCGAATGGCGAATACGCGCGCGGAAAAGATGGGCGCGGGCAAACCGTCTGGATTTGGGAGGTTCGAGCTGGCTACTTGGGCCTCGATGATTTCTCGCTTAGCAACACCGCCGGCGATTCGGGAAAGACCGCGGTTGTGAAGTCTGCGGCGTTCCAAGCAATGAATGTGGTTTTCTTTGACGCTCGCTTCTTCCCTTACGCGAGAACCTGGGCGGGGCTTAGCCCCCTTTCCTGATGGAGACAAAAAGGTCCGGCCCTCGGAACAGAAGGGTTTATTCGGCGCGCCCGGAGGGACTCGAACCCCCAACCTTCTCATCCGTAGTCAGATTTCGGCCTTTACAGCTGGTGGATTTCCCCAAACACTAGCGGCCCAAACCAATGAGTGGCCGCACAACCCAAGAGCCCCGCATACGAGTTTCGGCTGACTCTTCGGCTGATTAGGGAAGGCCCGTCCGCCGCTTGCGATTGATTGAGCCCGGCAGTTAATGAGATGGTCGTAGTCTTGGGCGGAGATGTTTCGCGTCATCAGAATAGAGGTGAGTCCAACGGTCGCCGAATCGAGCACAATCAAACCGCCTTCATCAGCCTTCCCATCCGGCTACAAAATCGGAGTGACCAGATACGCGGACGTGATTTTGGAGAATGGCTTCCCCCAAAGATTTAGGGAACTAACGCAGAACCTCGAGCAGTTCACGATCGATGTGTCAGAGGTCGAAACTGGGGGCGGGTCAAGGGCTAGCCACACGCGGAGGTTTGATGAAGGCCTAGCCAGATTTGGCTGGGGCAAGAAGAACATCGTCATTGAAAAGTACATTGATGGCCGAAGGGTCCAGGAAGTTCGTGGCCACGAAATCGACATGTTTGCCGATGGGTCCATTGAGTCCCCGTATCCCGGAGTTGCCGTTGAGATGGAATGGAATAATAAGGACCCCTTTTTCGACCGGGACCTCGTAAACTTTCAGGCCCTCCATAGCGAAGGAGCAATTGGAGTTGGCGTAATTGTGACGCGAGGGCCGAATCTTCAAGAACTCCTTGGCAGAACCATCAAGACTAACGCCGCGTCGGGCCCGAAGTATGGGCAGAGCTCAACCCACTGGAACAAACTGGTTCCCCGGGTCGCTCTAGGCGGTGGCGGGCAGTGCCCACTGATTCTGATAGGGATCGAAACTCCTCGGCTGATTGGGCACGAAAGGCTTTTGAAGAACTAGAGCTGACTCACTCATGAGGAGAACGGCCCTCGCCGGACTTCATGTAGGGCACAATCAGTGGTCCCCCCCCATAGCCTGAATGCCGCTTGCCTCTTTGGGGTTTGTCCTGTTCTGCCTCATCGCCCCACGAGGCCCAACCCTCACGTTGGCTCCGGGCAAACATCTCGAGAAAGGGCCCGGGGGAGCAAGCTTCGATCAACTCGTACTGTTCATCAGGCTTCCGACTGTGCTCCCGTTTTCGCGACTCGATCATGTTCACTTGAGACCGAGCAGGGGCAAGCGTTCGGAGACTGCCGCGAACACCAAACAGCAGGATTTCAGTGACATTCCGAAAATAGAACCCGACACCACGCCCATCCGGCCCTCCATCTTTTCTGCGCTTCGCCCAAATGAGGTTGGAAACGTAGCGAAATCCCCACGAATCAAGAACCTTGAGCCCCTCAGGAAGAAGCGCGTTGGGCACCCATAGGTAAAGGTGAGAGTTCTCTGCCACCACCTCCGGCACCGGGAGGGCACAGATCTCTTCCAGACTCATCGTGTCATAACGAGAAAGTCTCTTGTGCTCCGGTGCCACTTTCCCGGTTCTATTGGTGAACCGCCACGGCGGATCGGCAAGTACTGTTGAAAAGCCCCCAGCAACCGAAGGTAAACCCAATGTTGCTTCCTGGAATTTTGGGCCCATACATCGATCCTAAAGGAAGCCACTGACGGTACTCATCGATTGAAACAATCAGCTGGTCAATGGAGGAACGTATTGAGCTCGGAGACGAGTTGGTGGGTTCTCGCATCTATGTCACTGACGCCCCAATTGTCGAACCTGGTCGCCAATTCTCGCGCAGACAACACATTGCTGTCCCTGTAAGACTCTCTCTTCTCAAAGTACTGCTTCTGCTTTACGTCCCGATTCAACTCCTTGTCCAGAAGGAGGAGATTTCCAATCTCATTTACTTTCCGGGTGTACTCCTTTCCTCGGAGTTGGAGAGTCTCACGCCACTCACTCGTGCCCGAGTTTGGCGCAATGTGCTCCAATTCGTACTTTTCAAGCATTCCCGCCTTGCCGTGTTTCTCGGCCTCGAGAATCAACAGAACCGCTCGAGCGAACTCCAACCCGACGCCATTCTGAACGTAGGTCGACGCGTCGACTTGAAGATGAGAGGAAAATTCCTCCATGTAGCTCTGAACGGTTGGCACGGAGCTATCACCCGTGAGCTCAAAGGCAATGATCTGCAACCCCGTTTCAAGTTCTTGGGCATTGCTGCCAGAGATCAGCCACCTGAGAACCAAACGGCACAGCATCCGCACCATCGTCTCTTTCGAGGCCCTGGCCAAACCGAGTCTTGGGTCGAGAGCCTTCATCGCAAGGATGCGATAGCTCTTCCCGGCCGAATTAAGTCCGCGGAGCCGCAGAGCGGTCGCTGCGCCGAGTTCATCCGAACGAGGATTCAGAACCTCGGTGAAGACCCCGGCACCGAGTTGGATGTCCTCCCACAATTCCCTCGCCCGAGCCGCTCGCTCGGACTTGACGCCCCTGTTGATGAACGTGTCCGTTACATCAGGCACACGCCGCTTGGTTACCCTCTCTAGCTTTGTTCCCGACGAAGTAATGGTCCTACGTTCCGGCCTAAGGTGGAGCCATTGCCGCAAGAACTGGTCAATCGATGATGTACTCCCCACGAGTTCAGCAATTTTGGCCCAATCATCGAGTGAATCCTCAAATATTCGTTTTCGATCTTTTTCTGACTTGGATTCCGCGGCCAGGGCTTGAAGGATTTGGCCACGGACAAGATCGAAGGCCCCTAATTCGAGGCCTCTGTCGTTAGTAACCAGAAAGATATCGAGGGACTGCGCTTGATCGCGGGTCGTGATCACCAAGACTTTGAACTGAAAGAAAAGACATTCGCGAAGCTCAAAAATTAGGTGCCGTTTTCGAACAATCGCCTCCTCCGGAGAGAGGTCGGCCGTCTTGCTGTCCAGGTAGGCGCGGACCAATTTCTTGAGCAGGAAATAGTTTGATCGAAGAGAAAGGCTAGCTCCATGCTTGGCAGAGTCCATCCGTTCCCTGAGCGATCTCCCTTCGAAGTCGTTCTTGTCCGATTCGTAACTCGGCTCTTTCAGTATCTCCTTGTACTCTTCACGGATCAGAGGACCCGGCACGAACTCGGTCCCCTCTGAATCCCCAATCCCGATAATTTGCCGGATACTGTTTTCGACGTTCTGCTTACGACCGTCAGCAGTGAAGATCGCGCTGTCACTGCCAAGTCGGGCCAATTCGTCCCTCAAACGAGCAAACAAGATCATTAAAGTAGTTAGGCGCTGCTGGCCGTCAACGATCTGAGCAGTAGGGCGGTTATGGGACGAATCCTCAGAAACCTCGAAGATCAACGTCCCGAAGAAGTGCGGCTGGCCCCCCTCAACGGCTTCGATCAAGTCAGACCAAAGCTCCTCGACGTTCTGCCTATCCCAGTCGTAATTCCTCTGAAACTCAGCAACCTTCAGCACTGAAAAGTCCGAGATCGCCTGCTTCAACCCATCAAGTGAATCCGCCTGTGCAGCCGTCATAGCCCAAGCCTAACTTCACCCACAGTGCAGGTCCACCTCAGGTCGATGCCCCGCTAACCGCAAAACTGATCGACCAGCCCCAAGTTTGCCTTGAGTTGTTTTGCTGGAACTGCGCCGCCACCAGAAACCTGCCCCGACAGCTCCGCCATTTTTAGCAACCAATCTCTGTCCGAACCGGAATATGCGGCCGCAACCTGCTCAAAAACCTCAGCAGCAGAGGACAGGTCCGAAGCGCCCCCGCCGAAAACATCCCCGTCGTACAGTCCTTGAAGATTGCGAACTTGAACCCCCACCAGCGCACAGTCATCCCTGCTGATGTCGTTATCCCAGACATTGGCAGGTGCTGCAGGGGACGCGGGTGGCGTGACTTCCTCCTCATCGCCTCTCAAACCCCCGTTCGAAATGCCCCAAACGACGATGACGATAAAGACCACAAAGGTCAGGCAGCCCCAACCCAGCTGCTTCTGCGTGATTCTCGTTGCATTGGGATCGGTCGATCCGACCCAGACGATTTCCGGCTCTTTCTTAGCAGAAGGAGCATCTTGCTTTGGGGATTCCTTCTCTTGCTGCAACCGCAAGGAAGCGCCACACTCCGAACAAAAGTTTTGTTCAGCGGGGGACTGAGCGCCACAACCTCCACAATACCGAGCCATCCTCAAACCATATAGAGGAGACTAGAGGTGCACAAGAGCCCGGCTTTGTCTCGCCACCCCGAAACCCTTCACGGTGGTTGGCTTGCCTGGTGGTCCATTATCCAGGGACCGCACGAAGGGATTCATCGAGGTTGTAATGCTCCGAAAAGCGACCAGAACACTAGCTGCGGTCCTATGAAACATTGACTTCTGGATAGTGATTTACATAGGAAAAAATGCCTAAATCGAGCATTTTGCACCATCTGGCAAAAACGGGGTACCCCCGGATGCCTATAAACAAGCGGAAGTCAAAAACAGTTTCCTACGGCTCCTTATAAAGAATCCTATATATCTATATTGACATAATAGGAATATAGGTCTATCTCTATAGACCCCCTCGGATTTCGAAAATTGTTGACATTTTTTCTGAGAATTCTGATGAGAGCTCCGGCACGGTCCGTGCATAGATTGACTTTGTCGTGTCAACCCGGGTGTGACCAAGGCTTTGGCTGACGGCCTCAAGTCTGGCGCCCGCTCCCACGCTGAGCGTGGCTGCGGTGTGCCGAAGATCGTGGAAGCGAATCTTCCGGAGTCCGACTGAGGTCAAGAGATTCTCGAACCCCTTGGTCAACGTTCCTGGGGCCAACGGTGTGCCTTCTAAATCACCTGTTATCCAATAGTCGGCGGGGTCCGGACGGCCAAAGCTGAAGTCAATGTTTCTTTTGTTCAGAAGCGCCCAGAGAGGGTCTGGCAAGGTGAGCACCCGAACACTCGCCCGGGTCTTTGGCGTGCCCTCTGCGAGGCTTGTGTGGCCTCTCCCGGCCTCATCGTAGGTGGTGACCTCGCGGAGCGTACGGACCACGGAAATCTTCTTTGCCTTGAAGTCGAAATCTCGCCATTTCAGGCCAAGCACCTCGCCTTTGCGCAATCCCAAGACCAGCCCAAGGGCTGTGCCGACCCCCACAGCATCGTCTTGACAAGCACTAAGCAGCTTCCGCGCTTCATCCGGTCTTAGTGGCGCTTTGACCTGAGTCGCCTCGGACACCGGCTTGGTCAGCTTGGTGACTTTCCTTGCCGGCGAAGCCTTAATCGCGCCTTCCTCGATAGCGGCGTTGAGGATGGCTTTGAGGACTTGGAGGGCTCCGTTAATGGTTGGTGTGCTGTAACCCTCCGCCCTCAAAGCGCTGCGCCAAGCAAACACATCGCGACTGGTGATTGCTTCAATTTTTTTGTTTCCTAGCGTTGGGCTTATGAGCTTGCGGTAGCGGTGCTCGTAGTCGGCGGTGGTCGCCGGTTTCACCGTCCAGGCTTTGACGTCCCTAATCCACCACATCGCAAAGACATCGAGCCTTTGCTGGGATTGTGAGGCTTGAATACCTGTTTCGGCCAGCTCGAGAAGCTCCTTCCGAATCGTGCGTGCTTCTGCAAGAGAGTTCGCTGTCCGCCTGCGCCGAATCCTGGTCCCGTCAGGTTTCTGCCCAACCTCAACCTCGACCTTCCACACTTTTCGGCCAGACTTCAGCTTGTGGTCATAAATGGACCCCTGTTGCCGTGCCACCTAAACCACCCCCTGAAATCTGACCGTTGAGCTATGAACAAGCTCACCTAGTAAAAGGTCGTCCTGGGGAAAGTGGCTACGGCTCGCCGTCGCACGTTGAGGATTTGGGCTGATTCTTCGGCGTAGCGCCATAAGAACTCCTTCGATAAGGAGCTACAAAAGCCGTCTACTGAGCCGGAAAGAAGGGGAAGGGAATCGCGCGCCCGGAGGGACTCGAACCCCCAACCTTCTGATCCGTAGTCAGATGCTCTATCCATTGAGCTACGGGCGCGTGGTCGCCTAAACGACCGCCCCCGAGCATATCAGCCGGCAGAGAGGATTTTTTGGGGTGGGTTCTGAGGGGCCTCCCACCCTCTTCTAGAATTCCTGCATGGCAGAAGAAAAGAAAAACACCTCCGCGTTCACCGACAAAGAGCGCGAAGCCATGCGCGAGCGGGCGCGTGAAGCCAGAGAGTTCAAGAAGCTCTCCGGCGAAGAACAAGTCGCTCGCAAAATTGCCGAGATGTCCCCTGCCGATCAGAAGCTGGCTAAGGCTATCCACACTCTTGTTATGGGGCTTTCCCAAAAAATCACCACCAGGACTTGGTATGGCATGCCCGCCTACTACGTGAACGAGAAGATTGTCTGTTTCTTCCAGGCCGGGAGCAAGTTTGAAAGCCGCTATTCAACGTTCGGGTTTCAAGACGCAGCAAACCTCGACGACGGTGCATTCTGGCCGACAGTGTTTGCTGTGACAGCAATCAACGACGCCGTGAAGAAAGAAATCACGAGGCTAGTGACAAAGGCGATCTCCTGAGTCTCCCCAGCCAGATCGTTGATTGATCTGGAACCGTTCACTCCATGCTGCGGTGTCTCGCTCCAGGTCTACAAGCGAGCTAAAGCCTCGATGTCCTCCAGGAATTTGCCGACCATCTCACCAGACACTGTCATGCGTGTTTCGCCGACTGCCCAGAGATAATCCTCAGTAGTGGGACCGGAGGCTCCAACCGCTTCGGAGTCATAGACCGCAGTTTCCAACGCTCGCTGCGCAGCCTTCCTGGCGGAGTACTCGATATCAGCCGGGGAGAACCCATCCGTCCTAAGAACAAGCGCTGGCACATCAACAGAATCGAGCGCGCCAGAGGGAATATAGCGATGCCAGATCGATTGTCTAGCTTCTTTGTCCGGCAAACCGATCGGAATCACATAGTCAAATCGCCCATGGCGCAAGAACGCGTCATCAAGAGCTCGAATGAAATTCGTAGCGACAATCAGGAGTCGGCCCGGACGTTCGCGAAACATGGGGATGAGCTTAAGCAGCTCGTTGGTTACCCCTTGCAGAGCAGACGGCGGCTCACCTGAGCGTTGAGCAGCGATTTCCTCTACCTCGTCGATAAAGACCACCACGTTGTCAAGGTCAGCAATCCGAGTAAAGGTGTCGCGCAACGCGCCCGCTAAACCACCGGCTTCGCTGGCGAGCCGTGCAGGAAATACCTCAACAAAGGGCCAGTTGAGACGGGAAGCGACGGCCTTCGCGAACGTTGTCTTTCCGGTGCCGGGAGGGCCAAAGAGAACAATCGAACGGGGTGGCTCCACCCCAAACTTCTCCGCAAGTTCAGAATCGGCGAGCGGCAACACAAGGCGCCTCTCCAGCATCTCTTTTTCCTTCTGCATGCCGGCTATTCCCGCCCAGAGGTCTCGAGGAAGCAAACGGCCTCCCAAATCAGAGAGAATTCCCCGTTCCTTCTCACTGACAGGGATTTCGCGCTCGAAATAGCTCAGGTGGTTTTTATCCACGAATCCAGCCCTATTCAGAACCCCGGATTCCTTGCGGTTCTCGGGAACCAACATCGCCAGTTTGGTCAGCCCCAGGGGCGCCATCCGGGCCTCGATTGCGCTGAGCAACGAACTTCCAATCCCCTGGCGTTGAAACTCCTCAAGGGTGTAAAAGAAAACGATCCAACCCTGCTCGTGTGCTGCGCGAGCAACCACCACTCCCACGACGCGATCTGCCACCACCGCGACAACGGCGTGGTCTTTCTGACACGATGCGAGAACTTCTGCCAAACCATAGACCGGATCAAAGCCGGCTGACTTTGAACGGTCCCACAGGTCCAAAATGGCATCAGTGTCGGCCGGGTGATACTCACGAACTCTGTACGACATGTTTACCCCTAGAAGCGAAGAGAGCTGAAGCCGACCATCGATGGTGTCGGAGTAAGTCTTGGCCCCGGGGGTTGTGGAGCGGAGACGGTGGGATTTGAACCCACGGTTCCCGTGAGGGAACTCCACCTTAGCAGGGTGGTGCACTAGGCCGAACTATGCGACGTCTCCTGAAATGCCCACAAGAACACTTC
>JBIIRH010000006.1:0-49761 GCA_044341675.1 Pontimonas sp.
GACCCGGTGGTTGCCGACATTGTGTGTGCACTGCGGGTCATGACCCATCCCCACGCCGAGACGGAGCTGGTTCGCCTGCTCTCCGGTGGTAGATGGCGCCTTGGTGTCTCTGACCTGCACGCCCTTGCCACCACGGCCCGTTGGCTCGAGGGCAGAGATGCCAGTGGTAACGCACTCGATGACGCAGCGAAATCCAGGCTGAAGGAATCAGTTGCCCCCACCGATCACGCGGGCCTGAGGGATGCCCTGTCGTTTATCTCGCGAGCGCCCTCAGAGCATCACCAGCGCAAGCTCTATAGCGAAGTGGGGCTTTCGCGCCTAGTCGACGCGGAGCGCACTCTCAGGGCCTTGAACGACGCACACGTGGCGACGGTCGATGACGCTATTGCCATGGTGGAGCGCGAGCTTGGCCTTGATCTTGAAGTCCTTGCTCACCCGGGACGCTCGCGCAGTATCGCCGCGAGAGAAGCCCTCATGGATGCCGTCAACACTTATCTGGCGGTGTCAGAGGATGCTTCTGTGACGGGGTTTGTGCAGTGGCTTGCTGATGCTGAGACCAGAGATAACCTGACGCCTCGCCCGGAGCCTGCTGAGCCCGGGTGTGTGCAGGTGTTGACGATTCACGGCTCCAAGGGCTTGGAATGGGACATCGTGGTTGTCCCGCGCATCGTCGAGGATGAATTACCAGGGTCTGGGAAGAACAAAAAAGGCTGGGTGAGTCGGGGCGAGTTGCCCTACGTCTTCCGAGGCGATCGAGGAAGTCTTCCGCACTTTGCCTGGCAGGGCGCGACGACGAGAAAAGAAGCGATTGCGACCTTCGGAGAATTCAAGGAGGCCCTGGAGGGCCACCAGCTCGCCGAAGAACGGCGCTTGATGTATGTGGCGGTGACCAGGGCGAAGCACCACCTTTTGCTCAGTGGCGCTTTCTGGGCAGCACAGCAAAAGCCCCGGGGCCCCTCGGTGTTCTTGCGAGAGCTTGCTGACGCTGGCCTTATTCCGGAGCTCCCTCTAGCATCCGCACACGAAACCCCACCTGAACAGAAGCCAGCGCACGACCGACTCTGGCCCGGTGATCCGCTGGGCTCCAGGCGAGCAGTCGTGGAGCGCGCGGCCGAGGCAGTCCTCAAATCCACAGGGCGCTCAGGGGCAACCGCCTCAGACCCGAGGCTCCAGTTGCTGCAGAGCAAGCGCGAGGAGTCAGGAACACCAGCGCTTCGATTCCCGGTTCGTATTCCTGCCTCAGCACTGGAGCGTCTGATCTCAGGCCCCGATGCCTACCGTCGCGCTCTGTTGAGATCTATGCCCCAGAAGCCCCAGGCGGCAGCACTGCGGGGAACGCTGTTCCACCGTTTCGTGGAGCAGCGATTCGCCGATGTTCGCCCAGGCGCTCTCTTTGACATGGACGCCGAGTGGGAAGAACTTGCTGAGTCCTCACTGTCTATCGAGGCGTGGCGGGAGCGCTTTGAGGCTTCGGAATTTGCTGGCCTTGAACCAGTTGCGATTGAACCCGAGCTTCATGTTCCCGTTGGTGAGCACATCATCATCTGCAAGATTGATGCCGTGTTCCCCACCGAGACTGGGGTGCGAATCATCGACTGGAAGACCGGCGCCGCACCCACAACACCCCAGGCGCTGGCCGCCAAGAGCATCCAATTGGCCGCCTATCGACTGGCGTGGTCGCAGTGGTCTGGGCTTGATGTCTCGAATATCGAGACAGCCTTCTGGTTTGTGGAAACGGAAAGTCTTGTGGTTCCGGAGTATTTGCCAGATGCGATCGAGCTTGAGTCGCTCGTCGCTGACGCTGTTGCTCGGGTTATTGCGCCAGAGGGTGCTGAGCTTGGCTAATGGGCTGAGTCAGCGCCTGGTCTAAATCTCCGGAGACCCGGTCGTTAAGGGCGACCAGCATCTCTGTTGCGTCCTGGGTGATGGTGTCGTTGCCTAAGTCCATGCCGTGGAGGAGCCACTTGGCAACATCGAGTTCAGCCCAGAACCGTGCCCGCTGCATGATGTGTCGATCTGCGTGGTTGCGGGCTTGGTGATAAGCGGTCACGGTGGCGGCAGAGAAACTCTGAGCGCTCGGGGTGCTGAGCCACGCCATGTCGAGGGCGGGGTCACCCACTCGGAAAGTTCGCCACCCTGTGATTCCGAGAACGCGGTTGTCACCGGCTAGGAACCGGCCGAGCCCCATCCTGCCGTGGATGGCGGTTGCTTCGAATTGCCACAGAGCCCGGTCTTCACACGCTGTTTCCCACCGTCGCAGCAAAGATTGGGGCAATAACCCCGTTGCAGCAGTGCGATCGACGACCCCCGCCGCTTCGCGCAGGGAATCCAGCGCACTGGCGACCACGCGCTGGTGGTCAATCAGGGTTGCGGTGGGGAGCTGGTGAATGTCTGCCAGAGCACTGCCCATGGCGGTGGCGAACTCGGGGGTGAGGTTCTTTGCCAGAGGACTCTGACCCGGCAGGTAGTCGCTGACACTGAGAGTTCTGCCCTGTACATCAAGGGTTCCGACCACTCGCGGAACTTGGAAGGGCATCCGCGAGCGAAGACCCTCGGTGAGTGCGTGGGCGGCGCTAATGCGCTCTTTCACGACTGCTTCTTCGGCGTCGCTTGAGGAGAGCGACACCACAAAAGCGTTGTTGTGGACGTCGTGAACGAGGGCTGCATTGCGCTGGCCCAGTGACAACTGTTGAGCACTCACAACCTGCATACCAGGCACCGCGCTGGTCGCCAGCGCCGATAGCATGAGGGGGGTGTGACTCATGGGTCCAGGGTAAGCGTCGGCTTGCCTGGCTGGGGCCTGCCACACCGAGTGCACATGTGTGTTCTCCCAGAGTATTTTTCCCAACAGTAAAGGGGTGTCCCGGTGTCGTTGACCCCACGGTTGCCCCTCTCCCGCTCGCGCATCGACAGAGATGCGCGCTCCCGGAAAATCCCGGGATTTCTTGATGCGATGTGGGAGCGCTCCGACACCAGAGTGGTGCTCATCTGGCACGGCGAGGCTCTACTGGCTGCCGATAACGGCGTTGCGCTGGACCTGCGCTCACCCTCTGAGGTTCCAGAATCCCTCCACCGCATCTACTTGGGCCTCACCACGGAGAACGTGGGGGCCATTGCCGAGGGCACGCCGATTATTGCCGCAGTTCTCGATGATGAGGCGGCTCGGTCTTTCGCTCCCGATGTTGCGCGCTGGACGAGTGCCAGAACCCTTGCCCATCAGTTGAATGATCTCGATGCAGGCATTGTCGTTGAAGCCCTGGCTATGGCCAACTGGCATGACGCGCATTCCTTCTCCCCGGTCACGGGCTCGCCCGCGCTGTCCGACCAAGCCGGGTGGGTGAGGGTGGATCAGTCCAGTGGTTCGGATCTGTTCCCCCGGACTGATGCTGCCGTCATCGCGCTGGTGACCGATGCGGAGGATCGCATTGTGCTGGGCAGCAACGCACTCTGGGAATCCCATCGCTATTCGCTGCTGGCAGGCTTTGTGGAACCCGGTGAATCTCTCGAAGCTGCGGTGATTCGCGAGGTGTTTGAAGAATCTGGCCTGGTCGTTACCAATCCCGTCTATGTCGGCTCTCAGCCTTGGCCCTTCCCAGCATCCCTGATGGTGGGATTCCGGGCCGAGTTGGATCCGGCCGTTGCGATGGACCTGCGCCCTGATGGCACAGAAATCATTGATCTTCGCTGGTTTAGTCGTGAAGATCTGCGCTCCTCCCTGGGGTCGATTACCCTGCCCGGAAGGACCTCTATCGCCAGGGCAATGATTGAAGACTGGCTGGGGGAGACCCTGCCGGACGAGGCCTAATGCTGGATTTGCTTGAAGCCCTCGATGACCAGCAACGCGTCGTTGCAACGAGCTTTGATGGTCCGGTCTGCGTGTTGGCTGGCGCTGGAACAGGCAAGACGCGATCAATTACGCACCGCATCGCCTATGGCGTGCAGACCGAGCGGTATCAACCTGACCAGATATTGGCGCTGACCTTCACCCAGAAGGCCGCTGCCGAGATGGCCCATCGCGTTCGAGACCTCGGTGTTGATGGTGTTGCGGCTCGAACTTTCCACGCGGCAGCGCTTCGCCAACTCCAGCACTTCTGGCCGATTGTGACGGGCGGATATCTGCCAGACATCATGCCGAGCAAAGCAAGCCTTGTTGCGAGGGCGCTGGAGGGGCTGAAGATTCAAGTGGACCAGGCGGTTCTTCGTGACCTTGCTGGTGACATTGAATGGCGCAAAGTCCACGCCTACACCCTCGAGGACTACGCCAAGCACCGTCTTGCCAAGGGTGACACTCTTCCTGGGCTGCTCTCGATTGAAGTGCTCGCGGACATCCACGAGCGCTACGAGAAGCTCAAAGATGAGGCCAAGCGCATCGATTTCGAAGACGTTCTCTTGGCGGCGCTGGGGATGTTGGAGAACGAAAAGCGGGTACTCGATCAGGTTCGAGCCCAGTACCGCTACTTCTTGGTGGACGAATACCAGGACGTCTCACCCGTCCAACAGCGATTGCTGGACGTGTGGCTCGGGGACCGCGAGGACATTGTCGTCGTGGGGGATGCCAGCCAAACCATTTACTCCTTCGCGGGAGCCAGTAGTGAACACCTCTTGGAGTTCGCCTCTCGCCACCCGCGTGCCACGGTGATCAAGCTCGAGAAAAACTACCGCTCTGGAGCTCACATCGTGGCAATTGCCAACCAGGTCATGGCGGGCAAGCCCGGCGCACTCTCGCTGGAGGCAACCACTCATGACGCGATTCCCGTGGTGCGCCACCGGGCCACCACCGATGAATCAGAGGCGACATTTGTCGCCACTACGATTGCTGATTTGGCGAGCAAGGGCACCAGTCTGGACGATTGCGCCATACTCATGCGCTTTGGAGCGCAATCCCTCACACTCGAGACAGCGTTGCGCCAGCAGGGAATCAGTTTCCGGGTCCAAGGCGCCAAGGCGTTCTTCGATGAGCCTCACGTTCAGCGCGCCGTCATGGAAATCCGAGGTGCCGCTGTTGCGGGTATCGGTGGTGAGCTTCAAGGCGTTGTCGATGACATCCTCTATGGCATTGGGCTCACCGATAAAGAGCCCGATCACCAGGGGGCTGAGCGCGGTCGCTATGAAGATTTGCTGGCTCTTCGCGATTTGGCCAGGGAAGCGTCGGCGACCATGACTCTGATGGAGTTTTCCGACATGCTTGTCCGTCGTTCAGAGACCGGGGATAGCCCGAGTGTTGGAGCAGTGACGCTCTCGACCGTGCACTCGGCGAAGGGCCAAGAGTGGCCCGTTGTTTTCCTTGTCGGCCTGGCCGAGGGCCAATTCCCCATCTCCTACGCGAAGTCGATGGGCGCTGTGGAAGAGGAGCGGCGACTCTTTTATGTGGGCGTGACGCGTGCCAGGGAGCGTCTCGCTCTGAGTTATGCCGAATCGGCGAGAGACCGGGGACAGACCAGAGAAGCAAGTCGTTTTCTGCGCGAAATCTCGTAGGTTTAGGACAGGTCCCTACACCCGCAGCCGGGTTGGGGCAAAACCTCCCTGCGCTCCTGTGTTTCGCTCCAGGGAGAGATGCGCAGTTGGTATCGGGGTGACGTGTTGTCCAGCATCGCAATCGCGTGCCACGTGGCACGCGTGATGTTCATTGGTGTGGCAGTGGGCGCTGTCTTCCCCCATAGTTGGCTCACAATCGGCACCGACGACCACGGCAGTGCCTGGTCCTGGGTGAGCTCGCAGTGCAGACAGGCATCCTCACCCGGCATAATTCTGGGACCAACCGTTATCGCCTGGTCGGTGAAGATGACGGGTGTGTGGGGTTGGTCACGCCGTAGCCATCTGACGAACTGCTCGGGGTCTGGCACAAAGTGAGCAAGGACGACCACTTCTGTGGAGGAGTCGGTGGGTGGGCCATCGCTGGTGTGGCGAAGTCCACGGAGACCGATGCTGGCTAGGGCCTGGCTGGCACGATCCGCGAGTGCCGGTGTGGCATCAAGCAGCACCTCCCTGGGTCGGCTTGCGGGTGAGCTCGCGAGCACGGGTTGGAGTTGCTCCAGAAGATCGCTCAGGCGCTTGTCGTTTACCCCGGAGACTTCTGCGAACATCCGAAGTCCGGACTCCGACACCCCGCTGGTGAGGTGGTGGAGGAGAAGCAAGAGGTCGTCTTCGACCTCGCGAAGAATAACTCTGGGCGGGTCGAAACCGATGTGCAACGTCTGGGGGTCTGCCCACACCACGGGGAAGAGCGCATTGATGGCAAGTGATCTGGGGGACATGCCCTGATAGTGCCGAGTCTGTGAATTCCTGGGCTGGCTTTATGCACAGGCTATGCGGGTGGTTGCTCCCCATCGAGGAGGTCCCGGAGCGCTTGATCCATGTCGTCACCTGGCCCTGAGGGCGCCAACTGGCGCTGGATGAATCCCTGAGGGTCATCGAAGTCTTCGGATGTGGGGAGCTGGTCAGGGTGCTCCCAGAGCGCATCGCGGGCACTGGCACCGAGTGCTTCGGTAATCTCCGACCACAGCGCACTGGCCTCCCTCAGGCGACGAGGGCGCAGTTCGAGGCCCACCAACGTGGAGAACGCGTGTTCCGCGGGCCCACCACTTGCTCTCCTGCGACGGATTGCTTCCTGCAGCGCGGATGATTTGGGTAGGCGCGACGTCGCCTGCGAGGTGACGTGGTCAACCCAGCCCTCAATCAAGGCCAGCAGGGTTTCCAGGCGCTCAAGCGCACGGTTTTGCTCCTCGGTGCGCTCAGGAAGCAGAGCTCCACTGGCGACCAAGTCACGCATGGCGTTGGTATCGGTGGGGTCGAAGTTCTCGGCAAGCTCGACAATCCGATCGGTGTCGATGGTGATGCCCGAGGCGAAATCGCGGATGGCACTCAAGATCCCGAGCCGTAACCAGCGAGCGTGACGGAAAAGCCTGGCGTGGGCAATCTCGCGGACGGAGAGAAAGATGTCTGCTTCGTCCACGGGGGTATCGAGTCCTTGGCCAAAGGCACGCATGTTCTGTGCCACGAGGACAGCCTGAACGTCATACTCCGAGGTGCCGTGGATGAGTGGAATGCCGATGTCGCCCCCGCTCAACACTTCTTCGGAGAGTTTGCCGACGACCTGTGCGAGCTGAAGTTGGAATAGTGCCCGGCCGACTTTCTCCATGGCGCCATTGGCGTCGCCGAGCATTCCTTCTAGTCCTTCGGGAAGGTGGCCCTGGAGCATGTGGCCAACAGCGCGGGGGATGGCCAGTGCGACTGGCTCCGAGATGGCTTCCCAAACGGGGAGGGTCTTTCTGGCCCAGTCGGCTCTGGTGGCAAGCATGGGCGCCTCGCCCAGTTCTGCGATGTCTACTACTTCGCCAAGCCACAGGTTTGCGACGTTAGCTGCCGTGGTGATAGCTGCGGCTGTCGCAGGATCGAGCGGCAGTGAATTCTGCTGGGCCACGGAAACTGCGTGATCGCGGGCGGCAAGCGGGGATGGCGTTCCCGTTGCGCCGAAGGCGCTGCCCAACTGTTCCATCAGGCCTTTGATTTCTTCGGAGTTCACATCGATGCCGGCAGCCTTCATAAACTCTGCGGGATTGAAGTCTTGGTCACCGCTGAGGAAGCGTTGGAACGCTTCGCGCAACTCGTCTTCGTTACCGAAGTCCGGCAGTCCGCTAGGTGGGCTCTGATCCGACATACCTCAACGCTAGTGCCGAGTTTTTGCTCGGAGAGGGTATTTCGCTCTGGGCTGGTACACGGAATTCGTGGTTATGCTGACCCGGTCCGTCATTTTCAAGGAGCCCCGTGACGATTTTTGAGCAGGATGACCCCACGCGGGTTGTTCAGCAACGCTCTCGCCGGGCGGGCTGGCTGATGTTGAGCTTGACGGTCCTCATCGCTATTGGACTGTCGCTTCTCCCCGCCCCCTATGTGATCGATTACCCGGGACCCACCTTCGACACTGTGGGCGTGGTGGAGACATCCGATGGGGATGTCTCGCTGATTTCTATTTCTGGCGCCCCCGTCTTTGAACCCAGTGGTGAGCTGCGCCTGACCACGGTGACGCGCTCTGGCAACCCAGAGAATCTCCCGGGCTGGTTGGACGTGGTGACCGGGTGGCTCGACCCCACCCGCACCGTGATTCCGGTGGATGTTGCCTATCCGCCAGGCGTGAGCGTCGAAGCGAACCTTGAGGCCGCTCAGATTGAGATGACCAACTCACAGCAAGAGTCAGTGGCCGCAGCTCTGGAGTATGTCGGTGTCCCCTACACGAGCCTCCTCGTTGTCGCTCAGGCAATGGAGGGTGGCCCCAGCGAGGGCGTGTTGGAGCCAGACGACGTGATTGTTCAGGCCGCAGGTCAGAGCGTGACTGATGTCAGCCAACTGAGACAGATCATCGCTGAGTCGGGTGCAGCGAACGCGCTTGAACTGATGGTTCAGCGCGACGGTCGGCTGGAGACCATTGAAGTGGTTCCCAGGCTTTCCGAGGGGGAGCCCCGCGTTCCCATGATTGGCATCCTGGTCTCTGGTCGCTATGAGTTTCCCATCGAGGTCGACATTGCCCTAGAAAATGTGGGCGGCCCGAGCGCCGGTTTGATCTTTGCGCTCGGCATTGTCGAGATGCTCTCCGAAGAAGACCTCACCTCCGGCGCCGTCATCGCCGGGACTGGAACAATCACCGCCGGCGGTGATGTGGGCAGCATCGGCGGCATTCGGCACAAAATGCTCGGCGCCCTGAACGATGGAGCCAGCCTCTTTGTCGCACCGGCAAGCAACTGCGCCGACATTCTCGGGCACATCCCCGATGGGTTGGTTGTTGTGCCAGTGGCAACCCTCGCTGAAGCGGTTGACGCACTGCGGCTCTTCGCCGCCGGGGAGCCCACCCCAACCTGTCCCGTGCGCTCGGGATAGCCCCAGGCATTCTTTGTAGACTGAAGTCCACCCCAACCAAGGAGATACCCTCTCGTGTCACAAGCAACAGAGCAGTTACTAGGCCGCGGTCGAACCCCCCTCGTCATTACCCTCATCGCGTTGGGTGCTGTCGTCGCTGGGTTCTTCTTCTTCGCAACGCTGTACACCGAGGTGCTGTGGTTTGACCAGCTCGGTTTCCTTCAGGTTCTTTTCACCTCTTGGGGTGGCACGGCAATCATGTTCGTGCTCGGATTCCTCGGCATGTTCATCCCGGTGTGGCTGAGCATTCAGATTGCGTACCGGTTCCGCCCCGTCTACGCGAAGCTCTCCAGTGAGCTGGACCGCTATCGCCAGATGATTGACCCGCTGCGTCGCCTGGCCATGATTGGCCTGCCCGCGCTACTCGGCGTGTTCTCGGGTCTCTCCGCCTCCAGCACGTGGCCGCAGTTCCTGCTCTGGATGAACCGCTCAGATTTTGGCACCGTTGACCCTGAGTTCGGTCTCGATGTGAGCTTCTATGTCTTTGAACTTCCGGTCTTCACCTCGGTCGTGGCCTTTGCCTCAACGGTGTTGTTCATCTCGGCGTTGACCGGCGCCGCAACTGCACTGCTCTATGGCGGGGTGTCCATCAACGGCCGCGAGGTTCGCGTCTCGCGCACCATGCGTATTCAGCTTGGTCTGATTGGTCTGCTCTATTTCACGGTCCAGGCTCTTGATCTTTGGCTCCAGCAGTACACGGCTCTGGTGAGCCCAAGCGGTGGCTTCCTGGCCTTCGGTGCCGGTTTCACAGAGGTGAACGCCACGATTCCGGCCCGCACAATCATGGCCGGCATTGCTGTTCTCGTAGCGATCTTGTTCCTCGCCACGGCCATCATCGGCCGATGGCGGCTCGCCATCGTCGGCACCGCCCTCTACATCGTCTCCGGCTTGGTTTTGGGCCTTGGTTACCCCAGCATCGTGCAGCGATTCCAGGTTGACCCGAGCGCTAGGACCCTGGAGGCCGAGTACATAGAGCGCAACATTGAAGCGACCAGAGACGCTTACGGCGTCTCTGACATCGTCGAAATTGCCTATGAAGCATCCACCGACACCAGTGCTGGAGCGTTGCGCTCCGATGCTGAAACAACGGCAAATATCCGCATCATTGACCCTGCCTTGGTGACCGATGCCTTTGCCCAGCTTCAGCAGTTCCGCCAGTACTACCAGTTCCCACCCTTCTTGGACGTGGGACGCTACGAGGTGGAAGGTGAGCGCCAAGACATCGTGATTGCCGCCCGTGAAATCAACCTTGGCGGGCTCAACACTCAAAGTTGGTACAACAACACCATCGTCTATACCCACGGCTATGGCATGGTCGCCGCGTACGGTAACCAACGCACGCCAGATGGCCAACCGAAGTTCATCGAGCAGGGCATTCCTGTCTCTGAGTCGCTCGGTGAATATGAGCCTCGTATTTATTTCGGTGAGAACTCACCTGCCTACTCGATCGTCGGTGGACCCGAGGATGGACCAGCACTCGAGCTCGACTTCCCCTCCGGTGGTGAGGGTAACGAGAACAACGCGACCTATACCTTCACGGGTGAGGGCGGACCGATTCTTGACTCCTTCTTCAAGCAGTTGCTCTATGCGATGAAGTTCCAGTCCGAGCAGATCATCCTCTCTGACGCCATCACACCGGAGTCGCAGGTTCTCTACGATCGCAACCCGGCACTGCGCGTGTCGAAGGTGGCCCCATACTTGACCCTCGATAACGATCCTTACCCCGCCATCGTCGATGGCCGTGTGGTCTGGATTATCGATGGCTACACCACGAGCCGCGAGTATCCCTACTCGACACCAATCGAGGTCTCGACCGCGATTGCCGACACCTATCGTCCAGCTCCTCAGATTGCCTTCGACACCGTCAACTACATGCGGAACTCGGTGAAGGCAACTGTGGATGCGTACTCGGGTGAGGTCACTCTCTACGCCTGGGACACCGAAGACCCACTGCTTCGCGCGTGGTCTGAGATCTATCCCTCGACGATTGAGCCTGCATCGGAGATGTCCGAGGGCCTGCTCACTCACGTGCGCTACCCCTCTGACTTGTTCAAGGTTCAGCGCAGCATCCTGGGTGCGTACCACGTCACTGATGCTGGAACCTTCTACTCGGCCGAGGATGAGTGGGTCACACCTAATGACCCAGTATCCAACCCAGCGGCACCTCGCTTGCAGCCCGCCTACTACTTGACCATGGAGATTCCTGGCAGCGATGCGCCTGCGTTCACGCTGTACTCGACCTTCATTCCCCGGGCAACCGGCGAAGCGTCTCGTAACGTGCTCTATGGCTACCTCGCTGCAAACGCTGACTATGGCCCCGACTACGGCAAGCTGACGCTGTTGCGTTTGCCGAAGCAGACCACTGTTCCTGGCCCCGGTCAGGTCCAGGCCCAGTTTGACTCGGATGCCAATGTTGGTCAGCAGCTGAACCTGCTGCGCCAGGGCCAGACTGAAGTTATTTCTGGAAACCTGTTGACCCTGCCGGTTGGTGGCGGTCTGCTCTATGTCCAGCCCGTCTATGTTCGCTCGACTGGTGACACCTCCTATCCGCTGCTGCGAAAGATCCTGGTCTCCTTCGGCGAGAAGATTGCCTTCGAAGACACCCTCGATGAGGCTCTCGATGCCCTCTTCGGTGGCGACTCGGGCGCAGAAGCCGGCGACTCAGATGGCGCAGTGGCGCCAGAGGGCGAAACCCCTGAGGGTGACGCAACAGACGAGTCCGGAGCAGTCGCTCCGACCCCTGCTCCTGAACCGGGCGAGGGTGACACCGGCGTTGTCATCTCGACCGAGCTGCAGTTGGCTCTGGCAGATGCCAGAGCAGCTCTGCTCGAGCGTGAAGCAGCGTATCGGGCGAATGATCTCGTTGCGGCAGCTGAAGCCGATCGTCGCTTGACGGACGCTCTCAACCGGGCGCTCGTTCTCAGCAACCAGTAGAAACTGCCACCCCGCGGCGTGTTAGGCTTAGGTCTTCGCCGCGGGGTGGAGCAGTTCGGTAGCTCGCTGGGCTCATAACCCAGAGGTCGTAGGTTCAAATCCTGCCCCCGCAACCATGATCAGAACCCCTCGCTGTGGCGGGGGGTTCTGTGTTTCCTCTGGGTAGTGGCCCACCGCCCTAGGCTTAGGGCATGAGTCCAGGGCCCCTGAACGTCGCACTGGCGCAGTATGCGCCAGTCGCCTCGAGTGCTGCGAATCTGGCCGCCCTTTCTGAGATTGTGGCTAGTGCCGCGACTGAGGGCGCGCAGGCGGTGATCGCCCCTGAGTACTCTCAAGCCTTCCTTCCTGGTCATTACGACGAGTGGGCAAACCTGGCGGAGCCTCTCGAGGGGGAGTTCGTGACGGGGCTTGCACGGATTTCCGCTGACAACGATGGCGTCATCATCGTGGCGGGCATGTTGGTAAGACGAGAAGGATCACTCCCTACCAACACCATCGTGGCCGTGGGGCCACAGGGTGTTGTTGCCAGTGCAGAAAAGATCCACCTCTATGACGCCTTTGGCGCTAGCGAATCGTCTTTTGTGGCCCCGGGCAGCACGGCGGAAGTGAACCTGCTGGATATTGGGGGACACCGGCTCGGATTCTTGGCCTGTTACGACCTTCGATTCCCTGAAGTGACCAGAAGGCTTGTTGACGCAGGTGCCACGACCGTGGTGGTGCCAGCACAGTGGGTTCCCGGCGAGCACAAGGTGAGCCACTGGCAGGCGCTGCTGAAGGCTCGCGCGATTGAGGCCCAGAGCTATGTGGTGGCCGCCGGCCAGCCGGCACCCCACGGCATTGGCCACAGCACTGTGATTGACCCGTGGGGCGTGGTTCTTGGTGAACTGGGTTCTGATCCTGGTGTTCTCCACGCCCAGTTGGACGCCTCGCTTGTCGCGTCCGTGCGAGAGGTCAACCCCGTGAGCCGCGCGCGCCGATTCGAGGTCCACCCCAAGCCGTAGTTCCGGGCCTGTGGAGAAAGTGCGCGCGGGTGAGACACCCTTTCCTACACTGCTTCGATGCAACGAGTCCAGAAACACCGAGGGTTAGCTCTCACCCTCATCATCGCCCTCACCGGATGCGCGCCAAGCCCTGAATCCTTGGAGCCAGCCGAGCCGGAAGTGCCCCCTATGCCAGTGCTGGCGCAACTACCCTCGGATGACCTCTTTGAAGCCGCTCGGCTTAGAGCAACCCGGGCCGTTGAGGCTTATCTTGAGCGCTCAGATCTGATCTCGAGCGAGGGTGGTGTCTTGCCCGAGCGAATGGCCTCGCTCGTCACCCCCGAGTGGTATCCGAAGGAGGAAGAGGGCTTCGCCCGCTTTGCCACGGCCCGGGAGCGCACGCTTGGGCAGACCACCGTGGATAGTCTCCAGGTTCAGCTTGCCCGGAAGCTTCCAGGAGGTGGGCTCGACATCGGTGTCATTGCCTGCGTCGATGCGACAAAGGTGTTGGTGCTAGGTCTCGAGGATGCGGATCCGCCGGCGGAGGTCCTGGAATGGCAGGGAGAGTGGGAGTCCTTTGATGGCACCACCGAGGAGTGGGAAGTCATTGAGGAATTCTGGGCCACGACTAGTGCGAGATGGGGGCAGCGAGACGCAGTTGTCTTCTGGCTCCTAGGGGAGAGCACCGAGGAGCTCCTGGTTGACCACAGCGAGCAGTGGTGGGGGATTAGTCGATGCTAGCCAGTGGGGCACTCGCCATCGTGTTGGCTTTTGGCGGGGTAGCGACGGGAACCTCCGTGTGGTTAGAAGCCTGTTCCCAAGCGTCTCGAACCGGTGGCGAGTGCGTTGGCATCTCCAGCTCGGTGAATGCCGATCGTGTGACCCTCGGCGCGACTGTCACGACTCCTGGCTCTCCCGGCTCTTCAGTGAGCACTCCTGCCAGCTCGGTGTTTTCTTCTCCCCGAATTCCGAGACCTCCGAGAAATCCGGTACTCGGATCACGGCAGTGCTCGATCATCCTTGCTGGCCTGTGTCGGGGTCAGTCAGCGCCAAAGAACCCGCCGCCTAGAGCAGCACGGGTTCAACGCGCCCCGATTCCACCGACGAGCGTGAGTGACTTGGTTGCCTTCCAGCCACTTCCCCCGGGAATTGTGATTGAGCCGGGCTCATGGAGCCTGCCTCGTGTTCCCACAAATATCTTCAGCAGTGCATCAGCGCAGAGCCAGTCGGGCACTTTGCTCGGCTGGCCCATTGAAGTGCGCTTTAGCCCGCAGAGCTACCGCTGGTCCTACGGCGATGGCGCCAGTGCGACCCGGTCGGCGGCTGGGTCCAGTTGGGGCCAGAACCAGTTTGGGGCAACCTCGACGTCTCATGTCTATAGAGCACCCGGTACTTACACCGTCACACTCCAGGTGGACTACTCGGTGTCCTACCGATTCGATCAGGGTGGCTTTGTTCCCCTGGCCGGGGTAGTTAGTCGCGCCGGCCCACCTGCAACCCTCCAGATTCTTCGCGTGGATTCACTCCTTGTTGACGAGGGATGTCCGCCAGGAGGTCTCGTCCAAGGGCGCTGTGAGTGAATCTCCAGGTATCGTTAGGGAGGGCCTAAGCCTTTGTCCAGCTTCTAGGAGGACACTTACGGCTGTCGAAAGGATTCCCTGGAGTGAGCGCAGCCAAGAAAGACGCAACACCCTCGCAAGAGCCCTCCAGCGACGCTATTCCCGATGAAACTCCTGAGGTACCGGCGACCCCATCGGCGGAGCCCGTAGAGCAGGTCGAACCCTTTGCTCCCCTCGAAGAGCGACAGGTTTCCCCATTCGATTCTGCCGTGTATTCGGGGATCGCCGATAGCGTGTCGCGCGAGCGTCGCAAGTATCTCGAAGAGGACAAGCGGCGTGCTCGCACGCTCGGGGTTTTTGTCACTGTCGCCCTGATTGTGGGCGGTCTCTTGGGTGGTACAGCGGGCGGCGCTTTCGCGATTTGGAACCTTTCGGCCAGAGGCCTCGTTACCCCGGGTGTTTCGTCCCCGGCAGCGATTACGGTCAATTCGCCATTGGACGCGAGCGAAATCACGGCGGTTGCCGCGTCAGCGCTTCCCTCAGTAGTCACTATTGAGGTTGCCGGTTCCACGGGCGCTGGCAGTGGTTCTGGCGTCATCATCAGCGAGGACGGGCACGTAATGACCAACGCCCACGTGGTGACTCTCGGTGCTCAAGAGCCAGCGATTCGCATCACCATGTCTGATGGTCGGCTGTTTTCCGCCACTGTTGTGGGTCGCGACGTTCTCTCCGACATCGCGGTGCTGAAGATTGAGGCCTCTGGGCCGTTCCAGGTCATCGCGCTGGGTGACTCTGACACTCTGAACGTGGGTGACGAGGCAATCGCGATCGGTGCTCCTTTGGGGCTGCCAGGCACCGTGACCAGTGGGATTGTCTCGGCCATCAACCGCAGCATTACTGTCGGTGCGGCGCAGGGTCCTGATGAAGAGGGCGGTCAATTCGACTTCGACATCCCGGGCGGCGCCCTGGTCCCAGGCCAGACAATTTCTATTCCGGTGATTCAGACCGATGCCTCCATTAATCCTGGTAATTCCGGTGGTGCGCTCTTGGACCGCGAAGGAAACCTCATCGGTGTCAACGTGGCTATTGCCTCCACGGGTGGGCAAAGTGCGGGAAGTATCGGGCTCGGCTTTTCTATCCCTGTGAACTTTGCTGCGCGGGTCGCCTCCGAGCTCATCACTACTGGGACCGCAAGCCATGGTTTGTTGGGTGCGTTGGTCACGGATGCGCAGGCTGTTGCATCGTCCACGGTGACCGGCGCATACATCGACAGCGTGAGCCCCCTGGGCGCTGCAGCCAAGAGCGGTCTGCGCGCGGGAGATATTGTGACAAGGTTCAACGGAATTCCGATTACGAACCGAGTGGATTTGACCGCACAGGTGCGGACGTTGCCCGGAGGGTCAACCTCGACGCTCACCTACGTTCGTGGCGGTAACTCGTACACCGTCGAGGTCACCCTCGATGAGTACCAGTAATCACTCGTCGCGAAGCTTCTCGTAAATCTCTTTACACGTCGGGCACACCGGGAACTTTTCGGGGTCTCGTCCGGGGGTCCACACCTTCCCACACAGCGCGATGACGGGTTTCCCGCTGAGAGCGCTGGCAAGGATTTTGTCCTTCTTCACATAGTGGGAGTAACGGTCGTGGTCACCCTCATCGAGCTGTTCGCTGCGCAGGAGTTCTTCGAGTTCGCGATCCAGCACATCTGTTCCGCCGGTGGGCTCTTTCTCTGCCATAAGAGTCATGCTAAATCAGTCGGCAACGAATGTGGTGGGAATCACTGGTTCGCCAGGCTGCAGAGAGAACGCCTCGGGTGGTAATTCGGCACTCGCGCGGGCGTTGTGGTCTCTGGCGGCCTGAACGATTGCCTCTGGCGCAGTTGGCCCCACTGCTTCGCCGCTGGTAACAAGGCTCACCATGAGCTCTCGTGACTCGGTGTGGGCGTTGGCGGAGGGCCCAATGACCACCAGTTCTTCGCTGGCGTGACCGTTAGCGACTTTTCTAAACGCTGTCTTTCGGCCCCCAGGGTTTGACTTGTGGGAGCTCTTCTTGGCAACCGAGACCCACTCACCGGAGTCTGATGTTCTGGCGACGAGCTTGTAGACCAGGCCCACAGCGGGAGCTCCGGATCCCGTCACTACCGATGTCCCCACGCCAAAGAGGTCGACCGGGGCACCGCGCAAACCGGCGATGGTGTGTTCGTTCAAATCGTTAGTGACCACAATTTTTGTCTCGGTCGCGCCCAAAGAATCCAATTGCGCCCTCACTTGGCGCACGACCACTGGCAGATCACCGGAGTCGATGCGAACTCCGCCCAGCTGCGCTCCGGCGGCAGCCACTGCCGCCCGGACGCCATGCTCGATGTTGTAGGTGTCGATGAGGAGCGTGGTGGATGTTCCCATCGCAGCGATTTGGGCCTTGAAGGCTTCCTCTTCACTGTCGTGGACGAGTGTGAAGGAGTGGGCTGCGGTCCCACGAGTGGGGATTCCATACGAGCGGCCGGCCTCCAAATTGCTGGTCGCCTGGAAGCCAGCGATGTAGGCAGCCCTGGCGGCCGCAACAGCGCTGTGTTCATTGGCTCGCCTGGAGCCCATTTCGATTAGCGTGCGAGACTCCGCGGCGTGCACCATGCGGCTTGCGGCACTGGCGACCGCGCTGTCGTAGTTCAAGACGCTGAGAATCAAGGTTTCCAAGAGAACGCACTCGGCAAAAGTGCCCTCGACCACTAGGAGGGGAGAGCCAGGGAAATAGATTTCACCCTCGTGGTACCCACGAATCGTTCCGCTAAAGCGGTAGGTGGAAAGCCACTCCAGGGTGGCCTCGCCGACAATCGAATGATCCGAAAGGAACGCGAGTTCTGCTGGGCTGAACCGGAACTGGGCGATGGCCTCCAGCAAACGTCCAGAACCTGCAAAGACTCCGTAACGGCGGCCGCTCGGCAACTGCCGGCCGAAAACCTCAAACACGGCTTGGCGGTTGGCGCGACCAGATGCCATAGCCGCATCGACCATGGTGAGTTCGTAGTGATCGGTGAAAAGCGCCGTGGACACGGCATCAGCCTACTTGGTGGCCGTGTGTCTACACTGGCCCGCATGGTCTCTTCCGCGCCGAGGGTGCTCTTTGCCGATCAACTCGGCCCTCACTTCGACGATGGCGGGCCGCTGATCATTGCTGAGGTTCTCGGCCCACTGCGCAGGCGCACATACCACCGCCAAAAAGCTCACCTGATTCTCTCGGCACTCCGCCACCGCGTTGCTGAGCTTAGTGACCGAGTCGATTACCGCAAGGGCGAGAGCTATCGGTCGGTGCTGGGGGGAGAAGACCTCGAGTTCATTAACCCCACCTCGTATGGGCTTCGGCGCTTGGTCGCGGAGCTAGGGACTAAAGCCACCATTTCCGTTCTGCCCGCTCGCGGGTTTGTTACATCGGAGGAAGATTTTGGTTCCTGGGCGCAGGCTGCCAAGAGTGGTCGATTGCTCATGGACAACTTCTATCGCTCCAGACGCGAGGCGCTCGGAATCCTGATGGCCGAGGATTCCAAGGGCGCCTGGGTGCCAGAGGGCGGACGGTTCAACTTTGATCACGATAACCGTCAGCCACCGCCGAAGGGCCAAGACAGCCTTGGGGTGGAGCCGCCCTGGTATCCGAGGGAAGATGACATCGACCGGGAGGTCCGGGACTACCTCAACGCCCTCGAAGCCGCAGGCGAGGTGTCCTTCATTGGTAGCGATGGGCCCAGGCTTTTCCCCGCCACGAGAGCTGAGGCCATCGAGGCGATGGCGCACTTCATGGAACATCGCCTAGACACCTTTGGGCCCACCGAGGATGCCGCGATGGTGGGGGACTGGGCGATGTCCCACTCGCTCTTGAGCCCCGCGATGAACCTGGGTTTGCTTGACCCGAGCGAAGTGATTGAGGCCGCCGAGGCAAAATATCACGAGGGTGTGGCCAGCTTGGCAAGCGTTGAAGGCTTTATTCGCCAGATTCTCGGGTGGCGCGACTGGGTCTGGCACCTGTATTGGCATGCCGGCGAAGACTTTGTGGACCGGAACTACTTTGGCCACCAGAACCCGCTGCCGACCTTTTTCGCAGAACTCGACGCCAGCGCCGTCCAGTCGAAGTGTTTGTCGCATGTCCTGGACGAAGTGGCAACGCGGGGGTGGACCCACCACATCAATCGCCTGATGGTGCTCGGCAGTTGGGCGCTGCAGCGCGGTATTGAGCCGCGGGCTTTGAATGACTGGTTTGTTGATGCCTTCGTTGATGGAACCCCGTGGGTGATGCCAGCAAATGTCATGGGAATGTCCCAATATGCCGATGGCGGCATGGTCGCCACAAAGCCCTACACATCAGGCGGTAGCTACCTCTCCACGATGACCAACTACTGTTCGGGGTGTCCGTTTAGCCCCACTCAGCGCCTGGGCGAGAAGGCTTGTCCGATGACGGGGGGCTACTGGGCTTTCCTTCATCGAAGCTCCGGATTACTGGCCTCAAACCACCGCATGGCCAAGACACTTGGGGGAATGCGGCGCCTGTCTGACCTTCCCGAAGTCGTTGCGCAGGAGACACAGCGGACTAGTTGGTAGCAGGGCTTGCCTAGAGCCCTCCTCTAAGATGGGGATACTTCTGATGTTGTCGGAAGCTCTACGCGCGAACGGGGGTGGCATCGGGGATGGTGTTTGACCCTTCCGTCTACACCGAGTTTCGCTACCTCGATGTCCGCATCGACGCCTGCGCCTTCACCTGCGAATTCGACTATGAGCTAGTCGGCGAGGGTGTGCGCGAATCCTTCACGGAACGCCTGTCCCTAACGCCCGTGCGATCCAGCGACGATGTTGACTGGCCCCGGGTTCGAGGGGTTGCAGTATTGCTCGGTGCCGTCATGGGCCTCAGCTACTACAAGGCTGCAGGACCTGGCACCTACGCGGTTGCCGTGGAGGGCATGACGCAGGCCGGTGCTGACTATCTGGGCCAGGTGATTCGCCACGGAATGGCAGAGTTCGCTTATCGCAATGGACTGCCAGGCCTGTTGGAGCCAGAAATCGTTCTCGAAAAAGGTGCCAGTGAGCCCTGGAGTGCAGAGAGTCATGTGACCCCCACCGGAGACCCCTTGGTTCCTATTGGTGGGGGCAAAGACTCCGTGGTCACCGTGGAGTTATTGGCCGCCGCCAGAATGCACCCCGTGCAGTTCGCGGTTAATCCCAACAAAATCATGTATCGGGTGGCGCGTATTAAGGGTCATCCGCTGATTTCTGCCAGTAGGACACTCGACCCGAAGATTCTCGAGATTAATTCCTCCGGCGGTCTCAACGGCCATGTTCCCGTCACAGCAATCAATTCCTTGATTTCTATTCTTCAGGCACGCCTGGTGGGCTTTGGCCCCGTCGTGATGTCCCTGGAGGCCTCCGCCTCAGAGCCAACGCTCTGGTGGGAAGGGCAACCGGTCAACCACCAGTGGTCGAAATCTGAAGATGCTGAGGCCCTGCTTCAAGATGTTCTCGGCCCCCAGGCCGGTCTTTCGGCCGGGTCATACTTCTCGCTTCTTCGCCCCTATAGCGAACTTCAGATTGCCCGCCACTTTGCTGCACTGACTGAGTACCACCCCGTCATCACGAGTTGCAATCGGGCATTCCGCCTGGGTGTTGATGATGGCCGGTGGTGTGGAGACTGCGACAAGTGCCGCTTTATCTTCTTGCTGCTCAGCCCCTTTATGCCCTCCACCGTCCTCACCCGAATGTTCGCGGATAACCTCTTGGACAACCCGAAGCACCTCGAGGGCTACCGAGCTCTGTTAGGCCTCCACGAACATCGCCCCTTTGAGTGTGTGGGCGAGCAGGCCGAGTCGATGGTTGCACTGACCTGGGTGACCCACCAGTCAGAGTGGCGAAATGCCGCTGTTGTGCGGAGCCTTCGCGAGGAAATTCCCGAGCTAGAAGACCCTCACCCTGATTTGGAGAACCAGGTATTGGGTCACCGAGACTCCCGCACCCTGCTTCCGAACGCCTACAGCTCGCTGGGGCAGGTTCTTGCCTAAGCAAGCACCGGGGCTTGCTAGCCTCCAGGGCCGCACGGTTCTCATTGTGGGAGTCGGCAGGGAGGGTCGTGCACTCGCCGACCGCTTACTCCAGGACGACATCAGCTGCACTGTGCTCGCCCTCGATGGGAAAGAGGGCGACGCTGCCACAGCCTGGCGCAAGGATTACGGTGATCGCATTCCCCTGGTGGTGATTGATCCCACCCTGGAGTCGATTCCAGAATCTCTGCGCGCAGCCGACATTGCTCTGCTCTCACCCGGAATCCCCAAGACTGGCGCGCTCCATCAGGCAGTTGCGGAGCTCGGAATACCGCTGAGTTCAGGAACTGCGCTGTTTGTTGCCGACCACGCTCACACGATGATTGGGGTTACCGGATCAAAAGGTAAATCGACGACCTCCACCCTGATTCACCACCTCTTGGTGGGCTCAGGCGTGGATGCGGCGCTTGCGGGAAACATGGGAATTCCTGTTCAAGGAATCGACCCCCGTGAATTCCAGGTGGTGGAGCTCTCGAGCTATCAGTGCGCGCGTCTGGAAACGTCGCCCTCCGTGGTGGTGCTGACCGCACTCTTTCCCGAGCACCTGGACTGGCATGGCTCAGAGCAGGTGTATTACGACGACAAGCTGCACCTGGCGGCGGGCAGCCCTGACCACGTCATCGCCAACGGTGATGATGAAATTCTCAAGAGCGAACTTTCCAAGCGCTATCCCGACTTAGCAGTCACGTGGGTTGGGGAGGGAGAGCAGTGGCACCTGGAAGCTGATGGCAGCGGCGGGCACTGGTTGCACCACGGCACCACTCGCATCGCCCACAGTTCGTCTTTGACGCTGCGGGGCGAGCACAACCTGCGCAATGCCCTGATGGCTATCGCCGCCGCGTCAGTGGGAGGACAGCTCGATGTTGCCTCGGTCCCACAGCTGCTGGAGAGTTTCCAACCCCTTGCTCACCGGCTTGAGCCGATCCAGGATCCCTCCGGGGTTGTGTTCATCAATGATTCCTTGGCCACAAACCCTCAAGCAGCCAAGGCAGCTCTTGAGGCATTTCCCGCCGATCAGGTCATCATCTTGATCGGCGGCCACGATCGTGGTGTGGACTACTCACCGCTCGTGTCCCACATCGCCGCTCATCCGCCGAGGGGCGTGATTGGTTTGCCCGGCAGCGGGCAGAAACTGGTGGAGCTCTGCACCGCGGCGCTCGCCGAAGCGGGCCGACTGGAGAACACCCAGTTGGCGGTGGCAGCAAGCATGGAGCAGGCTGTGGTGACGGCCAGGTCGTGGGCGAGGCCCGGTGATTATGTGGTGCTCTCGCCTGGGGCACCGAGTTTTGGTTACTACCGCGACTATGAACAACGCGCCGAAGATTTTGTGACGTGGATACATTCGACAAAGGAGACAGGCCAATGACCCGATCAGATGGACGCAGAGCGGGAGAGCTCAGACCAATCTCCATCGAGCGCGGCTGGAGCGCCCAAGCTGAGGGCAGCGCGCTCATTAGCTTTGGCGATACCAAAGTGCTCTGCACAGCCTCCTTCACCCCGGGAGTCCCTCGCTGGCTAGCCGGCAAGGGGACGGGGTGGGTGAGCGCCGAATACGGCATGCTTCCTCGATCCACGAACGATCGGATGGATCGTGAGTCGGTGAAGGGGAAACTTGGTGGGCGAACCCACGAGATTTCGAGGCTGATTGGGCGAAGCCTCCGTGGCGTTGTGGATTTCCAGGCTCTGGGGGAGAACACGATTCTTCTCGACTGTGATGTCTTGCAAGCCGATGGCGGAACCAGGACAGCCTCCATCACCGGCGCCTATGTTGCTCTGGCGGATGCCCTGTCGTGGGCGAGTGCACAGGGTCACATCGCCAAGGGTGCCCAGGTGATTCGCGACTCGGTCGCCGCCATTAGCGTGGGGATTGTTGACGGGGAGCCGCTACTAGATCTCAACTACGTCGAGGATGTTGCTGCCGATACTGACATGAACGTTGTCGTGACCGGTCGGGGCTCGTTTGTGGAAGTGCAGGGCACCGCTGAGGGCACGCCCTTTGACCGCCAGGAGCTCGATCGATTACTCGATCTAGCGCTTCAGGGAACCACCGAGCTTGCCGCCCTTCAGCGCCAAGCTCTCGGTCAGTCCTAACACCCCATGGACATCGTTGTTGGCACTAGAAATGCCCACAAAATCCTGGAACTGCAGAGGATTTTGGGGCCAGCGGTGCCAGGTCTCACTCTTGTGCCAGCCCCTGGACCCTCGCCCATCGAGGACGGCGAGACCTTCAGCGCTAACGCGCTGATCAAAGCTCGTGCCGCCTTTGCGGAATCGGGCCTGCCCTCGATAGCCGATGATTCCGGACTTGTCGTGGACGCCCTTGATGGAGCCCCAGGAATTAATTCGGCCCGGTATTCCGGGACCGGCATTGACGAAGAGAACACGGCACTGGTGCTCTCCCAGATGGTGGGTGTTGCTAATAGGCGGGCCCGATTCGTCTGCGCTGCGGCACTCGTCCACTCGGGAGGGGAGCTGGTGCTCGAGCGCTCGTGGGAGGGCTCTCTTGCGGATGAGCCCACGGGCTCCGGTGGGTTTGGATATGACCCGATTTTTGTGCCGGAGGGGGACTCTCGCACCTCTAGTGAACTCAGCGATGAGGGCAAAGATGCTCTCTCGCATCGGGGTCAAGCGTTTCGCGCCCTGGCGGAGCACCTTCTGGCTCTGGGGTAGGACTTTTCGACTCGAGATACGGCGCTAGAGCCGCTATGATGGTCGAAGCAGGGCGCTCTGGTGCCCTGACTTCGCGTGTCGAACTTAGTGTCACACCCGTCGGTCTCATCTACATCTTCTGCTGTTTGCGCAGGGGGAGAGTGGTGAGTGCGGTGGTGGCCTCGGCACCAGGCTCACGCCGTCGGCGTGAGGTTCAACCGAAAACAACAAAAGGAGTGCAGCAATGGCTGCCGTAACCATTAGACAACTGCTCGACAGCGGTGTTCACTTTGGACACCAGACCCGCCGGTGGAACCCGAAAGTTAAGCGCTTCATCCTGACGGAGCGCAGCGGAATCCACATCATCGATCTTCAGCAGTCGCTGGCATATATCGACAAGGCGTATGACTTCATCAAAGAGACCGTTGCCCACGGCGGCACCGTCTTGTTTGTGGGAACCAAGAAGCAGGCGCAGGAATCTGTTGCCGAGCAGGCAACCCGCGTGGGACAGCCCTATGTGAACGAGCGCTGGCTGGGTGGTCTTCTGACCAACTTCCAGACCGTGTCCAAGCGTCTGGGCCGCATGAAAGAACTCGAAGAAATCGACTACGAGGACACCACTCAGGGGTTCACGAAGAAAGAGCTTCTGCTCAAGAAGCGCGAGCTCACCAAGCTGCAGAAGTCACTCGGTGGAATCCGCAACCTTCCCAAGGCGCCGAGCGCTCTCTGGGTTGTTGACCCACTGCGCGAGCACCTCGCTATCGATGAAGCCAAGAAGCTCGGTATTCCGGTAGTCGGAATTTTGGATTCCAACGCTGACCCCGACGACTTCCAGTACCCAATTCCTGGTAACGACGACGCGATTCGCTCGGTGGCCTTGCTCACCAAGATCATCGCCGATGCGGTTGCTGAAGGTTTGATCGAGCGTCACCAGAAGCCTGGTGCTGAGGGCAACGTGTCCGCTGTGGAGCCGCTGGCTGAATGGGAGCGCGAGCTTCTCGAGCAGCCCACCGAGGCTGCTCCCGCTGCCGCGGAGGAGAAGCCTGCCGCCAAGAAGGCTGAGCCAGCCAAGAAAGCAGCTGCTGAGAAGAAGCCTGCTGCCAAGAAGGCTGAGCCGGCTGCAAAGAAGCCAGCTGCCAAGAAGGCACCAGCCGCAAAAGCTGAGCCAGCCAAAAAAGCAGCTGCTGAGAAGAAGCCTGCTGCCAAGAAGGCTGAGCCCGCTGCAAAGAAGCCTGCCGCTAAGAAGGCTCCAGCCGCTAAGTCTGCAGAGAAGAAGTAAGGAGTTCGACACATGGGAAACGTTTCTCTCGAGGACATCAAGAAGCTGCGCGAACAGCTCGGCACCGGAATGGTGGACACCAAGAACGCTTTGGAAGAAGCCGGCGGAGACGTCGACAAGGCCATTGAGATCCTGCGTCTCAAGGGCGCCAAGGGTAACGCCAAGCGTGCCGACCGCTCCACCAGTGAGGGCCTTGTGGCTGCTCATGAGGGCAACGGCGTTGCCTACATGATTGAGCTTGCTTGTGAGACTGACTTTGTCGCAAAGAACGACAAGTTCGTCGCTCTCGCTGATTCTGTGCTCGCTGCGATTGTCGCTGCCGGCGCCGATTCTCTTGACCAGGCTCTCGCTGCTTCCGCTGGCGGTGGGACCGTATCCTCAATGATCGAGGACCAGGCCGCCATCATCGGTGAAAAAGTTGAGCTGCGCCGAGTTGCGAAGCTCTCCGGTGAAGGCTTCGCGGTGTACCTCCACAAGACCAACAAAGACCTGCCTCCGCAGGTCGGTGTTGTTGTGGCCTACTCGGGCAAGGATGCCGAGACCGCGCGCAGCGTGGCTCAGCACATTTCCTTCGCCGACCCTCAGTACCTCAGCCGTGACGATGTCCCTGCCGAGGCTGTTGAGACCGAGCGTCGCATCGTTGAGGAAATCAGCCGCGGAGAGGGCAAGCCAGAGGCTTCCCTTCCCAAGATTGTTGAGGGTCGCGTTGGCGCCTTCTTCAAGCAGGTGGCGCTCCTCGAGCAGGAATACGCGAGGGACAACAAGCTCCAGGTCAAGCAGGTTCTTGATCAGGCCGGCCTTGTGGTCTCCGGTTTTGCTCGCTTCCGGGTTGGTGCCTAAGCACAACATTTCTCGATGGTAGAGGGCTGGGGCACGGTGTGCCCCAGCCCTCTACTGCTTCACCGGGGCACTACGCTGGGTCACGCGAGGAAAGGTGTTGCTATGGTCGAGCGCCGCAGACGAGTACTGCTCAAGCTTTCGGGTGAAGCCTTTGGTGGCGGCTCCCTAGGGGTCAATCCCGATGTTGTGGCTGAAATCGCCCGCGAAATTGCCGAGGGCGCCAAGAAAGCCGAAGTTGCTGTTGTGGTGGGTGGAGGAAACTTCTTCCGCGGTGCCGAACTGAGCCAACGAGGTATGGATCGCCGACGTGCCGACTACATGGGCATGCTCGGCACCGTGATGAACGCTTTGGCTCTTCAAGACTTCCTCGAGCAGGCCGGGGCTGAGGTCCGTGTTCAATCCGCAATCTCGATGACTCAGGTCGCAGAGCCCTATATTCCGCTTCGAGCCATCCGCCACCTGCAAAAGGGTCGCGTTGTGGTTTTCGGTGCCGGTGCTGGTCTTCCCTATTTCTCCACCGACACCGTCGCTGCTCAGCGCGCGCTGGAGATTCTCGCCGATGAGGTGTTGGTGGCTAAGAACGGCGTTGATGGTGTGTACACGACCGATCCTAAGAAAGACCCCGCTGCGACAAAGTACGAGAAGCTGACGTACCAGGAGGCTTTGGTCAAGGGTCTGAAAGTTGTTGACTCGACCGCGTTTAGCTTGTGCATGGATAACAAGATGCCGATGGTCGTCTTTGGGATGGAGCCCTCCGGCAACGTCACTAAGGCCATTCAGGGCAAGCGCATCGGCACTCTCGTTTCGTAGCGAAGCGCTGACACTACACTGGCACTGGAGGGGAAAACGCAATGATTTCTGATGTTTTGGCGGAAGCCAAAGAGAAGATGGCGAAGGCTGTCGACGTGGTGCACGAGGACTTCCAGACTGTCCGCACCGGTCGCGCCAACCCCGCGCTGTTCCAGAAAATCATGGTCGAGTACTACGGCCAGCCCACTCCCTTGGCTCAACTTGCGAGTCTGCAAAATGTTGAAGCGCGCACCATTGTCGTGACCCCCTACGACAAGAGCGCCATGAAAGACATTGAGAAGGCCATCACCAACTTTCCTAACCTGGGGGCAAGCCCCAGTAACGATGGCGAAGTCATTCGCGTGACGATGCCCGAGCTGACCGAAGACCGTCGCAAGGAATACGTCAAGATTGTCCGCCAGAAGGCCGAAGATGGTCGTGTTTCTGTGCGCAGTGTTCGCAGAAAAGCCAAAGACGATCTTGATGCTCTCACCTCTGAAGTGGGCGAGGACGATGTCTCTCGCGCAGAAAAAGAGTTGGAAGCACTGACCAAGACACACATCGACCAGATTGAGGATGCCCTCAAGAAGAAAGAAGCAGAGCTGCTCGAGGTCTAATGAGCACTCCACCTAAGCGACCCGCCAAGCCCTCGGCTCCTCCCACTGGCCTCTTTGCCCAGGGCGGCGCCGCCGCCGAAGCACTCGAGAACATTGAAGCTGCAGTCCACGGCTTCGAAGAACAAGTTCGCGATGTTAACGCGCGCATTGATCAGAAGGCCGGGCGTCCGCTGTGGCAAGCGATTGTGATTGGGCTTCTCCTGGGAGGAGTCTTCCTGGGGAGCCTGATGTGGCTTGTGGAACTATTCGTCGTGTTTGTGACGGGGCTCGTGGTCGTCGCAGTCTTTGAACTGGCTACCGCCCTGCGGGCCAAGGGGCGCCTGCGTTCCCGGTGGCCACTGGTGGGGCTTTCTGGCGCAATGGTTCCCTTAGCTTTCTATTTCGGGCCCGAGGGCCAACTGTGGTCCTTCCTGGGGGCTATCGTCCTGGTGGCGGTCAGCCGAGCACTTCGTCCGCTCTTCGATAGGCCCTCGTTGGGCTCGACCTTGCCCGATATTGGCGTGGCCATCATGGTGCTCGGATACGTCCCCTTCTTGGGAGGATTCGCCGTGGCGATCGCAGCACTCCCCGGTGGACAGTGGTGGGTTCTTGCCGGTGTAGTCATTGTGGTTGCTGTGGACACGGGGGCTTACGCCACCGGTTTGAGTTTTGGTCGAACGCCTCTGGCGCCGAAAATTAGCCCGAAGAAGACGTGGGAAGGCTTCGCTGGGTCTTCGGTGGCAGCTTTGATTGCGGGGGCACTGCTCGGAACACTCATGCTTGGTCTGCCTCTGTGGGTGGGGCTCCTCCTCGGAGCACTTCTTCTGGGGAGTGCGACACTCGGGGATCTCGTCGAGTCCCTCATTAAGCGGGACCTGGACATCAAGGACATTTCCTCCTGGCTGCCAGGCCATGGCGGGTTTCTTGACCGTCTAGATTCCATGTTGCCCTCCATGGCCATGCTCTACGTCATGGTGCAGATTTTCGGATAGACCGCCAGCCCTAGCGTCGTTTTCTCACAGCCCCTGGCACAATAAGGGCGTGGATACACCGTTTCCGATAGCCGATAAGGGCGTCCCCGGCTACGACAAAGACCAGGTCACCGCTTTTCTTGAGCGGGCAAAAAACGTTTTTGAAGGCTCCGAGGATGGTCTTACCTCCTCAGACATTCGTAGCACCGTCTTTCCTCTGGTGAAGGCCGAAGGGTTCACCACTAAGGCCGTAGACGAGGCGCTCTGGCGTCTCGAAGAGGCCTTTGCGGACAAAGAACGCGCCGAGTCCACCGCCCAGAAAGGCGACGAAGGGTACTTCCGCGAGATTCGGGAACGAGCCCAAGAGATTCTTGATCGCTCGTCCCGCCCGCACGGCGAGAAGTTCCGGACGGTTTCGCTCATCCAGCCCGGTTATCACCGTGGTGATGTTGACAGTCTCTTGGACGACATTTCGCAGTATTTCCAGCAGCAACAGCTCCTGTCGGTGGCTGCTGTTCGCACGGCCAGCTTCAGGACGAGCTTTGCCGGCTATGACGAGCGGCAGGTCGACGCGCTGCTTGATGACACCATCGCGGTGATGCTGGCAGTCCGCTAGGTGGGCTTCGGAAGACCCTCGGTTAGACTGTGCGGGTTGTGAGAAACATGCCAAAAGCCTGGTTCCGACGTCCCGCGCATCGCGCGGAGCGTCCCTCGGCTAAACCCACAGTCCTCTCGGTGCTCGCTATGGCCAGCGTCGCGGGCTTTGTTGCTGTGCCCTTGGCTGGGCCATCCAGCACCATGGCCACTGCAGCCTGGCTGAGCCCGGGCGCCAACACGTCGGTCAGCTTTCTGGTGACCGGTCAGGGCACTGGGCTGACCCGGGAAGACTTCACCGTTGTGGGCGGATATCTGATGGCACCCGCCGCCGGCCGTCCCGACCCCGGAACTGCTCAAGCCATTGCACTGGGCTTGGTCTCGGGTCGAGGCTGGGATGGCGGGGAGTTTGACTGTTTGGTGGCGCTCTGGTCCAAGGAGTCCGGGTGGAACCATTTCGCCATGAACCGCAGTTCCGGTGCTTACGGTATTCCTCAGGCTCTGCCGGGAGAGAAGATGGCCAGCGCTGGCGCTGACTGGGCCACTAACCCGACGACGCAGATTGTGTGGGGCCTTGGCTACATCGAGGCGCGGTATGGCACCCCCTGCAAGGCGTGGGGCCATTCACAGCAGAAGAACTGGTACTGAGCGCTCTCATGCCTCGGAGTAATCGACCACGCGGTGGTAAACGTGAAGACCCAGAACCGCTGGATATCGATCGCCTGAAAACCGGGTTTCGCCGGACCGAGACCAAGCGCGGCTACACCTACGTTGTCCAACCCATCAGTGCTGCTAAAGCAGTCAAGGTGTACACCTGCCCTGGCTGCAACCTCAGTGTCGACATCGGGGTCTCCCACCTCGTTGCCTGGCGCACCGATGGAATCATGGGGGAGCACAACGACGTGTCCGAACGCCGCCACTGGCACCAGCACTGTTGGAGAATTGCGTGAGCGCTGCGATTACCTCGACGACCATTTTGCCGGCCGAGCGACGCGACATCACCCTCCACACCTCCGATGGCCTGACTCTGGTGGGGGAGCTGTCCCTTCCGCTAACGGGTGCGCCTGTGGCGAGCGCAGTGTTCTTTCACCCGTTGCCCACCGCCGGCGGGTTCATGGATTCTCATGTCATTAGGAAGGCAGCGTGGCGTCTGCCAGCACTCGCCCAGCTGGCCGTGGTGCGCTTCAACTTTCGGGGTGTCAGCTCGCCCCGGGGAACCTCGGAGGGCCAGTTCGGCCACGGCGAGGATGAACGCATGGATCTCGAGGCCGCGCTGGACTTTGTTCGGAGCTCGGGCCTCCCTCACCCCTGGCTCATTGGTTGGTCTTTTGGGACCGAGGTGATTCTCAAGCACGCCAGGGACCATGCAGGTGAGATTGCAGGTGTCATTTTGCTCTCACCGCCACTGCATCGCACCACCGACGAGGAGCTCTCCCGGTGGGCTGATCTGTCGATTCCCGTGGTGGCTCTGGTGCCGGAGTTTGATGACTACCTGAAGCCCTTAGAAGCGACGGAGCGCTTCTCTCTGGCGCCCGGTGTTGAGATTGTTCCCGGCTGGGGCGCCAAGCATTTGTGGGTTGGTGAGAAATACACCTATTTTGTGCTGAACGAGATTACGAAGCGGCTGAATTTGGCTGCTTCGCCGCTTTCCGAGAGGTGGCCTGCTTAGCAGAACCATTAGCCGTGGGCCTCGGAGCTTTGGTAACGGCGAGAGCTTTACCCACCACGGCGTGAAGAGATTCGATGTAGTCGGCGATGGTGTCGCGCTCCACGCGGAGCTCGACCAGCCTGCGCTCGGCGGCGGCAACGCGGTTGGTAGCCTCGCCCTCGGCCTGACGGATGATCTGCGCAGCACGAGCCTCGGCGGCTGCGATGGTCTCGCTCGCTGCCTTTTCGGCGCTGTTCTTTCCGGTCCGGTTGGCCTCTTCGATGGCAGAGATAATCTTCTTTTGCTCTTTGCGCAAACCGGTCAGGCGATCCTTGGTTTCACTCAGCTGATCTTCTGCTTCCTGAAGGAAACGGTTGTTGAGCTCAACAGCCTTCTGGTGGGTGTCGAGCAGTTCGCGCTCGGCCTCAGCGCGTCGCGCTGAAAGCTCTGCGTCCAGATCCGCTCGTGCCTGCTCGGCATTGCGGGCGAGTTCCTTGGCTTGGTTCTCGTTGTCATAGGCAAGACGCGCGGTGGTCTCGGTGACCTCGTGTTCAGCATTGGTCTTCGCGAGGGCTGCTTCTTCTTGAATCTTGCGAAGGGTGAGTTCGTGGCTTGCACGCTCGACTTGGATTTCCTTGGACAGGGTGGAGGCCTTGGCCCTGGCCTCATTGAGCTCGCGCGCGGCAACGACCTTCAGTTCTGAAATCTCGCGCATGGCCTCTGCGCGCAGCGCTTCGGTTTCTCTCTTTGCGCTGGCGCGAAGCTTGGCTGACTCCGTGGCTACTGCGCCTCGGATAGCGGCGGCTTCATTAATGGTTTGTGCGCGAACGCGCTCCGCCTCAGCTGTTGCCTCGGCGACGGTTGCTTCCGCCTTCGCCTGTGCGCCATCGAGGGTGTTCGTGGCGGAGTTGGTGGCGTCTTGGTTAATTCTCTGTGCTTCGCGTGCGGCAGCCTCGAGGGTCTCGGCGGCATCAAGCTTTGCGCTGGCGATGATTCGTTCGGCATCAATATCGGCTTGGCCGATGATGCGGGTGGACTGCTCCTCGGCGATGCGGAGTACCGCTTCGAGGCGTCCACCGAGGCCAGCGTAGGTGGGAGATTCGGCCTCACCGCTGGATGCCTGAAGTGCAGTCAAGCTTTCGGTGGCGGCCTTGAGTTCTTCGAGAGCGCTCTGGCGGTCCTTGGAGGCCTGGATGAGTTCCGTGCGCAGTTCACTGATGATCTCATCGACTTCGCTGCGCTTGTAGCCGCGAAGTTCGGTCTGGAACTCGGAGTCTTCGACTGCCATTTACTACGGTCTCCCCATAAAGTCATTTAAGGCTCCCCGTAGTGTAGCCCGACTACCCCAGCAGAAACCAACTGCCAATCGGCTACCCTGGAGAGTCGCGGCCACGAGCCAGGTTCTGAGTAGGGGAGGTGAAGAGTGCGGGTCATTGTTGCCATCGTGTTGCTCTCTGTCTCCGTCCTCACTCTGGGGCTGGGTATCGCGCAGCGCACCGTTTTTGCCAACGACCAGTTGATTGACCGTCCTGTGGTGACGCAGACAACTGCGCCGGCAACGATCATTCACGGCACAGACTTAGCCGCCTACCCCGGTCGCGTAACACTCTCGGTCGAGGGCGGGGTGAGCGCTCGGGTCCCGAGCGGCGATGGTGCCGCAATCGTCACCTCGGAGCGGGTTTTTGTTGCCTACGGGCGCACTGTTGATGTGATGGCGTGGCTTTCGCCTGGACGTCACACCCAATTGCTCTTTGATCCACTGGCCGATGGCTTTATTGTGTTGCCGCGTACTGGCCAAGACCTGACGTTGCCAGATCCGGCGGGCTCTGACCTGTGGTTCCAGGAATACTCGGATGAGGGCCAAATCAGTGTCTCGTTCTCCGTCCCGGAGGACGTGAGTGTTCTGATCATGAGCGACGGGACTCTTCCAGCACCGCAGAACATCACCGTGTCCTGGCCGCTGGTGACCGATTCCCTGGTCTCGTGGGCGTTGATTGTGGTGGGTATCGGGTCGATGATTGCCGGTTTCGTCATGGTGCTGATCAACTACATCGTGTGGCGGAAAAACCGCGGACCGCGACGCCGGATGACCAAGCGCCCCAAGCCTCCTCGGGGTTCTTATCGTCAACCTCAACGCTCCTCCGTTAAACCTCGGGGTCGCCGGTCGTTGCGTTTTGTTGCACTGCCCCTCGCTGGCGCGGTGCTGTGGGGCGCCACAGGGTGCGCCCCGGAGCCGACCCAGGTTGAGGTTGAAGAGACTGACAGCCAGGTGCAGGCGCCTGCAGTGGTGCCGTATCCGGCAGTCACTGAACTGCAGTTCTCGCGAATCATGGCTACCGTCGCCCAAGCGATTCAATCGGCTGATGAGGAGCTCGCGGTTAATCTCCTGGCGGATCGCGTCAGCGAACCCACTCTTGCTGCCAGGCGTGCCGCCTACATCATCAAGCGGGCCGATCCCACGTCGGGAACTCTCACCCCGATTTTGGCCTCACCCATCCGGCTCGTTCTTCCGCAACAGACATCCACCTGGCCGCGCAGCGTCTTTGGGATCATCCAAGACGAGGATGATTTGGAATCACCCTCCGTGGGGGTGGTGCTCTCTCAAGAGAGCCCACGCTCTGATTACCGTTTGAGCTATGCCGTGGTGTTGGCACCGCAGGTGCAGATCCCTAATCTGCCCTCCGCGAGCTTGGGATCAGCCAGGCTTTCGCCAGACTCCGGTTTGATTCGCTTGTCACCGGTTGATGTTGCCGCGAACTATGCCGATGTCATCAACCAGGGAACCTCGAGTCCCTTCGCGCTCGAGTTCGCCCTGGCCACAGACCGTTTGTTTATTCAGCTCGGGCCAGAAGCTGCTGCACTGCGGCAAGAGTCCTTCGGTGACACCGTTGATGTGGAGTGGGAGACTACGCCCTCGGAGAATGAGGTGGTGGCCTTCGCCACTGCCGATGGTGGTGCTCTGGTGATGGCGACCCTTCAGGAAATCGAAAGAGTGACCCCGGCCCAGTCGGGCGCGTCGGTGAACGCCAGTATCGCGGTCAGGGCGCTTACGTCCCTGTCGCAGTCCACCAGAGGTTTCGAAGTCATCTCCAACATCCAAGTACTTTGGTATGTGCCCCCGGTTGGCTCCGAGGAGGGCATTCGCGTGCTCGGCTACACGTACAGTCTGGTCGGAGCAAAGGAAGTCGACAGTGAGTAGTCCACTCGGTGGCCCCGCGTTGCATGGAGCTCTTGATCTTTCGGGGCTGGTCCGAAAGCATGCCACCCCAGCGCCCTCTAGTACCCCGGCGAGCCCTCTGGTGCGGGACGTGGATGACTCCAGCATTGGAGAGCTCGTCGAGCTCTCCAAGCGAGTTCCGGTCGTTCTCGAAATTTATGGTGGGGAACTGACCCCTCAGCTCGGACCGCTCATCGAGTCCTACCAGGGAGCATTTGTGCTGGGAACTGTGCGCGGAGAAAGTGCGCCGGAGCTCGTTCAAGCTCTTGGCATTCAGGGAATTCCTACCGTTGTGGCATTGGTGGGGGGTCAGCCCGTGCCACTGTTCCAGGGCATTCCTCCCGAGGCCGAAATTCGCGCCGTGTTGGACCAGGTTCTAGCCCTCGCCGCCAAGGGAGGTGTAACCGGGAAAGTCGCTCCACCCACTGATGACTCTGGAGAACCCGCCGAGGAACCCCTGCCCCCGCTCCACCAAGAGGCCTACGACGCGCTGGGGCGCGATGACATTGCGGGCGCAAAAGCCGCCTTTGGGAAAGCAATTGCGCAGAACCCGGCCGACTCCGAAGCCGAGGCCGGTCTTGCCCAGGTGGAGTTGCTCGAGCGAGTAACTGGTCTCGATGCGAACCGGGCGAGAGAGAATGCCACCGCGAAGCCCGAGGATGTCACAGCGGCTTTGGCTGTTGCCGATCTTGAGATCTCGGGTGGTCACGTGGAAGACGCGTGTAATCGTTTGCTCGCTCTGTATTCGGATGTCACTCCCGAGGAGAAAGACATCATTCGAGGGAGGCTGTTGTCCTATTTCCTCCTGGCCGGAGCCACCACCGAGGCAGTGAAGCAAGCCCGCAACCGGCTGTCTTCCCTGATGTTCTAGGAGCCCCCCATGGGCGTTTATCTCGATCACCAGGCCACCAGCCCCATGTCGGAGGCGGTCAAGCAGGCCTATCGTGAGGCTCTTGATGTGGTGGGCAATCCTTCCTCTATTCACCAGGCAGGCCAGAGGGCTCGCGCCATGCTCGAGGACGCCAGAGAGCGCATCGCTGCCGTGCTGGATGCAGAACCTGTTGAAGTTGTTCTGACCTCGGGGGGCACCGAGGCAATCAATGCTGCTGTGAAGGGAGCCCTCTGGGCTGCCGAAAAAGCCAACCCTGGAAACCCTGGCGCCATCGTTGCCACCGGCGCTGAACATCACGCCACCTTGGATGCCCTGAAATGGTTGGTTGCCACAGGCGCAACGTGGTTGGCGCCTGGTGTTGATGAGTTCGGTGTGATGAACGCCGAGGAGCTTCGATCCCTGCTTGCCTCGAACCGGGTTGCTCTAGTCAGTAGCCTTCTTGCCAATAACGAGGTCGGCTCGGTTCAGCCGGTCGCTGACATTGTCGAGATTTCTCGTGAGCACCAAGTTCCCACTCATCTCGACGCCGTGGCGGCGCTCGGGTATGTGCCAGTGAGCTTTAGAGACTTGGGCGTCACAGCCATGAGCGTCTCCGCTCATAAGGTCGGTGGACCAGTCGGCGTGGGCGCACTGGTGCTCTCCCGGCATGCTCCGGCGTGGGAAGCCCTGCACCACGGGGGAGAGCAGCAGCGTCAGCGCTCTGGAACCTTGAACGTCGCGGGAGCGCTCGGCTTCGCCGTTGCCCTGGAGGCCAGGGACGCTAAGCGCCACCAGGGCGCTGTGGCACTCGGTGCGCTGCGCGATCGACTGATGGTGGGGCTTCAGGCGCAGGTCCCAAGCCTTGTGGTCCGCGGATCAGCGGATCGGTTGCCGGGGAATCTGCACATCACAGTGCCTGGCTGCGAAGGCGATGTGTTGCTCTATCTGCTGGATCAGCACGGTATTCATGTCTCTACCGGGTCGGCCTGCCAGGCCGGTGTGCCCGAGGCATCCCACGTGTTGCTCGCAATGGGGGTGAGCGAAGCCGACGCTCGCGGAGCTCTGCGATTTAGTCTCAGCTACTCCACCACGGAGGCTGATGTTGATCAGGTGATTGCCGTTTTTGCCTCGGTAGTGGAGAGAGCCAGTGCTGCGGGGATGGCAGCGCCGGCATAACGCCGGCGCACCCCTATCCAGGTGCTTGGTGAGGGTTTATACCTACACTGAGACACGTGAAAGTTCTGGCAGCGATGAGCGGTGGCGTCGATAGCGCCGTTGCCGCTGCGCGCGCCCTCGAGGCAGGCCACGAGGTGGTTGGTGTGCACTTAGCCCTGGCTCGAATGCCCGGCACCCTGCGCACAGGTTCTCGTGGTTGCTGCACAATCGAAGATTCGATGGATGCCAGGCGGGTCGCAGACTCGCTGGGGATCCCCTTCTATGTGTGGGATTTTTCTGAGCGCTTTGCCGCTGACGTGGTTCAAGACTTCATCGACGAGTACCGGGAGGGTCGGACCCCGAATCCGTGCATGCGCTGTAATCAGCACATCAAGTTCCAGGCGGTTCTTGAGCGCGGCCTGGCGCTCGGATTTGATGCGGTGGCAACTGGCCACTACGCGAAGGTTGTTGAGGGGCCACACGGCAAGGAGCTTCACCGCGCTGCAGCGTGGGCCAAAGACCAGTCCTATGTCCTCGGAGTGCTTCGCACCGATCAGCTCGAGCACTGCTATTTTCCGCTCGCTGACACACCCTCCAAGGCTGAGGTTCGCAAGGAGGCCGAGCGGCGGGGTTTCGTGGTGGCGAGCAAGCCCGATAGCCACGACATTTGCTTTATTCCCGATGGCGACACCAGAGGATGGCTCGCTGAGCGCGTGGGCACCGAAACCGGCCAGGTGATCGATCACGAGGGCCAAGTGGTGGGCTCCCATGAGGGCGCCCACGCATACACGGTCGGCCAGCGCAAAGGTTTGCAGCTGGGGTTCCCCGCCGCTGATGGAAAGCCCCGCTATGTCTTAGAGGTGCGACCGAAGACCAACGAGGTCATTGTCGGGCCCAAAGAAGCGCTGGCCATTTCTGAGTTGGCTGGCTCCATGATGAGCTTTGCCGGTGCGGACCCGGTGGTCTCCGGTCTTGCCGAAGACCGCAGCGACGAGGCTGGTTTTGGCTGCTCTGAATTTGCGTGCCAGGTTCAAGTTCGTGCCCACGCTGACCCGGTGGACGCCGTTGCCAGGGTGGAGGGTGGCGAACTGATTGTTCGCGTCCTAGAACCACTGCTCGGTGTCGCACCCGGTCAAAGCGCAGTCGTCTATGTTGGCGAGCGTGTCCTTGGCCAGTGCACTATTGATCGCACCGTGAGTGCCCTCACCCCATCGGACCTCGCCCGTGCGTGAGGTCATCATTCTGGGTTCCACCGGCTCCATTGGCACCCAGGCACTCGAGGTGGTCTCACGAAACCCAGAGCTTTTTCGTGTCGTTGGACTTGCCGCTGGTACTAATCGCGAGCTGGCGATGGCCCAAGCCGCGGCGCACGGGGTGCCCGCGGACCGGGTGGTATTCGGAGCTAGTGACGCAGCGCAGCTAGTGCGGGATGTGTCAGCCGATGTGGTGCTGAACGGTATCACCGGTTCTGTGGGCCTAGCTCCCACGCTGGCAGCGCTCGAGTCGGGAGCAACGCTTGCCCTTGCTAACAAAGAAAGCCTGATCGTGGGAGGCGAGCTCGTCACTCGAGCAAAGCAGCGCCCGGACCAAATTGTTCCGGTGGACTCCGAGCATTCGGCGCTAGCCCAGGCTTTGCTCGCGGGCACTGCAGCAGAGGTGGCCTCTTTGGTGGTCACCGCGAGTGGGGGACCCTTCCGTGGGCGCAAGAGAAGTTCCTTGCTCGAGGTGACTCCCGCGCAAGCGCTCGCGCATCCCACCTGGGATATGGGGCTCGTTGTGACCACGAATTCGGCAACGCTGGTCAACAAGGGCCTCGAGGTCATCGAGGCGCACCTGCTCTTTGACATTCCCTTTGAGCGCATCCAGGTCACCGTTCACCCGCAGTCAGTGGTGCACTCGATGGTGGAATTTGTCGATGGATCGACAATCGCCCAGTGTTCTCCACCAGACATGCGCTTGCCCATTGCTCTCGGGATGAACTGGCCAGACCGCGTGCCAGGGGTCATTCCTGGCGTTGACTGGTCGAAGGCCCACACGTGGACGTTTGAGCCATTAGACAACGAGGCGTTCCCGGCTGTCGAGTTAGCCAAGAGTGTGGGTGCCAGGGGCGTGACCTTCCCGGCTGTCTTCAATGCCGCTAACGAGCAGGCAGTGTTTGCTTTCCACCGAGGCGAGTTGGGATTTGTATCCATCACGGATGTCATCACCGAGGTGGTGGAGGCGCATGAGCCCCACGAGATGTCCCTCGACGCGGTGCTGGAGGCAGAGCGCCAAGCCCGCGAACACGCTGATCGCGTCATCGCCACGATGGGCGCGTAGCGCCCTCGCGGGTCATCGTCAGTCCGCCGGGTTAGAGTGTGGCCGTGGAATCTGCCCTGCTCTTTACCCTTGGTGTTCTCGTTGTTTTTGTGGGCTTGATGGTCTCCATTGCCCTGCACGAGTGGGGACATTTCTTCCCGGCCAAGAAGTTTGGGGTCTACATTTCCCAGTTCATGATTGGGTTTGGGCCGACACTCTTCTCCAGGAAAAAAGGCGAGACGGAGTTTGGGTTCAAAGCAATCCCGCTCGGCGGTTACGTCGCCATGGCTGGGATGTATGCGCCAAAGAACCCGGGTGATGCTCCAGAAACTGCCACAACGGGCTTTCTCGATCGGGTCGTGGGCGACGAAGCACTGCCTGATGCTCTTCCCAGTGAGGCCAATCTAGCTGCCAGGAGTTTCTACCAACTGCCTCTTTACAAACGCATCACCATCATGCTCGGTGGGCCGCTGATGAACCTGTTCATTGCCATCCTCCTCTACGCCGTGGTGCTGATGGGCTTTGGAGTTCCTGGCCTCAGCTTGAGAGTGGGCAGTGTCTCGGAGTGTGTTGTTCCCGCAAGCGAAAGCCGTAGCGAGTGCCTGCCGGATGACCCGGCAGCACCCGGTGCTGCTGCTGGATTGTTGCCAGGCGACCTCATTGTCTCGGTCAATGGGGTTGCGATGGACGAGTGGATTTCGGTGACCGAAGTGATTCGTGCCTCGCCCGGGAAGCCAGTGCAGCTGGGCATTGACCGCTCTGGCGAAATCCTCAGCCTCAGCGTCACGCCGCTTCTCAGCGAGCGCTACGCCTTTGATGATTCCGGGCAGATCTTGCTGGATTCCGAGGGTAACCCCGTCATCGAATATGTCGGCTTCGTGGGAATCGGGTCAGCGGTGGAAAACCAGTCTCAGCCGATCACCGCTGTCTTGCCCGCAGTTTGGGACAACGTGGTGGGCGTCGTTCGGGTTATTCTGACACTCCCTCAGCGACTTGTGGATGTGGCAGAGGCTGCGTTTGGCCCGGCAGAGCGAGACTCGAACGGCCCACTCAGCGTTGTGGGCGTCGGTCGCATTGCCGGAGAAATAGCCTCGGTGGATTCCCTCGCGGTCTCAGACCGGATTGCAAGCCTGATCGGCATCCTCGCGTCGTTGAACGTGGCGCTGTTTGTGTTCAACCTGGTTCCCCTGTTGCCACTCGATGGTGGCCATGTCGCTGTGGGCATTGTGGATGAATTGCGCCGCAAGCTCTATCGACTCCAGGGCAAGGCTGACCCGGGTCCCGTGGATGCCAAGAAGCTGATTCCCGTGACACTGGTGGTCATTGTGATTCTGGCGTCCATGAGTTTGCTGCTGATGTATGCCGACATCGTGAACCCCATCAGGCTCTTCTCCTAAACGCGGCCTCGACCTGGAGGAGTCAGTAGAGCTTCAGGCTTTAGGCTTAGTCTGATTCACGGCCCAGCCAAGCGCCCGGCCCAGGAAGGAAATCCGTCACGTGCCCGCTGTTAACTTAGGGATGCCCAAGACCCCCGAGGTCCTCGCTCCGCGTCGTATTTCTCGTCAGATCAAGGTCGGCAAAGTCCTCGTGGGAGGCGGCGCCCAGGTCAGCGTGCAGTCCATGACCACCACCCAGACCACCGACATCAACGGCACCCTTCAACAGATCGCTGAACTGACGGCCACGGGTTGCGACATTGTGCGTGTGGCGGTGCCCACCCAGGATGACGCTGACGCACTCGCCATCATCGCCAAGAAGAGCCAGATTCCTGTCATCGCCGACATCCACTTCCAGCCCAAGTATGTGTTCCAGGCCATCGATGCCGGTTGCGCTGCAGTGCGTGTGAACCCGGGAAATATCAAAAAGTTTGATGACCGTGTGGGCGAAATTGCGACTGCTGCAAAAGCCGCCGGCGTCAGCCTTCGGATTGGTGTCAATGCTGGTTCACTTGACCCCAGGCTGTTGGAGAAATACGGCAAGCCCACCGCGGAGGCGCTCGTGGAGAGCGCCGTCTGGGAGGCGAGCCTGTTCGAGGAACACGATTTCCACGACTTCAAGATTTCGGTGAAGCACAACGACCCCATCGTCATGGTGAAGGCATATCGTCAGCTGGCAGCGGCTGGCGATTGGCCCCTCCACTTGGGAGTGACCGAAGCTGGCCCCGCGTTCCAAGGAACCATTAAGTCCTCGGTGGCCTTTGGCGTCCTGCTTGCCGAGGGCATCGGCGACACGATTCGGGTGTCGCTCTCTGCCCCTCCCGCAGAAGAGGTCAAGGTCGGGCTCAAGATTCTCGAGTCGTTGAACCTGCGTGAGCGCAAACTAGAAATCGTGTCGTGCCCGAGCTGTGGTCGGGCCCAGGTTGATGTCTACACGCTGGCTGAGGACGTTACCAAGGGTCTTGAAGGCATGACGGTTCCGCTGCGCGTGGCCGTCATGGGCTGCGTAGTGAATGGCCCCGGAGAAGCACGGGAGGCCGACCTCGGAGTGGCAAGTGGTAACGGCAAGGGCCAGATTTTTGTCAAGGGTGAGGTCATTAAGACGGTTCCCGAGAGCGAGATTGTGGCGACGCTGATCGAAGAAGCAAACCGTCTGGCTGCCTCCATGCCCGATGCGCCACAGGGCACGCCAGAAGTCATCACCAGCAAATAGCCCGCTAGTCTGGTCCGGTGGTTACCCGTCTGAGCACCCTCTTCGTGCGCACTCTGCGCGAAGATCCCTCCGATGCGGATGTTGCAAGCCACAAGTGGTTGGTGCGAGCCGGATATATCCGCCGCCAAGCACCGGGAATTTTTGCGTGGTTGCCGCTTGGCCTCAAGGTTCGCCAGAAGGTCGAGCGCGTTGTTCACGAAGAAATGCAGCGAGCCGGCGCTCAACAGGTGCACTTCCCCGCCCTTTTGCCACGCGAGCCCTATGAGGCAACCGGTCGTTGGGAAGAGTATGGCGATGGGATTTTTCGCCTGAAAGACCGCAAGGGCGCCGACTATCTGTTGGCCCCCACCCACGAAGAGGTTTTCACGCTGACGGTGAAGGACCTGTACTCCAGTTACAAAGACTTGCCCTTGGTGATTTATCAAATTCAAGACAAGTACCGCGACGAGGCCAGGCCTCGCGCTGGCCTGTTGCGTGGCCGCGAGTTTTCGATGAAGGATGCCTACTCGTTTGACTACACCGACGAGGGCCTCGAGAAGAGCTATCAGTCACAAAGAGACGCTTACGAGCGTATTTTCCAGCGGCTGGGCCTTGAGTATGTGATCGTGCAGGCCGATGCCGGCGCGATGGGTGGCTCCCGGAGTGAGGAATTCCTGCACCCCACCGATGTTGGTGAGGACACTTTTGTGCGCACCGACGGCGGTTACGCAGCCAACGTGGAGGCCTTTAGGGTCACCCCGCCGGCCGTAGTTGACGCGAGCAAGACAGCTGCTCCCGTCGTTTTCGATTCTCCCAACACCCCGACCATTGAGACGCTGGTGGCGCTGGCGAATGAACGCCACCCGAGGGACGCAGGCGCGTGGAGTGCCGCGGACACTCTCAAGAACGTTGTCGTAGCCCTCACCGGGCTCGATGGAAAGCGCGAACTTGTTATTGTCGGTGTTCCCGGTGATCGTGACGTTGATCTCAAACGAGCTGAGGTCGCCTTTGCCCCCAGGGCCGTCGAAGCCGCCACCGAAGAGGACTTCGCCAAGCACAAGGGCCTTGTGAAGGGGTATATCGGACCGTGGTCATCCTCTGGAGCTGTGTTGGGGGAGAAGTCCTCCACCGGGATTGCCTTTATGGTCGACCCTCGCGTTGTTGAGGGAACTGCGTGGGTGACCGGCGCTAACGAACACGAGAAGCATGTGTTCAACCTGGTGTGCGGCAGAGACTTCACCCCAGATGGTGTTGTGGATATTGCCGAAGTGCGCGCAGGCGATGAGGCCCCAGATGGCTCGGGTCCGATTGTTGCCGCGAGGGGCATGGAAATCGGGCACGTATTCCAGCTGGGGCGCAAATACGCGGAGGCTCTTGGCCTTCAGGTGCTCGATGAGAGCGGCAAGCTCGTCACCGTCACCATGGGTTCCTACGGTATTGGTGTGACAAGGCTTGTGGCGGTCCTCGCTGAGGGTAATCACGACGACAAGGGGCTCATCTGGCCAGAGGTCATTTCGCCCTTCGACGTCCATATTGTTGCAGCTGGCAAGGACGACATTGTCTTCGAGGTGGCGGAGAAACTTGCCTCCGACCTGGAAGCCACCGGCACAGACGTTCTCTTGGATGATCGCCCGAAACTATCTCCGGGAGTGAAGTTTGCCGATGCAGAAATTCTCGGGGTTCCCCACATCGTGATCGTCGGCCGCGGAGCTGCCGAGGGCCAGGTTGAATACTGGAACCGTCGCACCGGGGAAAAATCAGATATTTCCCTAGACCAGGTTTCCGGGATTCTCGCTCGCTAGCCGCTCTGGGGGCTCCGGTAGCTGTTTTCAGGCTCCCCTTGTACCCTGGGGAAGAAGCGTCTAGGGTTTCACACACAATCGAACAGGAGGGGCCCTCATGGATATTGACCTGAGCGTGCTCAAGCTCATGGAGTCAGAGCGAGAGATCCCTTTTGACGAACTCGTCGTGATCATCGAGCAGGCCATTCTGACGGCCTACGAAAAACACACGGGTGTTGCGGATTATCGGGGCAACCGCGTTGACCCGAATGCCCCTCGCGCACGGGTTGAACTCGACCGAAAGACCGGACACGTCGTCATTTACACGCCAATCCTCAACGAGGAAGGCGAAAAAACGGGCGAAGAGGTCGATAGTCCAGAAGATTTCGGTCGCATTGCCGCTCACGCAGCGAAGCAGGTCATCAATCAGCGCTTGCGCGACATCGGCGATGACCGGATTCTTGGCGAATATCGTGGCAAAGACGGCGATATTGTCTCGGGAATTGTGGCCCAGGGACCAAACCCCCGCATGATTCACATCAACCTGGGTGAGGTTGAAGCGATTCTTCCCCCGGAAGAGCAAGTCCCCGGTGAAGTTTATGAACACGGTTCGCGCTTGCGGGTCTATGTCACCAAGGTGGAAAAGGGCCTGAAGGGCCCCTCCATTACGGTGAGTCGAACCCACCCGGGTTTGGTGCGCCGTTTGTTTGCCTTGGAGGTTCCCGAGATTCACAAAGGCTCGGTGGAGATCACCTCGGTGGCCAGAGAAGCCGGCCACCGCACCAAAATCGCTGTTCGTGCTCTGGAGCCGGGGCTTAACGCCAAAGGCGCCTGTATTGGCGAATTGGGCCAGAGGGTCAGGGCCGTTCAGAACGAGCTGGGCGAAGAAAAAATTGACATTGTTGATCACTCGGATGACATTGCCCAGTTTGTTGCTAATGCTTTGAGCCCGGCAAAAGTGACGAGCGCGTTCGTGCTGGATGAAGCGCTCAAGCAGGTTCGTGCCTTGGTTCCCGATTATCAGCTGTCTTTGGCCATTGGAAAAGAAGGCCAGAACGCCAGGCTCGCAGCGAAATTGACCGGGGCGAAAATCGATATTCAGCCCGACTCAGTAATGGATTCCTAGACCCACGAGGCGCTGTGGCGAGAAAAGACCGCCACAAGGGGGGTAAGATGGGCGTAGTCAGGCGATGCCTGGGCTGTCACCAGGTGGACACCACAGAAAATCTTCTGCGGTGTGTAGCGAAAGACAACCGGGTAGTCGTGGACGAGCGTGGTTTAGAACATGGCCGGGGCGCTTGGGTACACCCCAAGTCCGACTGTCTGAACCGCTCTCTCCAACGACGAGCATGGAGCAGGGCCCTCAAGCAGGGTCCAGCACTGGATTGCTCGGCCTTAGAAGAACTCAGCAGGTCGACCGACCTCGCATAAGAACAGGCTGAATGGCTAATGGAAACCTCATGAGCGGCTCGAAATGAGTCTCGTTTGTAGGTAGAGGCACGCCCTGACTGGGGAGTGCCCAGACAGGAGAATTGTGGCGGGAAAACCACGCGTGCACGAGATCGCCGCGGAATTGGGTATCGACTCAAAGCGTGCTCTCGACAAGCTGAAGGAAATTGGCGAGTTCGTTAAGGGACCGTCTTCCACCATCGAGCCCCCTGTAGCCCGCAAGCTCAAGGCTGCTTTCGCAGAAGAGGGTGTCGTGCCCGTTGCCCCTGTGGCGAAGCCGGCTGCCTCTAAGCCGGCACCCGTCGCCGCTCCTGAGGTGCCAGTTGAAGCCCCTCCAGCGCCGATCGCTGATCCTCCCGCTTCCGGTGGTGAGCCAGCCGCTCCCGCCAGTGCTGCGCCCACGGACAAGCCTCGTTCCTCCACGGGTATTCCGCGCCCTGGAAACAATCCGTTTGCCTCCGCTCAGGGCATGGCCCGCCCCGGTATTCCGAGGCCCGGCAACAATCCATTTGCTTCGGCTCAGGGCATGGCCCGTCCCGGTGCACCACGACCCGGTGAAGGCGTCGGCGCTCGCCGGCCCGATGACCGTGGCACTGGTGCTCGCGCACCCTTCCAGCAGCGCACCGGGGGCCCCGGTCGCCCTGGTGGCGCAGGATTTGGTGGGCCAGGTGCCGGGCGACCCGGTGGTGGTCCTGGTGGTCCCGGAGGACCCGGCGGCGCCGGTGGTCCTGGTGGTCGTCCCGGTGCTGGCGGTCGTGGCCGCGGCCCCGGTGGTGGTACCGCTGGTGCGTTTGGGCGCGGTGGCGGCAAGAGCAAGTCCCGCAAGTCGAAGCGGACGAAGCGTCAAGAGTTTGAAATGCGGGAGGCGCCAAGCCTCGGCGGTGTGCAAATTCCCCGTGGCGATGGCTCGACCATCATCCGACTGCGCCAGGGTGCCTCGATCAGTGATTTCGCGGAGAAAATCGAAGTAATGTCGGGCTTCCACGTTCCCCCGGGGAACCTGGTCACTGTGTTGTTCCAACTCGGTGAAATGGCCACAGCGACCGAGTCATTGGATGCAGCGACCTTCGAGGTTCTCGGAGCGGAGCTTGGTTACAAGGTCCAGATTGTCTCGCCGGAAGACGAGGACAAGGAGCTTCTGGAGAGTTTCGATATCGATCTCGATGAGGAAGAGAACGAGGAAGACCTCGTTATTCGTCCTCCAGTGGTTACCGTCATGGGTCACGTCGACCACGGTAAGACGAAGCTGTTGGATGCAATCCGCAGCGCCAACGTTGTGGCCGGTGAAGCTGGGGGCATCACCCAGCACATCGGTGCTTACCAGGTGTGGACCGAGCACGAAGGAATCGAACGGGCCATCACCTTCATTGACACCCCCGGTCACGAGGCGTTCACCGCAATGCGTGCTCGTGGTGCTCAGGTAACAGATATCGCGATCTTGGTGGTTGCTGCCGATGACGGCATCATGCCTCAGACCATTGAGGCCTTGAATCACGCTCAGGCAGCTGGCGTGCCCATTGTGGTGGCCATCAACAAGATGGATGTCGCTGGTGCGAACCCCGACAAGATTCTTCAGCAGCTGACCGAATTCGGTCTCGTTGCCGAGGCCTACGGCGGTGACACACAGGCCGTTCAGGTGTCTGCGCTCAAGGGCGATGGAATCGCAGAGCTGCTGGATGCCGTCTTGCTCACTGCTGACGCAGGCCTTGACCTGAGGGCAAACCCGAACCGCACCGCTCGCGGTGTGGCCATTGAAGCCCGCCTCGACAAAGGACGCGGTGCTGTGGCGACCGTGCTCATCCAGTCCGGAACCCTGCGAGTTGGAGAAGCGATTGTTGCGGGAACGGCGTACGGCCGTGTTCGCGCGATGACCGACGAAGACGGCAACGCGGTCGAAGAGGCCTACCCAGCTCGTCCCGTTGCGGTTCAGGGGTTGTCGTCTGTGCCACGCGCCGGTGACACCTTCATCGTCACCGACGATGACCGCACAGCTCGCCAAATTGCTGAGAAGCGTGAGGCTGCTGAGCGCAATGCTCTGTTGGCGAAGGCGCGCAAGCGCATCAGCCTTGAGGACTTCACCAAGGCACTCGAGGACGGCAAGATTGAGTCCCTGAACCTCATCATCAAGGGTGATGTCTCCGGTGCTGTTGAGGCATTGGAAGAAGCGCTGCTCAAGATCGAGGTCGACGACACGGTCCAGCTGCGCATCATTCACCGTGGTGTGGGTGCCATCACCGAAAGCGATGTCAACCTCGCCACCATCGACAACGCCATCATCGTGGGCTTCAACGTTCGGCCCGACGCGAAGGCGAGAGAGCGCGCTCAACGCGAAGGCGTCGATGTTCGCTTCTACTCCGTCATCTACAACGCGCTGGAAGAAATCGAAAGCTCGCTCAAGGGCATGCTCAAGCCCGAGTTTGAGGAGATCCAGTCGGGTGTTGCCGAAGTTCGGGAGATTTTCAAGTCTTCGAAGGTTGGAACTATCGCCGGTTGTATCGTTCGCTCGGGAACCATCACGAGAAACGCCAAGGCTCGCGTCATCCGCGACGGTGTGGTGATTGCCGATGGCCTCGCCATCGAATCGCTGCGTCGTTTCAAGGATGATGCGACCGAAGTCAAGACTGACTTCGAGTGCGGTATTGGTCTTGGCAAGATCAAGGACATCGAGATCGGCGACGAAATTGAGACCATCGAAATGAAGGAAAAGGTCCGTGTCTAGCAACTCGCCTCGCGCGAGAAAAATGGCGGACCTCATTCGTGAGGTGGTGGCGCAGCGGCTGCAGAAGGGTCTTCGTGACCCTCGTATGGGCTACGTCACGATCACGGATGTGCAAGTTACTGGCGATCTGCAGCACGCCTCAATCTTTTTCACCGTTCTTGGCGATGAGATCGAGCGCGCTGATACTGCATTAGCCCTCAAGGCTGCCACGGGGATGTTGCGCACCGAAGTCGGGCGCAACATCACTGCCCGCCTCACCCCCTCGCTAGAGTTTGTGCCAGATGGCATCCCAGAAAACGCGGCTGCTATTGAGTCGCTGCTGAGCGAGGCACGCGAGCGCGACGCTGAGATTTCAGCCATGAAGTCCACTGCCCAGTACGCTGGCGACCCTGACCCCTACAAAGTCCCTAAAGAATCCACCGAAGAGTGAGCTAAGGAGCCCTCATGTCTATGGAGCGCGACGATCCTCGTCAGTATCACATTGAGTTAGCCCCGGGCGATGTTGGCAAATATGTGTTCCTTCCCGGTGACCCTGGTCGCTGCGAAATGATTGCTGCGTTCTTTGATGAGCCCCAGCTCGTTGCTAGGCACCGGGAGTACGAGACGTGGTCGGGATATCTGGAGGGCCAGAAGGTCTCCGTCACCTCGACCGGTATTGGCGGCCCTTCGGCAGCCATTGCGATGGAAGAGCTGGTCGCCATTGGTGCTGACACCTTTGTCCGAGTGGGCACGTCCGGGTCTATGCAGACCGACATTCTCCCCGGCGACATCGCGATTGTCTCCGGCGCCATTCGGGACGAGGGCACGAGCGTGCACTACTTGCCTATTGAGTTTCCGGCGATTGCCGATGTTGGGCTGACCAACGCCCTCGCTGATGCTGCCAGAGGAATGGACAAGCGCGTTCACGTTGGTGTTTCGCAGTCCAAGGATTCTTTCTATGGCCAACACGACCCCGCAAGAATGCCAGTCGCCTCAAGGCTCCACGAGCGTTGGGCCGCATGGATTGGTGGGGGAGCGATTTGTTCTGAGATGGAAGCGGCCCCCCTCTATATCGTTGCCTCGGTGCTGCGCGTTCGCGCCGGTGGTCTCATGATGGTGATGGGTCACCCCGACCAGTCGCCGATGAGCGATGCCGAGTGGGAAGCCTCGAAGGTTGAGCACCTCTTGCCGGTCGCTATTGAGGGAATGCGCGAGATTATTCGCAGGGACCTCGCTAACTCCCGCTAATTCGGTAGTCCTCTGGTTTCTCGGGCACGGCCTCGATGAGGCCATCCTCGAGTAGTGAAGCCAGTGCTCGCTCGAACTGTTCGGGTTCGCTCCAGAGCGCGCGAAGGAAGTGGGCTGGAACAGGGGTGTCACTGGATCGCAGTTCGCGAAGGATGATGCCCCGGACCTGTCGATCGCTTCCTTCGAAACGGGCTTGCTTGGCTGCCCTTGAGCCGCCGTAGGGCGGATAGCCAGCGATGCGCCACCGGCATAGATCAGCAATCGGACAAACCGAACATTCGGGCGCTCTGGCCTTACACACAATGGCCCCCAACTCCATGAGTCCAGCGCCCCCCACGCACTGACGCGCAGCGTCATCGAGTGTCTCGAGCACAGCGGACACCGCGGCCCTATCGGCAACTGTGCGCGGCGGGCCCGCTTCGCCCTGGCCGCTCTGCGCTCTGGCGACCACTCGCCTGACGTTTGTGTCCACGACAGCTTCGGGAATCCCAAAAGCAAAACATCGGATTGCCCGGGCGGTGTAGTCGCCCACACCGGGAAGAGCGAGGAGAGCGTCAAGGTCGCTCGGAACTCGGCCGCCGTGTTCCGCCACGATGGCTTGCGCTGCTTCGTGCAACCGCTTTGCTCGCCTGGGGTAGCCCATCCGGTCCCACGCGCGCAACACTTCAGCCAGCGATTCCTGCGCGAAATGAGCGGGGGTTGGCCACCTGGCCATCCAGTACTCATAGACCGGGAGAACCCGGGAGACCGGGGTTTGTTGCAGCATGACCTCTGACACGAGCACGCCCCACGGGCCTGCCTCAGGTGCTCTCCAGGGCAAATCGCGTTTGTTGACCTCAAACCAGGAGACCACGCGATTCATCAGCACGCACTCACGCTAGCGAAGCAGGGAGCTTTTCTCAGCCATCGGCCCTACCCTTGGCTCATGAAGGTTCTGGTCACCGGCGCTACCGGCTATGTCGGGGGCCGTCTCGTGCCCAAACTTTTGGAGCGCGGCCACAAGGTCAGGGTCATTGTGCGCGACCATCATCGCCTGGATGACGTTCCGTGGCGGGACGCCGTCGACATCGTTGAAGGTGACCTGGTCGACCAGGCAGCCGTTGCCCGAGCAGTTGAGGGGCGGGATGTGGTCTATTACCTCGTTCACTCCATGTCGAGCTCCGGCGATTTCGAGAAAATTGAACGACAAGTAGCAACGAACATGGCCCACGAGGCCCGCACTGCTGGTGTGAAGCGCATCGTCTATCTCGGTGGATTGCATCCCGAGGGTCCGCTGTCCCGGCACCTTGGGTCCCGTAAAGAAGTCGGCGACATTCTTCTCTCCTCCGGTGTTCCGACCATTGCCTTGCAGGCAGGCGTCATTATCGGCTCGGGTTCTGCGAGCTTCGAAATGATTCGCCACCTCACCGAGGTCCTGCCGTATATGCCAGCCCCTAAGTGGGTTCGCAACTTCATTCAACCCATTGCGATTAGGGATGTGTTGCACTACCTGGTGGCCTCTGCGGATCTTCCCGCCTCCATCAACCGTGCGTTCGATATTGGTGGGCCCGATGTCTTCCGCTACGGCCAGCTGATGAACGGATATGCGGTTGAGGCGGGGCTCAAGCAACGTCCCATTGCCGCTCTTCCCGTTCTCACCCCGTGGCTCGCCTCTCAGTGGGTGAACCTGGTAACCCCCATTCCGCGCTCGCTTGCGGTCCCCATCATTGAATCGCTTCTGCATGACGCGGTCATGACCAATAACGACATCGACGAGGTTATTCCCCCTCCTGCAGAAGGGCTCACGGGCTATCGCAAGGCCGTTCGTTTGGCCCTTGCCAGAATGCGCACCGGAGAAGTAGAGACGTCCTGGCGGGACGCTCAGGTCATCGGGGCGCCAGCGGATCCGCTACCGAGTGACCCGGAGTGGTCTGGTCACACCGTGTATACGGATGAGCGGTCAGTCGCGTCCACTGCAGATTCAGCGGAACTATGGCGGGTCGTGGAAAGTGTTGGCGGAGCGAATGGTTGGTATTCCCTGCCTATGGCGTGGGCTGCCAGGGGATGGCTCGACAAGCTTGTCGGCGGAGTAGGGCTGCGACGGGGTCGTCGCGATCCCGAGCACCTGGTCACCGGTGACGCGCTTGATTTTTGGCGCGTGGAATCCATGGAAAAAGGCACGTCTCTGCGCCTACGGGCTGAAATGAAGCTTCCGGGGCGTGCCTGGTTGGAATTCCGCATTGAATCAACTCCTGAGGGCTCCAGCACCCTGCACCAGAGGGCAGTGTTCTTCCCGCATGGACTTGGTGGGCGTCTTTATTGGTTGGCCGTGATGCCCCTTCACGGCATTGTCTTTGCTGGCATGGCTAACGCCATGGCAAAGAAAGCCGAAGGCGTGGGCTCCACTCGAGTGGCCTAAGAGTTCCCGGGGGGCTACACTCAGAGTTGCACCTCGATCACTGAGACGGTTCCCGTTCAGGTCTGATTGTTTGTGTCGGTCTCGCATCACTGGCGAGACAAAGCGGCGGTCTGTGGTTACGAAGAGTCCTTCGTATCCGAAGTGCCACCGGTGTGAGGTCAAGGAGAAGAATGGCCCAGTCAGGCCCGGCGAGAAC
>JBIIRH010000007.1:0-49329 GCA_044341675.1 Pontimonas sp.
AGGCTCCACCCTCCACGAAATCGGGCGGGGGAGAGTCGATTCCGGGGGCTAGGAACCGCACATAAAGTACGCCCGCGAAACATGATTCGCGACCCACCAGGAAATACGCGCACAATCTGAGTTCAGCTTGCGGTTTTGTTTCCCGTGGTTCGGGCGGGTTTCCCCTCGGTTGCTGGGTCGAGTTGTGTGGCAAGCTCGACGGCTTCGAGGGCGCAGGCCTTCCCCACCGGGGCTAACAATCAGCCGTGGACCTACGCGGTGGCGACCTCGAGTCCGAGGGCCACGGCGACCTGCGGGTTCGTGACGTGCCCGGCGTGCACATTGAGGCCCTTGGCCAGCGCTGCGTCCTCGGCGATGGCAAGCTCCCAGCCCTTGTCGGCGAGTGCGAGCACGTAGGGAAGTGTGGCATTGGTGAGCGCGCGCGTCGAGGTCACCGACACCGCTCCGGGCATGTTCGCGACGCAGTAGTAGGTGCTGTTGTGCACCGTGAAGGTCGGGTCGTCGTGCGTCGTCGGGCGCGATCCCTCGAAGCATCCGCCCTGATCTATAGCGATGTCGACGAGCAGGGAGCCCGGCTTCATCTCGGCAACCATGGCGTCGGTCACCAGCTTCGGGGCCTTCTCCCCGGGGATGAGCACGGAGCCGATCACGAGATCGGCTTCGTGGACCTGGGAAGCAATCTCGTAGGTGGTCGAGGGGCGGGTGTGTACCTGCCCGGCGAACCGCACCTCAAGCTGGCGCAGGCGCGGGATCGACAGGTCGATGATGGTCACATCGGCTCCCATGCCGAGCGCGTTGGCCGCCGCATGCTCGCCCGCGACGCCGCCGCCGATGACGACGACCTTGGCCTTCGGGGTGCCGGGCACGCCACCCATCAGGATTCCCCGTCCGCCGCCGGCGCTCATCAGGTGGTACGCGCCGACCTGCGCCGCGAGGCGTCCCGCGACCTCGCTCATCGGCGAGAGCAGCGGCAGGCTGCGGTCGGGCAACTGCACCGTCTCATAGGCGATCGCAGTAGTGCCGGAGGCGGTAAGCGCGTCGGTGCAAGCGCGTGAGGCGGCGAGGTGCAGGTAGGTGAACAGCACCTGCCCCGGCCGCATCAGCGGGTACTCGGACGCGACGGGCTCCTTGACCTTGAGCAGCAGCTCGGCGGTTGACCAGATCGCGGCCGCGGTCTCGGCGATTGTGGCACCGGCGGCCGTGTACGCGGCGTTGTCGAAGCCCGACCCGACCCCGGCATCCGACTGCATGAGCACCTCGTGGCCGCGGCGAATGAGTTCGTGCACGCCCGCCGGTGTCACGGCGACACGGTTCTCGTTGTTCTTGACCTCGCTGGGGATCCCTACGCGCATGATGCCGCTCCGATCCGTGTTGTGCCGAGAGGCAGCCCCTCTAGATGGCGACGTGAAGCTGGTAGTCGTCCAGGACGTCGATTGAGCCGCGCGGCGACATCCGCGTGACCGCCGTCAGCTTCACAATCGGTCAGGCCTGCCAACTGGTCCACTTCTTTGCAATCAGGGTGAAAATGGCGTAGATCGTCACGCCAAAGGTGGCGATAATCACCAGCACTGCCCCGAACCTTGGCATTTCGATGAGCGACGAGAAGTAGACCAGGCGACTACCGAGGCCGGCGCCCCCACCGACCATCTCTGCGCCAACTGCAGTCAAGAGACCGAAGATTGACCCCACCATGAAACCGACGATGATCATCGGAAGTGCGAGCGGGAAGCGTATTTTGTGGAACATCTGGAACGTCGATGCCCCATAGCTCGAGCCCAGCGCAAGTAGGGCTGCGTTGGTCTGCTTGAAGCCCGTCGCAGAGTTCAGCATGACCATCGGGCCGGAAGCTAACGCCACTGCAACAACGCGCGGCTCAATGCCGAAACCCATCTGCAGCATCAGGAACGGAACCAGCGCAATCATCGGCGTGGTGACCATGATGACGATGTACGGAGAGATCAGTTTCTCAATCGCCGGCCGCAGCGTCAGTAATGCTGCGAGCGTCAAGCCGATGCTCGAGCCGATTGCCAAGCCGTAGAAGAAGGTCTGCATGGTCACGAGTAACGGCTCCCAGAACAGTGTGCTGAAGTCCTGAACCAGACTAACCAAGATCGCAGACGGACGCGGGAACACGTAGTCGGGCGTATTGGTGAGCAACAGCAGCAGCTCCAGGCCGCCGACCACCAACACGGCCAGCCCAAAGACTTGAACCGCTTCCCTAGCGCCCTTTGCTCCGCGCACCTTCACGATTGCTGACATGTCGGCCGCGCCACGGGCGTGACTCTGTTCCTTCTTCTCAAAGTCGGGCACCCTTTCGGAGAGATCATTCGCACTCATTACGCAACCTTTCCGTGGCTGGTGCTGGTGCCCTGGACGTCGTCGCGGATCGAGCGCAGCATGTCTTGGAACGACGGGTCGAACTGGAGCTCTAACGCTCGGGGACGAGCGAAAGGGACATCCACTACGCGCGCGAGACGGCCGGGACGAGGGGTCATCACCCAGACTCGGTCGGCCAGGAAGATAGCTTCAGCGATCGAGTGGGTCACGAAGACAATGGTCTTGCCGTTCTGGTGCCAGAGCTTGAGTAGCAACACGTTCATCTCCTCGCGGGTGAAAGCGTCGAGGGCGCCGAAGGGTTCATCCATGAGAAGAACTTCCGGATCCTGGGCGAGGGCGCGAACGATGGAAGCGCGCTGGCGCATCCCGCCGGACAGCTCCCCCGGGAAGGAGTTCTCGAAAGCACGCAAGTCGGTGACCTCGAGAAGCTCGTTAATCAGTTCGTGGTTGACCGGCGTCTTCTTAATCTCGAACGGTAGTTCGATGTTCTCCCGCAGAGTGCGCCAGGGCAGCAGGTTCGCGTCCTGGAAGACCATGCCCAACTTGTCTGGCAGTGGCTTTTCCATTGGGATGCCGTCGATGCTGACTCTTCCCGCTGTTGGCGGGTGCAGCCCTGACAGGGTCCAGAGGAGCGTCGTCTTACCACAACCACTGGCCCCCACAATACAAACGAACTCACCGGTTTTTACACCCTCGGTGAAGTCTTTTACTGCTTCGACGGACCCCCTGTCCGTCTTATAGGTCTTTGACACATTTACGATGTCGATTCTCGTCGGTGCGGTTTGAGTTGCCATTGTTTGATCCTCTCGGTATCGCTGGATTTGGTTTACGGGGCTGGCGGTGGCTGCTACATACGGATCTCCCCGTTGCCGGGGTGCAGCGCATCCGCCCCTTGAGTGGCTCGGTCCCACAGGTCGTCAAAGCTACGCACGGATGGTCCGAGCGCGAGCAGGCGGGCATTCTGGCCGACCCGTGTGCGGGCCTGATATCTCAGATCGTCCGGAATGGTGTCGATGTCGATGACGCGGGCGAGACCGACCATCCTCCGGATCATCTCCATCGCCGCGTAGCCGGCAGAGTCCGCCAACACCTGTGAAATGAACGGCTCCCGCCACGGCTCGTTGGCAGGCCACAGGCTCCTGACCTCCTCGGTAAAGGCGAACCATAGATTGTGCGCGTACTCGTCGACCATGGTCGTAAAGGCCGGGTTTCCGAGGACGCTGTGCCGAATTCTGGCGAAGGCCAGATTGGCGAAGACGTTACCGATGTCGAACCCCATCGGCCCGAAGAACGCGAACTCTGGGTCCATTACCCTCGGGTCTCCGGGCGCGACCATCACGGATCCGGTGTGCAGATCGCCGTGGAGTAGAGCCTCTCCCCTGGTGCGGAACTGCCACCTCAGCTGACTAGCGACCATTTGCAACGCCCTGTCGCGCCGCAGCTCTGCCGCGAGTTCCTCGGCGGCAGCATCGATCCTGTTGGATTCTGCATCGTGGTAAGGCGCGGTGAAGACCAGGTCCTCCGTAATGGCGCACAGTTCGGGGTTGACGAACTGTGCGATCAACGCCTTTCGGTCTGCAGGGTTCATCAGGATATCGCTGGTACCCAACAAGCTCCGGGCCAGGAACACGCCAACACCCTCCGCCACTCCATCGACATCTACACCGTCACATAGCACCTGGCGCCACAAGACATGCTCGCGCAAGTCTTCCATCACGATGAGGTATTGCTCTGGGTCGTAATGGTGCACCTGCGGCACCATTCCTGGAGCTACCGCTTGCTGCTGGGCCAGAGCCGCAGCCTCGATCCGCGCCCGATTCAGGGTTAGCGGCCAGCCTTCGCCCGCCACACGCAGATATGGCACGGCCTGCTTCACTATGAGGGACTTTTCGTCGGTCTGTACGCGGAAGACCAGGTTCATGTTGCCGTCGCCGATTTCCTTCGCGTCACGCACTTTTTCCCCAAGTAACGCTTCCACGTATTCGCAGACGCTAGAAACGTCCTGCTGGACATACTTCCCTGTGGGTCGTTCTTGTGTCGCGCGCTGCACTCCGGTGAGGTTCATGTCCCCGCCCCTATCAGGCGCGAGAGTCTCAAGCCACATGTGATTCGGTCGTTGAAGCGCATGAGACCATGTTGTCAGACAACTCAGAATTGTCAAGTCGTAACTGGTCAAATTCTTTGGCGGGCTTGATTTTTACGGGCGGTTTAAAACTTTCCCGGGCTTCTTCCCTGCAACTATGGCCTGATAGTCAGCGCGCCCACGCGCGGCGAGTTGTTTCGCAAGGTCACGGACTCGATGAAAGAGAACAATGCTCTGCCGGAGAGCATCAGCCAAATGTCAGTCGGCTGGAGAAACGGGTCGATCGCCTCGAGCAGGAGAGCGGGACGTTGCGTTACCGGCTTGATACGAACTCGAAGAACTCCTCGACACCACGCACCACGCACCACGCACCAGCGAGAGTTTCACAAAGCTCGCCAGCCGGAACAGGTCACTTCGCGAATCATCCAGTAAGCAGCAGAGGAAACAGACCGGCAGGGCGAGTACTTCTTGACCGATAACATCCAACCTTGATCGGAGCGCTTTCTTGAATTTCCCCGCGGCAAAAACATCGGACAAACAACAAAGGGCCCGGGTTTCCTCGGGCCCTTTGTTGTTTCTGGAACTACTTGATGATCTTCGTCACCGTTCCGGCGCCCACAGTGCGTCCACCCTCACGGATGGCGAAGCTGAGGCCCTCCTCCATGGCGATGGGCTGAATCAGCTCAACGGTCATGTCGGTGGTGTCACCGGGCATCACCATTTCGGTGCCAGAAGGCAACGAGATGACGCCAGTTACGTCCGTGGTACGGAAGTAGAACTGGGGACGGTAGTTGGTGTAGAAGGGGTTGTGACGTCCACCCTCTTCCTTGGAGAGGATGTAGGCGGTGCCCTCGAAGTTGGTGTGCGGGGTTACAGAACCCGGTGCAACAACAACCTGGCCACGCTCAACGTCTTCACGCTTGGTACCGCGAAGAAGAAGACCACAGTTCTCGCCGGCCCATGCCTCGTCGAGCTGCTTGTGGAACATCTCGATACCAGTCACGGTCGTCTTCTGAGTGGGGCGAATACCCACAATCTCAATGTCCGAGTTGATCTTCAGCGTGCCACGCTCGGCGCGACCGGTGACAACGGTTCCACGACCAGTGATCGTGAAGACGTCCTCAACGGGCATCAAGAAGGGCTTGTCCTTGTCGCGGATGGGGTCAGGAACGTTGTTGTCCACAGCGTCCATGAGCTCCATGATCTTGTCACCCCATGCAGCGTCTCCTTCGAGAGCCTTGAGGCCAGAAACACGGATGACGGGAGCGTTGTCGCCGTCGAAGCCCTGGCTGGAGAGCAACTCGCGAACCTCGACCTCGACGAGCTCGAGGATTTCCTCGTCGTCGACCATGTCGGACTTGTTCAGCGCGACGAGCAGGTAAGGAACACCCACCTGCTTGGCGAGCAGAACGTGCTCACGGGTCTGTGCCATCGGACCGTCAGTGGCGGCAACCACGAGGATTGCACCGTCCATCTGTGCGGCACCGGTGATCATGTTCTTGATGTAGTCGGCGTGACCGGGGGCGTCAACGTGTGCGTAGTGACGCTTGTCGGTCTCATACTCCACGTGGGAGATGTTGATGGTGATACCGCGCTGACGCTCTTCCGGAGCAGAGTCGATGGACGCGAAGTCGCGCACCACGTTGACTGCTGAGGGGTGACGGTCTGCGAGCACCTTGGAAATAGCAGCGGTAAGAGTGGTCTTGCCGTGGTCGACGTGACCGATCGTACCGATGTTGACGTGCGGTTTGGTCCGCTCGAACTTGGCCTTAGCCACTATGGTCCTCCTCGGGACTGTTGATCTGAACTTTGCGGGCCCAGATTCTTGGTTACTTGTCTTGTTGTTGCAGGCCAGGCGAGCCTATTCGTTGGGCTTAGTCGCCCTTGCCCTTCTGAATAATCTCGTCGGCCACAGCCTTCGGGACTTCAGAGTACGTCTCGAAAGTCATCGAGTACACGGCGCGACCAGAGGTCTTCGACCTCAGGTCACCCACATATCCGAACATTTCCGAGAGCGGCACGAGTGCGCGAACAACCTTAACACCGGTCGCGTCCTCCATGCTCTGGATCTGCCCGCGCCTGGAGTTGAGGTCACCGATGACATCGCCCATGTATTCCTCTGGGGTCCGCACCTCGACAGCCATCAACGGCTCGAGCAGAACAGGATTTGCCTTCCTGGCGGCCTCTTTATAGACCATCGATCCAGCAATCTTGAACGCCATCTCAGATGAGTCGACGTCGTGGTACTGCCCATCCAGCAGTGTCGCTTTGACACCGACGGTTGGGTAGCCCGCCAGAACGCCTACCTGCATCGCGTCCTGAATTCCAGCATCCACCGAGGGGATGTATTCACGAGGAATACGACCACCGGTGACTTGGTTATCAAATTCGTACATGGTCTCGCCCGTGATATCCATGGGCTCGAGGTTGATCTGCACCTTCGCGAACTGACCAGAACCACCGGTCTGCTTCTTGTGGGTGTAGTCGACTTTCTCAACCAACTTACGAATGGTCTCTCGGTAGGCCACCTGGGGCTTACCCACGTTGGCCTCAACGTTGAATTCACGCTTCATACGGTCAACAAGGATGTCGAGGTGAAGCTCACCCATACCCTTGATGACGGTCTGGCCCGTTTCCTGGTTCTGCTCGGTGCGGAACGTGGGGTCTTCTTCAGCCAGCTTCTGGATGGCCAAGGAGAGCTTCTCCTGGTCAGCCTTGGTCTTGGGCTCGATGGCGACCTCAATAACGGGCTCAGGGAAGGACATCGACTCGAGAACAACCGGGTTAGCGGGGTCACACAGGGTGTCTCCAGTGGTGGTGTCCTTGAGGCCGATCACGGCGTAAATGTGTCCAGCGGACACGCTGTCCACGGGGTTTTCCTTGTTGGCGTGCATCTGGAAGATCTTTCCGATGCGCTCCTTCTTGTCCTTGGTGGAGTTGACCACCTGGGCGCCAGAATCAATGCCACCGGAGTAGACGCGGATGTAGGTGAGACGGCCGAAGAAGGGGTGCACGGCAACCTTGAACGCCAAAGCCGAGAAAGGCTCTGCGGAGGAAGGCTTGCGCATCACAATCTTCTCTGCGTCACGAACGTCGTGTCCTTCAACGTCGGGGACGTCAACCGGAGAGGGCAGGTACGCAACAACGGCGTCGAGCATGGGCTGAACACCACGGTTCTTGAAGGACGAACCACAGAGAACGGGGTAGGCAGCACCAGCAATGGTGAGCTGGCGAATGCCGGCGTTGATTTCAGGAATGCTGATCTCTTCACCACTCAGGAACTTCTCGAGCAGTTCTTCGTTGGCGTCAGCAACACCCTCAATGAGCTTCGCGCGGTATTCCTCGGCCTTAGCCTGCATGTCGGCGGGGATTTCCTGAACGATGTACTCAGCGCCCAAGGTCACATCACCCTTGGAGTCACCGGGCCACACGATCGCCTTCATCTCCACGAGGTCGACAACGCCGACGAAGGTGGACTCGAAACCAATCGGCAACTGGATGACCAGGGGCTTAGCACCAAGGCGCTTGATGATGGTGTCGACCGTGTAGTAGAAGTCAGCACCCAGCTTGTCCATCTTGTTGACGAAGCAAATACGAGGGACGTTGTACTTGTCGGCCTGGCGCCAGACAGTCTCAGACTGTGGCTCCACACCTTCCTTGCCATCGAACACTGCAACAGCGCCATCAAGAACACGAAGGCTGCGCTCCACCTCAACGGTGAAGTCCACGTGGCCGGGGGTGTCAATGATGTTGATCTGGTGGTTGTCCCAGAAGCAGGTGGTGGCAGCCGAAGTAATCGTGATGCCGCGTTCCTGCTCTTGAGCCATCCAGTCCATGGTGGCTGCGCCATCGTGGACCTCACCGATCTTGTGGGAAATACCCGTGTAAAACAGAATGCGCTCTGTCGTCGTGGTCTTTCCCGCATCGATGTGAGCCATGATGCCAATGTTGCGGACCTTGTTCAGGTCGGTTAGCACGTCAAGTGCCACAGTGTTCCTCCGGAGATTAGGTGGTGGGGGTCAGCGTGAAGCCGTGTCCTACCAGCGGTAGTGGGCGAAGGCCTTGTTGGACTCAGCCATCTTGTGGGTGTCTTCACGACGCTTCACAGCGGCACCAAGGCCGTTGGATGCGTCAAGAATTTCGTTGGTGAGACGCTCGGTCATCGTCTTTTCACGACGAGCCTTGGCGTAGCTGGTCAACCAGCGAAGGGCGAGGGTGTTCGCACGGTGAGGCTTGACCTCAACGGGCACCTGGTAGGTGGATCCACCAACGCGGCGCGAGCGCACCTCGAGGGTCGGACGCACGTTGTCGAGCGCCTTCTTCAAGACGATGACGGGTTCCTGGCCACTCTTCGAGGCAACGCCTTCGAGTGCACCGTAAACGATGCGCTCAGCGAGGCCCTTCTTGCCCTGAACAAGGATCTTGTTCACGAGCTGAGAGACAATGGGTGCCCCGTATACGGGGTCAGCAATTACGGGGCGCTTAGGAGCAGGACCTTTACGAGGCATTACTTCTTCTCCTTCTTCGCTCCGTAGAGGCTGCGAGCCTGCTTACGGTTCTTCACGGCCTGGGTGTCAAGAGCACCACGGACAATCTTGTAACGGACACCGGGGAGGTCCTTCACACGACCACCACGAACGAGCACCATCGAGTGCTCCTGGAGGTTGTGGCCCTCACCGGGGATGTAGGCGGTCACTTCAGTACCGTTGGAAAGCTTCACACGGGCGACCTTGCGCAAAGCCGAGTTCGGCTTCTTGGGGGTCGTGGTGTACACACGGGTGCATACGCCGCGCTGTTGGGGGTTGGCCTTCAGGGCAGGCGCCTTGGTCTTCTGGACCTTGGGCTTACGTCCCTTACGGACCAACTGTTGAATCGTTGGCACAGTTCACTCCTTATTTGTGCTGCACGGTGACAGCTATTTGATGGTGGTTACTGGATGGTGTTGGTTACTTCTCCACCACCCAGCGACATCGCACCAAGCTGTGCTTTCGCACCTGTGCTTGGTATGCCGTGGGGGCCGGCTTGCCAGTGTTTCCGCTGGTTTCGCCCACAACCCAATGTGGAAGTGATGACCCGTGTCAGCTCTTCCCAAACCTGGCAAGAGAGACGGGCGTGCCATCGCACACACAAATTCCAAGACTAATGGCGAAAAAGCCCTGGGTCAAATGATTTCCCCATATTTTCCGGCTAACACAGCTAATGCAACACCTGCCACCAGCGAGGGGCCAAACGCGATGTGATCGCTCACCCGATGGCTTTTCCGAAGAATCCCGATTACTGCCACCAGCCCGCCGACGAGGAACGCCATGACGCACTGAACAATCACAAGGCGCGGATCAAGAAAGCCCAGGTAAAAACCGAGTCCCCCCTGCAGTTTCACGTCTCCCCAGCCAAGCGCATGCGGGGGTAGGGCAGCTGCGAGGGCAAAACCCCCGGCACTGAGAGCCCCAGCCATCACACCACCCTGCATTCGCACATAATCATTGGCCACTAGAGCCACAATCCCCAGACCAACAGCCAGAGAGCCAGTACCGCGGTTGGGCAATCGGTGTTCTCGCAGATCTATCCGCGAGAGCAGAAGCCCCGCGATCCCCACCCCCAGGTGCATGAGCAGAAGGACGCCCTCAATAATCATTCCCCGAGGCTAGGCGGGGCTGGAACATGGGCGCCTTGGTTATCCCCAGAAACGAAGAAGGGGCCAGATTACCTGGCCCCTTCTTGCAGTTCCTGCTGTGGTTACTTGTAGCCGCCTTCAGATCCTGAGTCTTCGGAGCTAAAGGACTCAAAGTCCACAAACGAGAGGTCATCGGTTGCGCCAAACGCATCGTCAGCGGCGAAGAGCCTAGCCGGGTAGTGCTCGGCACGAGCTTCTTCGGTGGGCTCCACCGTGACGTCGCGATAGGTGTGCAAGCCCGTTCCCGCAGGAATGAGCTTTCCGATGATGACGTTTTCCTTGAGGCCAACCAGTGGATCGCTCTTGCCCTGCATGGCGGCTTCGGTGAGAACACGAGTGGTCTCCTGGAAGGACGCTGCAGAGAGCCATGACTCGGTGGCCAAGGATGCCTTGGTGATTCCCATGACTTCCTGACGCGCGGAGGCAGTCTTCTTGCCTTCGCCGAGTGCCTCACGGTTGAGGGTGTTGTAGCGACCGCGGTCAACAAGCTCACCAGGAAGCAGGTTGGTCTCACCGTGGTCAACCACGGTAACCTTCCGCAGCATCTGGCGAACAATGACCTCGATGTGCTTGTCGTGGATCGGCACACCCTGTGAGCCATAGACGCCCTGAACACCATCGACGAGGTGCTGCTGAACAGCACGCACGCCCTTGACGCGAAGCACGTCCTTGGGGTCAAGAAGACCCTCGTGGATCTGCTGGCCAAGTTCAACGTTCTGTCCATCGGTGACCAGGAGAGTCATTCTCTTGGAGACCGTGTGCAGGACAGGCTCGTCACCGTTGTCCGGGGTCAAAGTGACCTTGTACTGGGTGTCGGTTTCCTCGACAGAGATGCGGCCGTTTGCCTCGCAAATCGGGCTCGAACCCTTGGGGGTACGGGCTTCGAAGAGCTCGGTCACGCGGGGCAGACCCTGGGTGATGTCATCTGCGGAGGCAGAACCACCGGTGTGGAAGGTACGCATTGTCAGCTGAGTACCGGGTTCACCAATCGACTGGGCTGCGATGATTCCCACAGCCTCACCGAGGTCAACAGCAATACCCGAAGCCAACGAGCGGCCATAACACGCGGCACACACACCCACTGCGGACTCACAGGTAAGCACGGAGCGGACAGTGATCTCGCGGACTCCAGAGGAGACGAGCTCGTTGATGAGCACATCGCCCACGTCAGAGCCAGCTACAGCAATGACCTTGCCCTTGTCCGTCGCGGCATCAGCGGCGAGGTTACGGGCATAGACCGTGTTCTCGGCGTTGTTGGCACGAACCCAGGCGCCATCGGCATCCTTGACGGCGATGGTGAAGGTGATTCCCTTGCCAGTGCCACAGTCGGGTTCGCGAATGATGACATCCTGTGCGACATCGACCAGACGACGAGTCAGGTAACCCGAGTCTGCGGTACGCAGAGCCGTGTCAGCCAGACCCTTACGGGCACCGTGCGTGGCGATGAAGTACTCGGCCACGGAGAGGCCCTCGCGGTAGCTCGAGATGATCGGGCGGGCGATAACTTCACCACGGGGGTTGGAGACCAAACCACGCATACCGGCGATGTTTCCGACCTGCAGCCAGTTACCACGGGCACCGGAGGTGACCATGCGGTTGATGGTGTTGTCCTCAGGGAAGCTCGCACGCATTTCGTCGTTGACTTCCTTGGTACACGCACTCCAGACCTCAACCAGCTCGCGACGACGCTCAACGTCGGAGATCAGACCCTTGTCATACTGCGACTGAATCTTCGCGGCCAGCTTCTCGTACTTGGCAACGATGTCCTTCTTGTGCTTCGGGGTGAGCACATCGCTCAGTGCCACCGTCACACCAGAGCGGGTTGCCCAGTAGAAGCCGGCGTCCTTGACCCGGTCAAGGGTCTCGGCAACAGCAACCTTCGGGTAGCGCTCTGCAAGGTCGTTCACGATCGACGAGATCATGGGCTTGTCAGCAACTGCTTCAACCCACGGGTAGTCCGCAGGAAGCAACTCGTTGAACAATGCGCGACCCAGGGTCGTGTCGTGGATGACTGAGCTGCCCTGAACAAATCCGGCAGGAGCATCCTTCAGGTGAAGGCTTGCGATGCGGATTTTGATCTTGGCGTTCAAGCCGAGCGAGTGCTGGTCCATGGCCATGATGGCCTCAGCAATCGAGCTAAATGCACGGCCTTCACCGACTGCACCCTCTTTGAGGGTGGTCAGGTGGTGCAGACCAATGATCATGTCCTGGGTGGGCACGGTCACCGGGCGACCATCGGAGGGCTTCAGGATGTTATTCGAGGCCAGCATCAAGATGCGGGCTTCGGCCTGAGCCTCGACCGACAGCGGCAGGTGAACAGCCATCTGGTCGCCATCGAAGTCAGCGTTGAAGGCAGCACAGACCAGCGGGTGAAGCTGGATTGCCTTACCTTCGACGAGCTGAGGCTCGAATGCCTGGATGCCCAAACGGTGCAGTGTTGGAGCGCGGTTCAACAGAACGGGGCGCTCGCGGATGATCTCTTCGAGAACATCCCACACCTCTGGCCTGGAACGCTCCACCATGCGCTTGGCGTTTTTGATGTTGCTCGAGTGACCGAGGTCCATCAGGCGCTTGATGACGAAGGGCTTGAAGAGCTCGAGGGCCATGATCTTGGGCAGACCACACTGGTGAAGCTTGAGCTGGGGGCCCACAACAATCACGGAACGGCCAGAGTAGTCAACGCGCTTACCCAGAAGGTTCTGGCGGAAACGACCCTGCTTACCCTTGAGCATGTCGGAGAGGCTCTTGAGAGCGCGGTTACCGGTTCCGGTAACGGGGCGACCACGACGACCGTTGTCGAACAGTGCGTCGACAGCCTCCTGCAACATGCGCTTTTCGTTGTTGACGATGATCTCGGGTGCACCGAGGTCAAGCAGACGACGAAGACGGTTGTTGCGGTTGATCACCCGACGGTACAGGTCATTCAGGTCAGAGGTCGCAAAGCGGCCACCATCAAGCTGAACCATGGGGCGAAGCTCCGGTGGAATCACCGGAACAACTTCCAAGACCATGGAGGCCGGCGAAGCGCCGGTCTGCAGGAAGGCGTTGACGACCTTCAGGCGCTTGATCGCACGGATCTTGCGCTGTCCCTTGCCATTAGCAATCTCGTCGTGAAGCTTCTCGCCTTCGCTCACGAGGTCGAAGTCGAGCAGACGCTGGCGGATAGCCTCGGCACCCATGTGGGCGTCAAAGAACATTCCGTAGCGGTCCTGCATGTCCTGGAAGACGGCGTCCTCGGCACGAAGGTCGCCGACCTTCAGCGAGCGGAAGTCTTCCCAGACGCGCTCGAGGTGAGCGATGTCGTCATCGAAGTTCTTGCGAAGCGAGGCCATGTCCTTCTTGCCAGCGTCATCAGCCTTGCGCTTCTGGTCTGCCTTGGCGCTGTTGGCTTCGAGCTCCGCAAGTTCCTTCTCGAGCTCGGTCATGCGGTCAGAGACGAGCGCGTCGCGCTCTTTCTCCAACTGCTTGATCTCGAGCTGAAGCTCTTTCTCGAGCTCTGGCATTTCGCGGTGACGAGCATCCACGTCCACGTTGATGATCATGTAGGCGGCGAAGTAGATGACCTTTTCGAGGTCCTTCGGTGCCATGTCGAGGAGGTAACCGAGACGGCTGGGGACACCCTTGAAGTACCAAATGTGGGTGACCGGTGCGGCCAGCTCGATGTGTCCCATGCGCTCGCGACGTACCGAGGACTTGGTGACCTCAACGCCACAGCGCTCACAGACGATTCCCTTGAAACGCACGCGCTTGTACTTGCCACACGCACACTCCCAGTCACGGCTGGGTCCGAAGATCTGCTCTCCGAAGAGGCCATCCTTCTCGGGCTTCAGGGTGCGGTAGTTGATGGTCTCAGGCTTCTTGACCTCGCCGTATGACCAGCCGCGGATGTGCTCCGAGGTGGCAAGGCCAATACGCAGGGCTTCAAACGTTGTTGCTTCCAGCACGATGTATCTCTCTCGTTAGTTCTGGCTCGGTCGTTACTTAGATTTCGTCCACGGACGAAGACTCGAAGCGAGTCGAGATGTTGATGCCAAGTTCTTCCGCAGCGCGGTACAACTCGTCATCAGAGTCCTTCAGCGAGACGGCTTGGCCGTCTGCTGAGAGCACCTCGACATTGAGACACAGCGACTGCATCTCTTTCATCAAGACCTTGAAGCTCTCGGGGATACCGGGCTCCTGGATGTTTTCACCCTTGACGATGGCCTCATAGACCTTCACACGACCGAGGATGTCATCCGACTTAATGGTCAGCAGCTCTTGGAGTGCGTAGGAGGCACCGTAGGCCTCGAGTGCCCACACCTCCATCTCGCCGAAGCGCTGTCCACCGAACTGCGCTTTTCCACCGAGGGGCTGCTGGGTGATCATCGAGTACGGTCCCGTCGAACGAGCGTGAATCTTGTCGTCGATGAGGTGGTGGAGCTTCAGGATGTACATGTAACCCACCGAGACAGGCTGGGGGAAAGGCTCACCGGAGCGGCCATCGAACAGACGCGCCTTTCCAGAGGAGTCCACCAGACGCTTGCCATCACGAGTCACGAGGGTGGAGTCGAGCAAACCTGCAATCTCTTCCTCACTCGCGCCATCGAATACGGGGGTTGCGACCTTGGTGCCAGGAACTGCTTCCTTAGCCTGGGCAGCAAGACGCTTAGCCCACGCTGGGTCACCGCTGACCTTCCAACCCTGCTTGGCAGCCCACCCGAGGTGGATTTCCAAGACCTGGCCGAAGTTCATACGACCGGGAACCCCGAGCGGGTTCAAGATGATGTCAACGGGGGTTCCATCCTCAAGGAATGGCATGTCCTCGACAGGAAGAATCCTGGCGATAACGCCCTTGTTTCCGTGACGACCAGCGAGCTTGTCACCCTCAGAGATCTTGCGCTTCTGAGCGATGTAGACGACGACCCTCTGGTTGACACCAGAGCCGAGCTCGTCGTCACCATCGACAGCGTCAAAGACCTTGACGCCGATGATGGTGCCCTGCTCGCCGTGGGGAACCTTCAAAGAGGTGTCGCGAACTTCGCGGCTCTTCTCGTTGAAGATGGCGCGCAACAGACGCTCTTCAGCGCTGAGCTCGGTTTCACCCTTGGGTGTGACCTTGCCGACGAGGATGTCGCCGGGGCGAACCTCAGCACCGATGCGGATGATGCCTCGCTCGTCCAGGTTGGCCAAGAGCTCGGGGCCAACATTCGGAAGATCGCGGGTGATCTCTTCCTTACCCAGCTTGGTGTCGCGGGCGTCCACGTCATACTCCTCGATGTGAATCGAGGAAAGAGTGTCGTCCTTGACCAAGTTCTGGGACAAGATGATCGCGTCTTCGAAGTTGTAGCCCTCCCATGACATGAATGCCACGAGCAGGTTCTTACCCAGAGCCAGTTCACCGTTCTCGGTGGCGGGGCCATCAGCGATGACCTGCCCGAGGTCAAGCTTGTCGCCGACACTCACGCGAATCTGGTGGTTGAAGTTTGTGCCCTGGTTAGAGCGGTCAAACTTGCGCAGGTAATAGGTCTTGGTGCCGCCCTTGTCCTGCTTGACCACTGCGTGATCAGCAGAGACCTCGGTGACAACACCGGGAGCCTCAGCGACAATCACGTCACCGGCGTCAACAGCCGCGAAGGACTCCATGCCGGTTCCGACCAGCGGGGACTCCGAGCGCAACAGAGGAACAGCCTGACGCTGCATGTTGGCGCCCATGAGTGCGCGGTTAGCGTCGTCGTGCTCGAGGAACGGAATCAGAGAGGTCGCAACGGAGACCATCTGGCGGGGCGAGACATCGACGTAGTCGACCGCTTCAGGGGCGACCAACTCGACCTCTCCACCCTTCTTACGCACGAGGATCTTGTCCTCGGCGAAGGTGCCATCGGCGTTCAGCGGAGTACCAGCCTGGGCGACAACGAACTCGTCTTCGTCGCTTGCGGTCAAGTAGTCAATGTTCTTCGAGACCTTGCCCTTGACCACACGACGGTAAGGAGTCTCGATGAAACCAAACGCGTTGATGCGAGCAAAGGATGCCAGCGAACCAATCAGACCAATGTTCGGGCCTTCAGGGGTTTCGATCGGGCACATACGGCCGTAGTGCGAGGGGTGAACGTCACGGACCTCAACACCGGCACGCTCACGGCTGAGACCACCGGGGCCCAGTGCCGAAAGACGACGCTTGTGGGTAAGACCAGAGAGTGGGTTGTTCTGATCCATGAACTGCGAGAGCTGGCTGGTCCCAAAGAACTCTTTGATCGCAGCGACCACGGGACGAACGTTGATCAGGGTCTGGGGCGTGATTGCCTCAATGTCCTGGGTGGTCATGCGCTCACGAACCACGCGCTCCATGCGGGAGAGACCAGTACGAACCTGGTTCTGGATCAACTCGCCAACGGCGCGGATACGACGGTTACCAAAGTGGTCAATGTCATCAACATCGAGACGGATGTCAACCTTCTTGCCCACGCGGGTGCCAGGAATCGTGGCGTGACCCTCGTGAAGGGCAACCAAGTACTTGATGGTGGCGACAATGTCATCCACGGTGAGAACCGAGGTGTCCAAGGGAAGCTCGAGACCGAGCTTGCGGTTGATCTTGTAACGACCAACCTTTGCCAGGTCATAGCGCTTGGGGTTGAAATAGAAGTTATCGATCAGCAGACGAGCTGCTTCGGCTGCAACCTGCTCACCTGGGCGGAGCTTGCGGTAGATGTCCTTGAGGGCTTCTTCCTTGGTGAGGATGGTGTCCTTCTCCAAAGCCTCCAGCACAGAAGAGAAACCAGCGAAGTGCTTCGCGATCTCTTCGCTGGTGAGGCCAAGGGCCTTCAGGAAGACAGTGACGGACTGCTTACGCTTGCGGTCGATACGAACGCCGACCTGGTCGCGCTTGTCGACCTCGAACTCCAACCAAGCACCGCGGCTCGGGATAACGCGCACGGAGTGGATTTCCTTGTCGCTGAGCTTGTCGAGCGCGGACTCGAAATAGACACCCGGGCTACGAACCAGCTGAGACACAACGACACGCTCGGTGCCGTTGATGATGAAGGTTCCCTTTTCGGTCATCAAAGGGAAGTCGCCCATGAACACTGTCTGGGTCTTGATTTCACCGGTCTGGTGGTTCATAAACTCGGCCTCTACATAGAGAGGAGCGGCGTAGGTCTTGCCGCGTTCCTTGCACTCGTCGATGGAGTACTTTTCGTCTTCGAGGTAGGGGTTGGTGAACGAGAGCTGCATGGTCTCGGAGGAGTCCTCGATGGGGGAAATCTCTTCAAAGATTTCCTCGAGGCCACTCTTCGTGGAGACAACGGGATTGCCTTCGGCCTTAGCCGCGGCAATGCGCTTCTTCCACGCAGGAGAACCAACAAGCCACTCAAAGCTCTCGGTCTGCAGTGCAAGCAGATCCGGAACCTCGAGGGTGTCAGAGATTTTGGCGAACGAGAGACGCTGAGCGACTCGACCGTTCTTGGCGGGTGTAGTAGATGCGGAACGCGCAGCAGCCAAGAGCAATTACCTCCAGGGCTCGAAAGAGAGCCTCAATATGAGTGACCGAACAGGTGGAAAGCTTCCGCTAGAACTCAGCTCAAAGAGTTCACCCCGCCACTATTCTCGGGGCTCTCCGACCGACCACAATATGAGGGCAGGAGAAGTCAAGGAAGCAAACCTCTAGTGTATACGGTTTGATAACGATTTGTCCACCCTTGCTTGACTTTGAGCTTAAAACCCCCTGTGGATGAATCCTCCGGCATGTCAGTCTTGTTGGCTACCCTTCGAAGGTGGCATCCAGACAGTGGGTTGAGGCGCGAGCAGCGGCGTTGCTCGCTGCGCATTCTCTCCACGACTGGTCGTTTGCCTGGGACAACGCGAAGACCCGCTTTGGCCAGTGCAGTCATAGATATCGCCGCATCACTCTCTCCCGGTATCTCAGTGACGCGGGATCTGAAGATGAGTCGGAGCAGGTTCTACTGCACGAGATTGCCCACGCCTTGGCCGGGGTTCGATCAGGCCACGGGGACAAGTGGCTTCGCATTGCCCGCTCTATTGGTTACCGGGGGCAGCGCACGCACACCTCACCAGCCGCAACCGAGCACGCAAAATGGCGCGGGCTGTGCCCTAGTGGGCACGAAATCATTCGGTTTAGAAAACCATCCAGACCCATGTCGTGTGCCAAGTGTGAGAGACGGTTTAACCCAACCCACCTGATTGTGTGGACGGAAAGGACTTACGCCTCGACCGTGACCTCTTTCCAAAACGCCACGTAGTTCGCAAAGTCTGTTCCGACTCGCTCAACAGCGCCCGGGCGAAGATTCGGATACGACCACGCGCGATCGGGAAATGCCTGGCCATCGACGGTGAGGGTGAAGTACTGGCACTCACCCTTCCACGGGCACACATAAGGAGTGGGGCTCTTGGTAAAGAACTCGTCCTTCACGGCAGAGGGCGGAAAGTACCAATTGCCCTCGATTTTCACCAGCTGGTCTTCGGCGGCCTCTGCAATGACTACGTCGTTCAATAAAGCTTTCATACCCCAAGCCTAGGCTTATCGGCTGATAGTCACCCGGGTAGGAGAGACTAATCACCGTGATGAGCTTTACGCGCCGAGTCGAACTCCCCTGCACGGTCCCAGATGCGTTCCTTGCGCTACACAATCCACAGGTTTTCCGACAAGTGTCGAGGCCTTTCCTCAACTTCACGCCACTGCGGCCCGCATCGTTTCCCCAGCACTACGAGAGTGGCAAGAGCTATGTCGTCGGTGCTAAGGCGTTTGGGCTTGTTCCACTGGGCACACAGGAAATCAACCCGGCCAGCTCACACGACGCGGAGCGCTCAGTGTTTGTTGATAACGGCCGTGGGCTTAGCGGTGCACTCGGAGTCATGAAGCACTTCCACCACACGATGACACTGGAACCCAGTGGCCGAGGCCGCAGCATCTTGACGGACACCCTGGAGTGGGATGCGGGTGCTCTCAGCCCAGCGTTCTATGTGGGGTTTCGCTTCTTCTGGTGGTGGCGGCACACCGTGATGAAGCGGCTCGCTCCGGGTTGGTAGCGAGGGCTCGCAAGCTTTAGGGCAGAGCCCCGACGCTGGCGAGCGCTGCTTTGAGCAGCGCTCCCCTTCCGCCCTCAAGTTCCCCGAGGACTTCATCAGCCGTGACTTCCTCGGGTGTCATCCACGTCATATCCAGAGCGTCCTGGCGTGGTTCACACGTGCCAGTGACGGGCACAACATAAACCAACGAGACAGCGTGCTGTCTCGTGTCCACGTACTTTGCGCCGGGGAAGGGAAAGTACTCCGCCACGTGAGCTGGCTGCATAGAGGAGGGCAACTGTGGGAAGGCCATGGGGCCAAGATCCTTTTCGAGGTGGCGGAAGAGGGCGTCACGAACGCTCTCGCCGAACATCACACGACCTGCCACCAAAGCCCTCGCGATGGAGCCCTCCGCGGAGACGCGAAGCAACAAACCGACCTCGGTGACCTGGCCCATTCCATCGAGGCGAACAGGGACAGCCTCGACATAGAGAAGTGGCAAGCGAGAGCGAATCTCTGTGAGCTCATCGTCAGAGAGCCAGCCGGGATTGGGGTCGGGGGTTCTCGTGGAGGACATGGCTTCTTTTCTACTCTGATTCGCTGGCTTCTGGAAGACCCCCGCGTGAGAGGAGTGCTTCGGCAAGCGCCTCGGCATCAACCCTCCAGTAGGCGAACTCCTGGTCATCGATATGAATCACAGGAATCTTTTCCGAATACTCACTCTCCCACTCGGTCTTCTCGTCGAGATTACGGTGTTCAACCACCACGTTGGAGAAGTTCTCGACAACGCCCTGAATGACCAGACCTGCCTCGTCGCACAGGTGGCAACCGGGTTTACCGATTAGTCGGACCGTGATGCTCTGCACCCTCTCACCCTATGCTGAAGTTCAGATGAGGACAGTGACGTCGAAATCGAAGAAGAGCGCGGGCTCCCCCGTAGTGGTGTTCGTTGATGTCGATAACACCCTGGTTCGCGGAGCCAGCATCTATATGTTCGCTATCGAAGCCTGGAAATCAGGATTCATCAGATGGCACCACGTCATCCCGGCGCTCTTTCAGCAGCGCTCCTTCATCAAGCAGGGCGAGACCACCAAGAGGGTGAAGTCCGCCAGGGAGCGAGCTCAGGCTCTAGCCGCTGGCCATTCCCTCGCCGACTTTACTCAAGTCGGCGAGAGTGCCTGGCGACGCTCTATCGCACCAAAAGTCTTCCCGGACGTCCTGTCTGAGCTGAGGAACCATATGGACGCTGGCCGCCAAGTGTGGCTGCTCACCGCGAGCCCCAATGTGCTGGCTGGCATCATTGCCCGTGACCTTCGCTTGAGCGGAGCGATCGGGACAACATTGGAACTTCATGACGGTCGCTTCACCGGAGAAATAGAGGGTGAACTCGTCCACGGGCCGATCAAGGCCCAAGCCGCGAAGGAGCTTGCAGCGTCGTTGGGTGCTGATCTTGCTGCCTGCTACGCCTACTCGGACTCGGTGGCGGATGTGCCGCTGCTCGAGTTGGTTGGCAACCCCGTTGCCGTCAACCCAGACCCAGGGCTTCTCGCGCTTGCCACCGAACGAGCTTGGCCGATCCTTTGGCCAGAGGGCACTAGTCGTCACGAAAAGTCTCGAACCAAAAAGGGCAGAGAAAAGCGCTGACCACTGCAGGGCAGGGGCCAGCGCTCTAGCTCGAAACGTCTACTTCTTGTTGCGACGCTGGTGGCGAGTCTTGCGAAGCAACTTGCGGTGCTTCTTCTTCGCCATACGCTTGCGGCGCTTTTTGATAACGGAGCCCATTAAGTTTCCTTTAGACGGGGGTTCTCAGAACTGTGTCTCGATTTAGACAACCTGTGGAGTCTAGCGCAGGCTTTGTGCCCTACCCCACCTGGTTCAGATTCTCACCGGACCCAGCGGCATAGCTCCACTGCGCCACTGCCGACTCCGGGATCCGAAACGAGCGGCCAAAACGAATTGCTGGCACCTCACCCGAGTGCACCATCCGGTAGACGGTCATGGTGGAGACCCTCATCATTTCGGCAACCTCGTTGACGGTGAGGAAGCGCATCTGGGACAGAGGGGAAGACATGATTCTCTCGCTTGTGCTGGGGCCTAGGTGGCTGGTGTGGTGATTGTTACCTGTCAAACCCTAGGGGCAGCAAGGAAGTGTGTAAAGGGATTATTTCCGACTGCCGGAGATCAGGCTCCAGGCGCGGTCGATGCCATCACTGAGTAGTCCTCCGGCTGCCCGGCCAAGAGTGGTGAGGTCGATGAAAGGCTCCGCGGTGTTGGTGGTGGCGCCTCCGGTGAACCCTGCAAGCCACCCGCCCAGTGACACCAGCGGTGTCTTGTCGAGCCGATAGAAGCGGTGCTGCCCGTCTTCTCGGACCCGAACAACGCCCGCCTCACGCAGGACCTTCAAATGCTTCGACACTGTTGGCTGGGTAATCCCCAACGCGTCAACGAGCTCCCCCACACTCATCTCGTTGTCGTCACTACTTGCTCGATGGAGAAGGGTCACGATGTCGCGGCGGGTTTCGTCAGCGAGTACGTCAAAGAGGTCAGTCATAACTCAGTAGCGTACAAGGCCCTAAGGAGGAGTACCATGGCGAGCGCTGTCTGAGATTCAGATAAGGAAGAAGGCTCAGTTCCGTGTCGTCGTGGCTGACGTCTCTCACACGTCGTAAGTCATCGAGAATCCCTCGTCGATCTCGATCTGTTTCGCGGGGCGCATCAACCTCTGCGCCCAGCGGTCTCCCAGGCATCCTTTTCAAGGCCCAGTCTCTTCTGGGTGGTCAAGCCTCGACTCTAACTATCGGCACGTTCCTCATTTTGACGCTCGTCACCACCACATTGTTGATGCTCCCGGCGGCCACCGCATCGGGTGAGGCCACGAACCTGGCCGACGCAATGTTCACCGCGGTCTCGGCGATCTGCGTCACCGGGCTGACGACCGTCAACATGGCCACTCACTGGTCGCCCTTTGGGCACACTGTCGTGTTCCTGGCCATGCAGATTGGTGGCATTGGTGTCATGACACTCGCGACGCTGCTTGCGGTGATTGCCTCCAAACGCCTGGGACTCTCGGCCCGCAAGATGATTGCCGTCGATGTTGACCCTTCCAGACTTCACGAACGCGAAGGGCTCGATGGCCACGGAATGCGGCTGGGTGATGTGAAGGGATTGCTTCGCACCGTCCTCATCAGTGTGATCGCGATCGAAGCGGTGCTTGCCGCCATCATCATCCCCCGCTTGTTGATTGCAGGCCTCGACCCCATTGATGCTCTCTGGCAGGGTGGCTACCTCGCCGTCTCTGCCTTTACCAACACGGGGTTTGTCCCCCTGGTCGATGGGCTCTCCCCCTTCGCCAATGATCCCGTGATGGTGTTCACCATTGGAATCGGGGTCTTCTTGGGAAGCCTCGGCTTCCCCGTCATCTATGCGCTGGCTCGCGCGGTGAAGACGAGTCGCCGCCGTCGCCGCGGCCTCACTCTCTCCCACGGTCGAGTGGGAATGCACGCCAAGCTCACGCTGGCTACGACGACAATCCTCTTAGTGGTCGGAGCGCTCGCGATCGCCGCACTCGAGTGGGGCAACGAGAAGACGCTCGCAACGCAGGATGTTGTGTATCGCCCCATGACGGCGCTGTTCACCTCGATGATGTCTCGCTCGGGCGGATTCAACACTGTTGACACCTCAGAGTTCGGTGGCGCCACCCTTCTGGTTCTTGACATGCTGATGTTTGTCGGCGGTGGTTCTGCCTCGACCGCAGGTGGTATCAAGGTGACCACCCTCGCGATTCTTTTCCTCGCCGCATTCGCTGAATCCCGCGGCGACCAAGACATCGTGGTCTATGAGCGTCGTATTCCCTCCGACACCGTTCGCCTTGCGGTGAGCGTGGTTCTCTGGGGCGCAAGCATTGTGGTCTTTGCCACCATCGCCATCCTCACCATCACCGATGAGCCCCTGGAGAAAATCCTCTTCGATGTGATTTCTGCGTTTGCCACCTGTGGGCTGAGCGCTGGTTTGACCAGCAGCGAACTCCCGGACGCAGCCAAATATGTCCTGGCAGCAACCATGTTGCTGGGTCGGGTTGGTACAGTGACGCTGGCAACAGCTCTCAGTGGAACCCACCGCCAGACGGTGTACCGCCGTGCAAAAGAAAGGCCGATCGTTGGTTGAGAAAATTCCCCATGACGCACCTGTCCTTGTTATCGGACTAGGTCGCTTCGGTGCCGCCACAGCGGGCGAGCTGGACAAGCTCGGCCGCGACATCCTCGCCATCGACGAAGATCCCGCTCTCGTTCAGAAGTGGGCAGACAGGGTCAAGCACACCGCAGTCCTCGATGCGACAAACCTCAGCGCACTCCAGCAGATCGGTGCTGGCGATTTCCCCATCGCTGTTGTCGCCATCGGGTCGTCGATCGAAGCCAGTGTGCTGATTACGACCAACCTGGTGGACCTCAAGGTTCCCCAAATTTGGGCAAAAGCCATCAGTGAGTCCCACGGAAAAATCCTGACCCGCATCGGTGCCCACCGCGTGGTCTACCCGGAGCGCGAAGCCGGGGAGCGCGTCGCACACCTGGTCTCGGGCCGCATGATCGACTTCATCCGCTTCGATGACAACTTTGCGCTCGTGAAGATGTATCCACCCAAGCCCATTCGTGGTTTGTCGCTGACGGACTCGAAGGTGCGCTCCAAGTACCACATCACCGTCGTCGGTGTGAAGTCACCGGGTAAGCCGTTCACTTATGCAACAGAGAACACTGTGATCAGTAACCACGACCTCATCATCGTCTCAGGCACCAACGAGGACATCGAAACTTTCGCAGCGCTGGATAAGTAACTAGTCCTTCGCCATTTCCTCGGCCCTAGCGATAGCCGCGTCGGTGGCTGCACGAATGATGCTGGCCATGTCGGCATCACCAAAAACTCCGAGTGCGGCGGCAGTCGTTCCCGCGGGACTAGTCACCGCTTCGCGCAACTTCTCTGGGGATTCTCCCGAGCGCGCCAGCAGCTCTGCCGCTCCGCGGAAGGTTCCCTCCACCATCACGCGAGCAGCCTCGTCGCTAAACCCGCGCTCCTTGGCAACCTCAATGAAGCGCTCCATAAAGAAATACACATAGGCAGGGCCAGAGCCGGAGAGCGAGCTCAGAGCGTTGATCTCGGACTCCTGAACCTCAATCACGGCACCGAAGGTTTCACACATCAATCGCACAAGGGCAAGCTCTTCGTCACTCACGCGTGAACCCCGGGCTATTCCCGTCACCCCGAGGCCGACCTGGGCAGGTGTGTTGGGCATTGTGCGCACGATGGCCCCTGGCCATGACTTCTCCATGGTTGAGAGCGTGATGCCTGCGGCGACGCTGACCATGATTGCCCCAGGCTTCGCCGAGGATGCAATCTCTGAAAGAAGGCCCACAATCTGAGCGGGCTTGACCGCCAGCACGATGATGTCGGCATCGACCACTGCGACGGTGTTGGCAGTGTGAGCAGCCTCGAGGCTTTCAGCCTCCACGCCAGTGGCGTGGAGCTTGCTTGCCGAGGACTCAGAACGCGTCGTGACGCGAATGCCTTCGGAACTCACGCCCGGCCCGGTCAATCCCTGGAGAATCGCCCCACCCATGTTGCCGGTACCGAGAATTGCAATCCGGGGAAGTTTTGTGACCATGGGGCCAGTGTAGATTGAGTGGACCATAGAGACCCAACGTCGGGGAAGTGGCAGGTGATGTCATGAGTAGCAAGAAGAAATCCCACGGGAAACCGCCGGAGCGCGAACCCATCCTTGCGGCACTATCTGGTTCCCCCGATGTTCAGTCTGTTCTCCGTCTCAGCGCTGTCTCCGAGCCCGATGGCCACTGGGTCATCGCGGCAACAGTCGAACTGATTGACTCACTGCCTGTTTATGTCCTCTCCCACTCACTGGACGAGGCCAAGCGTCGCGTGCGCGAAGTCACCACAGACACCGCTGAGATCTACATCGAGCCCGAACTCGTCCGAGACCCTTCCCGGGAAGATCCCCACACGGACGTTATTGTGATTAAAGCGTCCGACTAACGAGGAGAAGCCCATGGAACTTGTGAGAGATATCACTCTGATCACCCACTTCTTGGGGTTGGCCATGATCATCGGGCCCTTCCTGATTCAGATGCGGGCACACACGGGCTATGCGTTCTCCTGGGTTCTCGCCGGTGGCATAGTCCAGCTGGTCACCGGTCTGCTGCTGACTGGCCTTGCTGAGATGCGTTTGGCTGATGACCCTGACATGTCGCTCGACCACACGAAGATTGCGGTCAAGACAGTGTCCGCGCTCGTGATCTTCATCGTGGCGCTCATTGCGTATCGCCGCCAGAAGAAAATGGCGCCTGGCGCAACACAGCGCAGCCTCTTGCCTCTGCTTCACGTGGCCGGGGCTTTGGCCATCACCAATGTGTTTATTGCCGTGCTGTGGCCCGGGGTTGTGAGCTAGGACTCTCGAGCCTGACCAAAGAACTCGGTCAGTAGCGAGGCGCACTCCGCCTCGCGCACTCCGCCGACGACCTCATCAACGCGATGAGGCAGTGCTCGATCGCGCACCAGATCGTGAACGCTGCCAGCAGCTCCCGCTTTCGGGTCCCACGCTCCAAAGACGACGCGGGAGATTCGAGCCTGCGTTATTGCCCCGGCGCACATGACACAGGGCTCTAAGGTGACCACCAGTGTGTGGCCAGAGAGATTGGCTGTCTCGAGTGCGCGACCAGCCAGGCGAAGCGCCACAACTTCCGCGTGAGCAGTCGGGTCATGGTCGCGCTCTTTCTGGTTGCAGGCCTTCGCGACAATGACTCCGGCGGCATCCACGACGAGCGCGGCAACGGGGACATCACCCGTATGGAGAGCCTCTCGGGCAACATCCACCGCAAGGCCCATCAGATCGTCGTCGGTCGCCATGTGCCCCACTTTATCCAGCTTCACGAGCCCTGGCCCTGGGGGTAAGGTGAGCGTCATGGAGTTACACGTTGCTAACCACCCTCTGGTCTCCCACAAGCTCTCGGTGTTGCGTGACCAGGACACTCCCTCGCCCGTCTTTCGTGCGCTCACCTCAGAGTTGGTGACGCTGCTCGCCTACGAAGCCACCCGCAACATTCGGGTCGAAGACCGCGAGATTGTGACGCCCGTTCAGAAGGCCGTGGGCAAAAAACTCGCCAAACCACGTCCCGTTGTTGTTCCTATTCTTCGAGCGGGCCTTGGCATGCTGGAGGGAATGGTTGCCCTACTGCCCAGCGCCGAAGTGGGCTTCCTCGGAATGGTGCGCGACGAAGAAACCCTTAAGCCCAGCGTCTACGCGGAGCGTTTGCCCGAAGACCTCGCCGATCGCCAGTGCTTTGTTCTGGACCCCATGCTCGCGACCGGCGGGTCTCTACTCCAGGCCATCAAGTTTCTCGCCGACAAAGGTGCCTCCGACATTACGGCGGTGTGTCTGCTCGGCGCTCCCGAGGGAGTGAAGGCCGTGGAAGAAGGAACCAAGGGGTTGAGCGTCACCATCGTCCTTGGCGCTCTGGATAAAAAGCTCAATGAGAGGGGCTTCATCGTCCCAGGCCTCGGCGATGCAGGCGATCGCCTGTATGGGACTGTCGGCTAGGCCCTGGGGACTTGACGGTTCGCCAGCTAGACGGCGATAATCGGGCCATGAACACTCTGGCCTTGTCGATGCTCCCGCAGGGGGCGCCTGAGTGTTGCTGTCGAATGTGTGACTAACGTCCCTTTCTTCCGAGGGTCTCTAGACCCCCTACCGAATCGACAGCAATGACTACCTCCTCTTCACCTCGCGAACCTCGTGGGTTCGCTCTCTATGTGGGCGTCACAGAAGCCGACGCCCGCCAGGCTGGGATTTCCCTAGAAACCCTGGTCAAGGAACTCAAGAAAACCGTCACCAGTCATGTGCCAAGCGCTGATACCCACGCGGCCATCGCGCTTGCTCCCACCGGGTCTGGCGGCAACAACCTAGAGATTGTTCGCATGGCGCTGCACGACCCTGCAGCGCTGGCGAGGCTGAAGCCAGCGCAACCTGAACGTGTGCTCTCTGTGGTTATCGACATCTCCCGCAAGCGGGTCACGATTGACGGCGAAGCAGCGCCGCTGACCTTCAAGGAGTTTGCTCTTCTTCAGTTCCTGGTCCTCCGCGAAGGACAAACCGTCCGACGAGAGGTCATCATTGAGGCCCTCTGGGCCGCAGGGGAGGACGACATCCCCAACTCCCGCACCATTGACGTGCACGTTCGCAGGCTTCGTTCGAAGCTTGGCCGCTACGAGGACATTGTCCGCACGGTGCGCGGAGCTGGCTACCGGTTTGACCGCCACGCGGATGTCACGATCCACTACGGTGAGGCTCCCTCGCCAGACATGATCTAGGCCGTTTTCTTCAGAAAATCGCGGCTATAGACAGCGTTACCATTCTGTTATATATTGGCCTCATCGTCAGTTGTGTGCTCTAGCAGCTCTCGTTCATGTGATTACAGAACACTCTTGGTGCAAGGGAACAGGGCCGGTCGCTCGCCTCAGCGGCCGGCCCTCATCACGTTAAGCACGCCCCACTTGGACACCATCCAGCCAAGCCCTCTACGCTGACCAGATGACCTCAAGCCCTGTCATCGTCTGGTTTCGCAACGATCTGCGACTCTCGGACAACCCTGCACTCGAAGCCGCAGTGGTACGGGGCGAATCGCTGGTGCTGCTCTATGTTCACGACGAAGAAAGCCCAGGGTCCAGGCCACTAGGGAGCGCCACCAAGTGGTGGCTCCACCACTCCCTTGTCTCCCTCAAGAAAGACATCGAAGCCCTCGGCGGATCGCTCACGCTCCGACGGGGACCAGGCGCTGAGGTTGTGCGTGAGGTAGTGCGCGAAATCGGGGCGGGTGCCGTTTTTTGGAATCGTCGCTACGGAGTAACCCGCGAGGCCGATGCCACACTCAAGACCGAACTGCGAGACGCAGGCCTTATCTGCGAGAGTTTTGCCGGCAACCTGCTCTTTGAGCCTTGGACCATTCGAACGGGCGAAGACCGCCCGTTCCGTGTTTTCACGCCGTTCTGGCGGGCCTGCTTGGCCTCTGAACCACCGCGGGTGCCGCTGAGCGCCCCCTCGACGCTCACGAGTGTGAGCGGGGTGCCCTCCGACGACGTGAGTAATTGGGATCTTCTTCCCACCTCCCCGGATTGGTCCGCAGGTCTGGAAGAAATGTGGGAACCAGGCGAGCGAGGAGCTGCTAATCGCCTCAATGATTTCGTGACCAATGTCCTGAAGAACTATCACCGGCGGGATGAGCCAGGGCCCGTCACCACCTCACGACTGAGTCCCCACCTGCGCTTTGGCGAGATCAGCCCCCACACCATCTGGCACGCACTGGAGCGCACGCTTCCCTCGGATGCGGAGAAGAACAAGGCCAAGTTCTTGAGCGAGATCGGGTGGCGAGAGTTCTCCTACAACATCCTTTTCCACTTCCCCGAGCTCTCTTCCAAGAACTTCAGGCCTGAGTTCGATCGCTTCCCTTGGGGAGAACCAGAGCCAGGCGCCCTGAAGGCCTGGCAGAAGGGCCGCACCGGTGTTCCTCTGGTTGACGCGGGTATGCGGGAGCTGTGGACCACGGGCTACATGCACAACCGCGTGCGCATGGTCACCGCCTCGTTCCTGATCAAAAACATGCTCACCGATTGGCGAATCGGTGAAGCCTGGTTCTGGGACACACTGGTGGACGCAGATGAGGCAAACAACCCCGCGAGCTGGCAATGGGTGGCCGGAAGCGGTGCTGACGCTGCGCCCTACTTCCGAGTGTTCAACCCGATGCTCCAGGCGGAGAAATTTGACCCCCAGCAGGAATACATCTCTCGGTGGGTGCCAGAGATTGGCACAGCCGACTACCCGAGTGAACCGATTGTCGACATGAAGGCAAGCAGGGACAAGGCGCTGGCCGCTTTCTCGGAGCTTAAAGCCGCGAAGCTGTGACACCTGAACACCCGTAGGCCTTGAGTCCTATACCCCCTGGGGTATACTGTCCTCATGGCGGAAACCTCAACTAAAGACCCCGGCTTTGGCGAACGAGTCGAGGGCATTGATATTCCGGTCGTGAACGAGCGAGCCGTCCGGGCGTCTGCAGGGATTCTCTTTCTCGTGGGTTTTATCGCCGTCAACTACGCCTTTTATACGGGGGACTTTCAGGCCGTCCGAGGGTTTGGGTTCCTCTTCCTGATCGACATGGGAATTCGCATCGGGCTGGACCATCGCTTTGCCCCCACCATGGTGCTGGGCGCACTAATTGTGCGCCGGCAGCGACCCGAGTGGGTGGGAGCGCAACAGAAACTGTTGGCGTGGTCACTCGGCTTCGGCATGGCCTTTATCGCGTGCCTCGGCATGGGCTTTCTCGGACTGCAGAACGAATACATGCTGCTGTTCTGTAGTTTCTGCCTGGCCCTGATGTTCTTGGAGGCGGCGTTTGGCATTTGTGTCGGGTGCGAACTCCATCGGATCTTCGCAAAGACCCCACCCCAGCTGTGTCCGGGCGACGTCTGCGACTACACGCCACCCACTAGGCGCTCGCTGTTTAGGAACAGTCCTACAGCTGGCCCCTGATGTCCCAGAGGTCTGGGAAGAAGGGGTTGAACAACGTGCTGGCCAAGTAGGCGACACCGGCAGATCCTCCGGTGCCCTTCTTGCGGCCAATAGTCCGCTCCACCATCTTCACGTGGCGGTAGCGCCATTCACCCAAACCTTCATCCAGGTCCACCAGCGCCTCACACACCAGTGAGGACTCCGGGTCAGTGTGGTGAAGGTCAATCAGAACCTTTTGGACGTCCTCACGGGCTTCCCACGGTGTGGTGACATCACGATTCAGGACCTCCGAGGGCATCGCGTGTCCCCTGGCATCGCAGTACGCAAGGGCTGAATCCCACACACTCGGCCTCGACATCGCTGCCTCCACTGCAATACGAGCGGGGGAGCCTGGAACCAAGTGTTCGGCCATTTTCATGCCACTGCCGTGCTCCGCGTTCTCACCCGCATAGTCGCGACGGCCAAGGACAGCCTCAAGCTCGCGGAACTGCGCTGACTGGAACCCACTCGCTGAAGAGAGGCGGGCGCGAAATGACTGGAACTGCAGAGGTGTCATCGTCTCCAGAACATCAATCTGTGCCACGCAAATCTTCATGATGGTGCGCACTCGACCCAAGAGCGCAAGAGAGCGGTGGGTGTCACCGCTCTCCAGGGCAGGTTGAAGAGCGGCCAACTCGTGGAGCATTTGCTGGAACCACAGCTCATAGACCTGGTGGATGGTGATGAAGAGTAGCTCGTCGTGCTCGGGACCATCGGAGAGTGGCTTCTGTAGTGAGAGCAGTTCCTCCACTTTCAGATAGCTCGTGTAGGTCACAGCCTTCTCATGAGAAGCAGTCATCAGGTCACACGGCTTTCATCTGGCTCCACGTTGCGGTAGTCGCCACTGGCCACCAAGTCCCGCAGTCGGTCAAAGCCGTCCCACACCTCAACGTAGGAGGTGGCAAGTGGCGAGATTGCGAGGCGGATGGCGCTGGGTTCCCGGTAATCGGGAACAACGTTCTTGATTTTGCGCAACGCCAGCGCAATCTGAGCGGCATCGGGATGAGTAATGATGATGTGGCCTCCGCGGTGGGCCGCTTCACGCGGTGTCCCCAGTTGAAAGCCCAACGGTGCCAACCACTCATCAGCAAGGGCGATCATGAGATCCGTGCCAAGCGCCGCCTTCGCTTCAATCGCCCGAATCCCTGCCCGTTCAATCATCTGATAGCTGGATTGGACCGCGCGAATGCCGACAATCGACGGGCTTGCGACCTGAAATCCACGGATGTCCTTGGACTTCTCAAACCACGGACCCATCACAAACTGGTCCCTCTGGGCGAACCATCCCTGGATGGGAACGTGAAGCTCGGTCTGAAGGGATTTCCGCACAAACAACCAGGCCGGTGACCCAGGGCCTGAGTTGCCGTATTTGTAGGTGCAACCCACGGCCAGGTCAATCTCGTTGCCATCGAAGTCCAGATCAATGGCACCTCCGGCGTGCGAACAATCCCAGAGCATGAACGCTCCAGCTGCCTTCACTGCCCGTGAAATCTCACGAAGCTCTGGCCTGGCACCCGAGCGATAGTTGATCGCCTGGAGGGTGACTAGTGCGACGTCGTCGTTCAAGAACGGTGCCAGTAGTTCAGCGGTCACTCGCTCATGCTCGGCAGCAACTGACACAGCGCCTGGCCCACCACTGCCATCAGTGTCGAGCGTGATCAAATTCAGGCCGTGCTGCGCGGCAATGCCCTCAAGGATGTAACGGTCGGTCGGGAAATTGGCGGAGTCAATGATGATGGTCTTCCGACCGGGCCTCGCGGCAATCGCTGCGAGGGCCAGTTGGTAGAAGTTCATCGAGGTCGTGTCACACACCAGTGTTTGGCCGGGGCCTGCGCCAAGCGTCGCTCTGGCAAGAAGGTCACCAGCGACCTGGGCCTCGTCAATCCAGTGGGACCACCCGCCAACAAGCTCCGTGCCCCATTCGCTGGTCAAAAACGAGTTGACGGCCTCAATCGTGGCCAGAGGAAGGCGACCCAGAGAATTGCCATCCAAATAGCACTGTTCTGGATCCGCGTGGAAAAACTCCGGGCGGAAAGAAGCTAGAGCGTCGTCGCGATCAAGGGTCTCAGCCGTCGAGCGATCGGTCGGGTTGCCAGGGAAGGAGTGAGCCACCAAGCCAGCTTACGCCGGCTGGCAACTACCCGAAACGCCCGGTGACGTAGTCGAGGGTCTTCTGGTTGGCGGGGCTCGAGAAGATCTTGTCGGTCTTGTCGTGCTCGACCAACACACCAATTCGGCTTCCCGCCGCGTCATCGGAGGCCACAGTGAAGAAGGCCGTTCGGTCTGCAACACGAGCAGCTTGCTGCATGTTGTGGGTCACGATGACGATCGTGTAGTCCTTCTTGAGCTCGTTCATCAAGTCTTCGATCTTGAAGGTCGATACCGGGTCAAGGGCCGAGCAAGGCTCGTCCATCAAAATCACATCGGGCTGAACGGCGATGGCCCGCGCAATACACAGACGCTGTTGCTGGCCACCGGACATACCAAACGCGTTGTCCTTCAGACGGTCCTTGACCTCATCCCAGAGCGCAGCGCCGCGAAGAGCCTGCTCGACGATGTCGTCCATATTGCCCTTGACGCCCAGCGTCTTGGGGCCAAACGCGATGTTCTCGTAAATCGACTTGGGGAAAGGGTTTGGCTTCTGGAACACCATGCCGACGGTCTTGCGAACCTGCACCGGGTCAACGTCAGAGCCGTAGACGTCCTGCCCGTGGTAGAGCACCTCACCGGTGACCTTGGCACCAGGAATCAAGTCGTTCATCCGGTTGAGGCTACGAAGAATGGTCGACTTGCCACATCCAGAAGGACCAATCAGAGCGGTGATTTCGTTCTCGTAGATTGGCAGGTTCACGTTCTGAACGGCGAGGTTCGCCCCGTAGTAGACAGAGACGTCCTTCAGGGTAAAGACCTCGGTGGGCACTGCTTCTTCTCCAATGGGGACGTTCATTATTTTCTCCTACCAGGTTCTTTCATAGCGGGCACGAAGCCAGATGGCGAAGGAGTTGATCACGATCAACACCGCCAACATCAACAACACTCCCGCTGCGGCCAAAATTTGGAACTCTTCCTGCGGACGACCTGCGTACTGGTAAATCAGCACGGGCAGGGCCGAATATCCACCCTCAAAGAAGTTGGGTGAGAAGGTCACAAACGTGAGCGCTCCCACGAGCAGCAAAGGCGCTGCCTCACCGATGGCGCGGGCCACCGCGAGGATGACGCCGGTCAGCATGCCAGGCACTGCCGCTGGCAACACCTGGAGCCACACTGCCTGCCAGCGGGTCGCTCCAAGAGCAAGGGAGCCTTCCAGGATGGATGACGGCACTGCCTTAATCGCTTCCCTGGAGGCCAAAATCACAGTCGGCAATACCAAAAGAGCAATCGTTGCAGAACCCGCGGCCGCCACCAGCCCCAAATTGAACGGCCCGCGCACAAAGAACGCCAGCCCCAAGATTCCAAAGACGATTGAGGGGACGCCAGCGAGGTTTTGGATGTTCAGCTCGATGAGGCGGTTCCACCACTTGGTCTTGTCAGCAAACTGCTCCAGATAGAGGGCAGCGCCCGCTCCCAGGGGAATAATGATCGCAATCACGCCACCGATGATCTGTAGGGTCCCCTGGATTGCGACACTAAATCCGGCGGTCGCACGGTTAACCGTGGAGGGGCCATTGAAAATCAGGTCAAGGTCGAGTCTGGTTCGCCCCTCAACAAAAGCCCACGCCAGAATGGCGACAATCGCCACCATCGAGATCGTCAGTGCCAGCAACATCACCGACAGGAACAAGACCCCGGACACTCTGCCCTTGTTGTCGGTCGAGGCAAAACGATTCTGGACAACAAGGCCTGCGCCAGCGGCCGCGAAGCGGCCTCTGGCTGGCATGCTGTTGAAAGAGTCAGTCATTAGTCATAAACCTCTCGGAAGCGGTTCACGAAGCGAATGGCGAGCATGTTCATCGCGAGTGTGATGGTAAACAGCAGGGCGCCGACAGCAAAGATCGTGTCGTACACAATCGATCCGACCGCAATTTCACCGGTCGCGCGGCTTGCGATGTAAGCGGTCATCGTTTGGATTCCCTCAAAGGGGTTGAAGTTCAGCCCCGGGGACCCAGCGCCAGCAACCAACAACACGATCATGGTTTCACCGACGGCGCGCGAAGCGCCGAGAACGAAAGCGGCGATGATTCCAGAGAAAGCCGCGGGAACGACCACACGGAGTGCCACACGCATTTTTCCAGCACCCAGAGCATAAGCACCCTCGCGCAGAGCTCGTGGCACTGAGCGCATCGCGTCATCAGCAACGGAGGAAATCAACGGAACGATGATCAGGCCCACCGCAATTCCCGCGACGCCGGTGGAAAAGAGACCACCCCAGGGCAGCCACGGTGTCAAGTATTCGAGGAACGGCCTCAGCCAGAAGAACGCGAACAGGCCGGTAGCAACCGTGGGGATTCCCTCGAGCACTTCAAGCACCGGCTTGATGGTCTTGCGAACAGGCTCTGGTGCGTATTCAGAAAGGTAAATAGCGGAAAGCAAACCCAAGGGGATTGCGACAATCAGAGCTGTGATGACAACAATCAACGTTCCTACGACAATCGGAACAACACCGTACTGAGGCTTCGCATATCCGGGTGACCACTCAGTGGCCGTGAAGAACTCGACGATCGAGATTTCACCAAAAAACCGAGGCAGTGGTTGCAGCAGAGCAATAACGATGGCCGTCGTGACTGCGACAGAGATTACTGCGGTGATGAACAGGAAGGTGATGATCACCTTTTCCCCGTAGTGGGGGTGCTCGGCGCGGAGCGAGACTCTACGAGCCCCACTCCGCGCCGACACCACAGATGAAGACATTAGTTCAGATCTCCCAATCTCTTCATCTTCCCAGTGTGTTACAGACTACCTATCCAGCAAGCGCTGCGACAGCAGCGAGCTGCTCAGCCTTCTGGTCTGCGGTCAGTGCGACCAGACCAGCTGCTGCTGCGATGTCCTCGTTGCGCTCCACCATGAAGGTGTAGAAAGCAACGACCTCTTCGCGACCGAGTGCCGAAGCAGCAGGGAAGCTGTAGAGCGAGCGGCCGAGCGGGGTGTAGGTACCAGCAAGCAGGTTCTCAATGGTGGGCTCGTTGCAGCCTTCACCACTGTCGATTGCCAGTGCCTTCACGGTGTCGGAGTACTCCTGGTAGAAGGAGAAGGGGATGAATGCCATGGCGCCGAGGCCGCCAGAGACACCCTGAACTGCCTGGTTGTCGTCTTCACCGATGTTGTTGTAGTCGGTGCGGATGTTGCCAGACTCACCGTTGATTTCTTCAGTGAAGAAGTCGAAGGTTCCAGAGTCGGTTCCAGGACCGTAGAGGACGAGTTCCTCGCCAGCCAAGTCGCCAGCCTCAACACCGGGGATGTCACCCCAGGTTGCAATGGTCGAGTCCATGTTCCAAACTGCGTTCAGAGCCTCAACCGAGATGCACTCGAGGGGGTTGTCCATGTTGACGACGACAGACAGAGCATCGTTGGCAACGGTCACACGGGTGTACTCGATGCCAGCTTCAGCACAGAGAGCGGCTTCTTCTTCTTTGATGTCGCGCGAGGCGTTGGAGCCATCGGTCTCACCGTTACAGAACTTCTCGAAGCCACCACCGGTACCAGAGATACCAACGGTCACGGCAACGCCGGGGTTCTCGGCCATGAAGAGCTCAGCAGCAGCCTCGGCGAAGGGGCCAACGGTGCTGGAGCCATCAAGCAAGATGGTTCCGCTCAGTCCGGACTCTTCGACAGCGGCGGGTGCCTCTTCAACTGGTGCAGCTTCCTCAGCTGCGCCTGCACATGCAGACAGAACAAGCAATCCGGCAGCTGCGAGAGCGGCCGAAGCAATGAAGTTTTTCTTCACTGGTGTTTCTCCTCTTGGGCTTGGTGTGGACAGAAATTTCTGACCTGACCCCAGGGTTGTCAGAGCACCTAGACAACAAGTAGTCGCATGGTTAACACCAGGCAAACAATCCAGCAAACCCTCATGTAATGGTCGAGTCACCTAGTCTGGAGTCTCCTGAAATCACTGCGAGGACTCTCATGAAGGCACTAGTTGTTTCCCAGCACGGCGGCCCCGAGGTACTGACCTATTCTGATGTGCCTGAGCCCGTGATCACACCTACTGAGCTCCTGGTGAAGGTGGCGGCAGCTGGCATCAACTACATCGATACCTACCAACGCTCTGGCCTCTATGCCATGACCCTGCCCTACACCCCAGGCCTTGAGGGTGCCGGCACGGTGCTCGAAGTAGGGTCCGAGGTAACCGGCTTCGCTGTGGGCGACACCGTCGCCTGGACCAGCAACCTCGGTAGCTATGCCGAGGTTGTGGCATTGGATGCCTCCAAGGCAGTGAGCGTGCCGACGGGTATTGAATTGACGCAGGCCGCGCAGGCAATGCTGCAGGGGATTACTGCCCACTATTTGATTACCAGCGTCTTCGACGTCAAACCCGGCACCACCGCTCTCGTTCACGCGGCAGCCGGTGGCGTAGGACTGCTGCTGTGCCAGATGATCACTGCGCGAGGCGGAACAGTGATTGGCACTGTCTCGACCGAGGCCAAGGCTGCGGCCGCCAGTGCAGCGGGTGCGACCCACGTCATTCGTTATGACCAAGAGGACTTCATGCCCCGCGTTCGGGAACTCACCGGCGGAATCGGCGTCGATGTTGTCTATGACGGAGTTGGGGCCTCAACGTTTGAGGGAAGCCTGCGAAGCCTCAAACCGCGCGGAATGATGGCGCTTTTTGGCCAAGCCAGTGGTGCCGTGGGGCCTTTTGATCCCCAGATTCTGAACTCGTTGGGCTCGTTGTCTCTCACTCGCCCCTCGCTGATGAACTTCATCCAGAGCCCTGAGGAACTGCAGTGGCGAGCCAGTGAAGTGTTCGAGGCGATGCTCTCCGGAGATCTCACCATGACTCTCGGGGGCTCCTACCCACTGGCTGAGGCGGCGCAAGCTCACCAGGACTTGGAAGCTCGCAAGAGCTCCGGCAAGCTCATCCTCATTCCGTAGCTGTCGCCCCATCAAGGCAGTAGTTTTAGGGCATGAAGATTCTTCTTGTGGGCGCCGGTGGCGTCGGAAATGCCCTGGCCAAGCTTCTTGCAACCCGCGACTTCTATGAGCACGTGATCGTTGCCGACTACGACACGTCGCGGGCTGAAGGCGTCCTGGACTGGATCAAACAACGATTCCCCGAAGCGCGTCCACGATTCAGCGCAGAACACATCGATGCGTCGGCCCCCAAGAACGTCACCGCACTGGCTCAGAAGCACAGCGCGAGCGTGGTCATGAACGCGGTGGAACCGGCGTTCGTGCAGAGCATCTTCCAAGGCGCTCTCGACGCTGGTGCCGACTATATGGACATGGCAATGAGCCTGTCTATCCCCCACCCCACTGACCCCCACAACACCCCGGGAATCAAGCTCGGTGACTGGCAGTTTGACCGGGCCGCCGAGTGGGAAGACTCCGGGCGCCTTGCTCTTGTGGGGATGGGAGTTGAACCCGGCATCTCTGACGTTTTCGCCAGGTACGCAAGCGATCACCTCTTTAGTGAAATTGACGAGATCGGTGTTCGCGACGGCGCGAACCTCGTGGTTCGCGATGACGCGGGCAATGAAATCTTCGCTCCGTCCTTTAGCATCTGGACCACGATCGAAGAGTGCCTCAATCCGCCACTGATTTGGGAAAAAGACCGGGGGTGGTTTACCACCGGACCCTTCAGTGAGCCCGAGGTGTTCATGTTCCCTGCAGGAATCGGTCCCGTGGAGTGTGTGAATGTTGAGCACGAGGAAGTTTCCCTCGTCCCCCGTTTTCTTGACGCCAAAAGGGTGACCTTCAAATACGGGCTGGGCGCAGAGTTCATCGGGGTTCTGAAGACCCTGAACCTTCTGGGGCTCGACAAAGTCGCCCCGGTCACCGTCCGCACGGCACCTGGAGCGGATGGCAAGCGCGGCAAAGCAGAGGTGTCACCGCGCGACCTGGTCGCCGCGGTGCTCCCCGACCCCGCAACGCTCGGTGATCGCATGACCGGCACCACCTGCGCTGGAGTGTGGGTGACCGGCAAGGGCAAAGATGGGAAACCTCGCGAGGTCTTCCTGTATCACGCCAGCGATAACGAATGGACGATGAAAAACTACGACTCCCAGTGTGTGGTCTGGCAGACCGCTCTTGCTCCTGCCGTGGCCCTCGAACTGGTCGCGAAGGGCGTGTGGTCAGGCACGGGAGTTCTTGGCCCTGAGGCGTTTGACGCAGAACCGTTCCTCGAACTCATGGCCAAGCCAGAAGCCGAGGGCGGCTATGGCCAAGCCTGGGGATTCGAAGAACGCTAAGCGAACTTCCCGACCGTCATCTTTTTGCGAGGCCACCAGAAAGCATCGCCAGCGATAAATGCAGTCGCTGGGACAACCACGGTTCGAACCAGCAGGGTGTCAATCAGCACACCAATACCCACGATGATTCCCACCTGAAACAGCGCGATCAGGGGCAAGACGCCCAAGACCGCGAAGACCGCGGCGAGCAAAATACCGGCGCTTGTAATCACGCCTCCGGTTGCGCCTAGAGCCTTGATCATGGCCGGTCTCGTGGGCTGTCTCACTGATCCCGCCATCGCCGCAGCTTCTTCCCGAGCTCTCGAGACCAAGAAGATGTTGTAGTCAACGCCCAGTGCTACCAGGAACAGGAAGGAATACAGGAAGACGCTGAAGTCCAAACCAGACATCCCGAAAACGTTCTCGAAGATGAGCCAGGACGCTCCAATCGCCGAGAAGAACGACAGGACCACGCTCGCAAGCAACAGGATCGGGGCCAGAATCGCCTTCAGCAGAAGAACCAGCACAATAAACACCAGCAAGAGAATGAGCGGGATGACCAGAAGCTGGTCTCGCTCATAGGCCTGCTTCACCGCCAACCTGGTGGCGTCATCGCCACCGACCAACGCGCTGGCGCCGGGAACACCCTGAACGACCTCTCGCAATTCACCAATCGCTGCGTAGGCCTCGTCGCTACCGCCCTCAGCGTCGAGAACGACGTCGATCTGAGACTGACTGTCGTTGGAGTTCACGACCTCAGCACTGGCAACAACATCCAGTGTCAGCGCGGCAGTAACAACATCTTCAGCCTGGTCGTTGTTCGCCACAACCCTGGTTGGAGCACTGGTGCCTGCAGGGAACGCTTCAGCGAGGACCTCAATACCGGTGACGGCTTCTGGTTTAACCCGGAACTGTTCGGTTTCAGGGATTCCAATCGTCACGCCGTTTCCACCAACAGCGAGAGCACCCAGAATGGCAACGCCGACCAGGGCGACGGTGACAGGGCGCTTACTCACTCGGGTTCCCAGCCGCGCCCACCAGCCGGTCTCTGACTTGTTGACATCGCCAAAGCGAGGAACAAAAGGCCAGAACAGGCCACGGCCAAACACGACAATCGCAGCGGGCAGAACACCGAGGGCCGAAATCATCGCGACCACCACACCGCTGGCACACACGATGCCCAGAGCCCGGTTCCCTCCAAGCTCAGCAAAGGACAACGTCAGAAGCGCCAGCACGACGGTTCCACCGGAGGCAATAATCGCCGGCCCTGCGCCCTTGAGGGCCTTGGCCATTGCCTCGTGTCGGTCTTCAAAGACCATGAGCTCTTCGCGATATCTGGCAATCAACAGCAATGCGTAGTTTGTTCCAGCACCAAACACCAACACCGACAGGATTCCTGTAATCGATCCATCGGCAGTGATATCGAAGAACGCAGCAACGTTGCGACCAATTTGGCCGGCCATGCCATCGGCAGTGCCCACTACGGCAAGAGGAACGATCCACAAGATAGGGCTTCGATAGGTCACCAGTAGGAGCAGGATGACGATAATGACCGTCGCGAGAATCAACGTGAAGTCAGCTCCAGCAAACACTCCGGAAAGGTCGACCTGGAACCCTTCGGGGCCTGTGACATAGCTGACCATTCCCGCTGGCATGTCCTCGATCGCCAGTGCGCGAATCTCAGCAATGCGCTCTGCTCTAGGGTCGACATCGTCAATTTCGTCCATGGGGACTGTGATGACCGCTGTGGTGTTGTCGTCGGAGACCGTGGCGGGCGGAACAAACGCCTCATCCATTACTTCGACGTTAGAAAACTCAACAAACTTCTCGTTAGCGCCACCGGCTGGCATCTGAAGCATGGGATCGAATTCGCCGACCAGCCAGCTGAGTTGCTCATCACTAAATTCACCGGATTCAACCGCGTAGACAACCACGGCGGCGGTGCCGCCGGCGTTTGGCATCGCAGCCAATGCCTCATCGACAAGAACGACCTCTGCATCATCCGGCAAACCGTTGGTGGGCGCGACGTCAGATTCTTCCGCGGCAAACACTGTGAAGGACAGCACGGCGAAGATCAAACCGATAAGAAGAGTCACCCAGGAGGTTTTGGGGCCAGTGATGAAACGAACGAGAGAATTCATAGCCTAAAACTTACCCCCAAAATCCAGGGCTTGAGGCCTACTCTTCGATGTAGGGCTCTGGCATAGGCATGATGTCAATCGGCATCGGTTCTGGAATCTCGATGATGCCCTCAATGAGAGAAATCACGGTCGACCAGCTCCAGTCATCATCACCATGGCGCATCACGTAACCAGGAACCAACCATGCGTTACCACTCGCGTCCCACACAAGCAGCAGGGTGGACTCAGCGTCCGTCACGGTGACCCGAACAATCTCTGGCTCCTCGGGAAGCACAGGTTCTGGCAAAGGTTCGGGCAGGGGCTCTGGCAGGATCTCCGAGTCATCGACTGGGGCCTCATCACCTCCGCCATCGCCTGGAACCTCGGGTTCCACGGCGCCTTCTGACCCGTCCTCAGTGCTTCCTACAGAAACGTCTGAGCTTCGGGTGGTTGCCTCGGCCACACCGGTTGCCCCGTAGTAATAGGAGGTTCCAGGCGATCCCCACCATGCACCAGAAGCCATACGGTCAACGGCGTCAACCGGGCTGATGGTGTCGAACTCTCCGCGATCCCGAACAACGGCCGAGTGGCCTGAGGCGGATGACAATAGGGGCCCAGGCGACCAGTAGGCAGTCCACTCCAGGGCGGTCTCGGTGCCATCCACGTAGAGGGCAGCCGAGACTCCAACACCCCAGGCATCGTTAGCAACGACTCGAATATCAGCGGCACTCACGTCAAGGCCCGTGGCCCGGAACAGTTCCACAGCCTCAGCGGTGGCCTCTTCTACCGAGGGGAGATCCCCGGTTGGCTCTGGAGTAACACAATCTTGATACCCGCCCTCGGTGCCATCTTCGGAGAGTGGCACGTCGGTGCAGATGGGTTCCGGGTAAGCAGCAGGGTTGTTGTAATACCAGTTTCCCGTCCCAGTCCATGTCGTTCCAACAGACGGCGAGGTCCAGTCCTCTGCGCCCACGAAGTAGCTCGGCCACTGGGGATCAAAGTACTGGCTCTTCTGCGCTGCGCCTGGGACACCAAAGGTTTCCCCTAGCTTCTGGAGGAGGGCTTCCGGGGTGCCATCGAGCTCCAGTTGGTACACAACTCCACGGCCTGAATCAGCACTCAGTCCCTCGGCAGCTTCGTATTCGTACTGCACCCACAGGCCGATCCTTGCGTCCGAACTGGACATCTCGGCGCTAGCAGCGCCTTGACCAGAGGCCGCCATTGTGAACAGCGGGCCTTGGGGTGGAAGAACAAATGATGTGACCACAACGCCTACTACCGCGAGAGCCCCAAGGCCCAGCAGCGAGGTGGAGGCAATTCTCCTGGTCGCGTGGGGGTCACGCGCGCTCGGCTTACGCGAGGCGAGGGACGATTCTCCAAGAATCCCGTCATCGGTGGAGGGGGAAGACGTGGCCGGGAGGGCCCGACGAAGTCGGTCGTCAAGATCTTTATCGATGTTGTTCATAGTGGGTTTATGTCCCCTCGCTGCTTAATCTTTCACTCTGAGATTTCTCGATGCCCTCGGCCAAAACCTTCTTCGCCCGATGGAGGCGAATGCTGACGGCGTTGGGCGTAGTGCCCATCACCACGGCGACATCCTGAACGGCAAGACCCTCAACAATCACCAGGGCCAACAGTTCCTGTTGGGCGCTGGTGAGCCTTTTCCAGGCGTTGGCTAAGTCCGGATCGGTCTCAAGAAAGCTATCTGCAGCGGGAGCGGTGTCTGGCTCGTGAAGAAGCCACAACACGTCCACACGGTGCTGTTCTTTTCTCCGGTAGTTGGCGACCACAAAAGACGCAATCCGATACAGCCAGGGCAGTTCTTCACCGGGCGTGACCGAGGCGCGCTTCTTCCACGCAACGGCGAAAACATCGGCAGCCAGGTCTTCGATTTCACCAAAGGGCACACGCCTCGCCAAATAGGCGCGGATTGGCCCCAGATACTCGCGATACACCTCGCGAAAAGAGGAGTGGTCGTTATCCATGGCCTGCCTTCCGTTGCTGAGTTTATGTCTGGAGGATGGGAAATCTTTCGCCCCACCCCCAATAGGCTTCCGGCCCGCGGGAGTCCGGGTCCTGAGTATGCTGTGGGGGTGTCAGACATCCACGGCCCAGAGCCACATCGTGTGACGTTTTCAGCCCACCTCAATCGGTTGCGAGCCGGAGTGCTCGGCGCGAACGACGGAATTGTGTCCATTGCCGCTCTCGTGATCGGCGTTGCGGCTGCGACTTCCGATCTGCAGGCAATCCTGATTGCCGGCGTCGCCGGCATCATCGCTGGATCGTTGTCGATGGCGATCGGCGAATACGTGTCGGTCAGTTCGCAACGAGACAGCGAGGCGTCCCTCATTGCTCGCGAGCGCCAGGAACTTATTGACCAGCCTGAAGCCGAGCTTCAAGAACTGGCTGATATCTACCAAGGGAAGGGCCTCAGCAAAAAGACCGCTCAGCTGGTGGCACAGGAGCTCACCGATCACGATGCTTTCCGCGCGCACTTGGACGCCGAGCTCGGCATCGATGAGCAGCAACTGACGAATCCCTGGCACGCAGCCATTTCATCGGGGTTGTCTTTCTTGGCAGGAGCTGCACTTCCGATGGCCGCCATCGCGCTCACGCCCGGTGACGCTCGGCTTCCGGTTACTTTCCTGGCCTCACTCGTGGCGCTCGCCATCACCGGCGGAGCTGGCGCTTACCTGGGCAATAGCAAGATCTTGCGTCCCATCGCCCGAGTTACCGTGGGAGGCGGACTCGCGCTCGCCCTGACATGGGGCATCGGACACCTGCTGGGTGTTGGCGTATCCCTCTAGTTCCCGGGCTCAGAGTTTGCGGTGAGGTCCTCGGCAGTAGTCTCTCCCTAAAAGGGGGTAGCTGATGGGAAAAATACTCTCCCTGATCAAGTCCACCCATCCCCTGCCCTCGTTTTCGGTTGCCCTGTTTACTCTGATGTTCAGTCTGGGGCTGGGTGTGGATCTGGCCAGGAGCTTGGCCATGGGGTTAGCGATGTTACTTCAGCAGTTTTCCGTTGGCCTATCTAATGATTGGCAAGATTATGGACGCGATTTAGCCAGCGGCAGAAAAGATAAGGCTTCGGTAACCGGGTTAGTGACAGTATCCGAACTTCAGATTAGTTCTGTGGTTTCGGCCCTTCTGGCACTGGTTGTTGCTTTCCTTCTCAATCCAGCAGCCGGGTTACTGATGGTCTTGATGTTGGCAATTGGTTGGGCATACAACCTGGGGATGAAACTGAATTGGAGTTCTGCGGTTCCTTATGCGCTTGGCTTTGGAACTATTCCAGTTTTTGTGGGGCTTTCCGCCGGGTTTCCCTCGGAGATTCACCTCTGGGTCGTAGCAACAGCGATGCTCTTAGGGGTTTCGGCTCATTTTGCCAATGCGTTGCCTGATTTGATCGAAGACAAAGCCAACGGTGTATACGCCCTGCCGCACATTCTCGGTCGACGGATTTCAGCTGTGATCATTTCTGTCACTGCTCTAACAGCCAATTTCTTAGTGGTGACACAGTCGGCTAATTTATCGGTGCTTGCCGCAGTAATTGGAGCGGTTCTGGCCACAACGTTTGTGGGCCTAGCTAGTGTGCTCTCGCTTCGGCCACAACCACCACGGATTGTTTTTCCACTTCTCATCCTGGCGTCGTTTGTCAACGTCGTTTTGCTGGTCCTCGGTGCCTAAAGGCTAAGTTCCTGAAAACTTGTGCCCCAGCACTAGCCACTGAGCAACTCAGTGGCTAGTGAGAGGAACGCCTAATGGCCATGGCGGTACCGGTGGGATTTGAACCCACGGTGGACTTTCACCCACACAACTTTTCGAGAGTTGCACCTTCGGCCGCTCGGACACGGTACCGCCTACGAGTGTATACCGGGCCCTGGGCCTGGTTTCACCCCACATTCTGAAGCCTCACCCGCTCGGTCGGTGCTGAGCCCTACGCTGGTGACATGTCCAAATCTGCCCCCGCGTATCGCTGCGATGACTGTGGGTGGACCACGCTCAAGTGGGTTGGTCGCTGTGGGGAGTGCCAAGCCTGGGGCACAGTAACCGAGACCGGCGCCCCCACAACCGCGTCAAAGCAAGTCAAGGCCGTTGTTCCCCTCGGAGACAAAGCCGCCAAGCCAATTACTGAACATTCAGGCATCGAGAGTGGTCACCTCCCGACCGGCGTTGGCGAATTTGACCGAGTACTCGGCGGAGGAATCGTTCCGGGCGCCGTCATCTTGCTCTCGGGCGAACCAGGTGTCGGTAAGTCGACCTTGCTACTCGACGTCGCCGCTCACGCTGCAAGGGGCGGGCGCAAAGTCCTCTATGTCAGCGCAGAAGAATCCGCGGGGCAGGTCTACTTGCGGGCATCTAGGACGGGTGGCCTGAACGACAACCTTTATCTGGCCAATGACACCGACCTGGGGTCGGTGCTCGGCCACGTCGAGTCGCTCCGTCCAGACCTCATGATTGTTGACTCCGTTCAAACAGTCTCCTCAGGGGCCCTCGAAGGATCCGCCGGGGGCGTTGCCCAAGTTCGCGAGGTGGCGGCCACCCTGATTAGAGTCGCCAAAGACACCGCCATGCCGATTATTCTGGTTGGCCACGTCACCAAGGATGGCCAGGTCGCAGGGCCCAGGACCCTCGAGCACTTAGTTGATGTGGTCTGCCAGTTCGAGGGGGATCGTCAAACTTCCCTGCGCTTCATTCGCGCCCACAAGAACCGCTTTGGCCCCACCGATGAGGTCGGATGTTTTGAAATGAGTGGGTCTGGAATCGTTGAGGTTCCCGACCCCAGCAGCCTGTTTCGCTCCGGAACAGGCACGCCGGTGAGTGGGACCTGCATCACTATCGCGCTCGAGGGTCGACGGGCTTTGCCCGTGGAGATTCAGGCTCTGGTGGTTCCAAGCTCTGCCCCCCAACCTCGGCGTGTAGTCAACGGAGTTGAGTCTTCACGCGTTGCCATGCTGCTTGCTGTTTTAGAGCGGCGGGCGGGAATCGCGCTGTCCCAGGCTGATGTCTATGTGTCAACGGTCGGGGGCATTCGCATCACTGAGCCCGGTGCAGACTTAGCGATTGCCTTAGCCGTTGCGAGTGCCGCAAAAGACACCCCACTTTCGCCAACCACGATTGCCATTGGAGAAATCAGCCTTGCTGGCGAGATTCGCCAGGTTACCCAAGCGGTCCAGAGGGCTTCAGAAGCTTCACGCCTCGGATTCGATGTGGTGCTGGATCAATCCCACGCGAGCATCGCCGAGGCTATTCGCCGGGCCTTTGCCGAAAGTCCGGCTAAGAAGAAAACTCCGACGTTCTAGTTCAGAAGGAACTGGCGGGTTTCGGCGGACTCCAGGTCGCCTAAGAACACCCTCAGGTGATAGCTGGCACCCCCACCGGGCATAACAGGACGCGAATCGGTTTCTGCACACGCGTCCACACTGGAGCGGGTTCGATCCCAGGGAATTCCTGCGGTTTCCTGCTCGCTACCAGCGAGGAGGGTCACCTCGAAGGGCACTGAGCCGGTTTGACAGTGACTGGAGCTCCAGATCAGGTCGTCCCCAGAACGAATTTCGTAGCGCTGAACGTCTGTCCCCACGTCCACGATGCAATCCACCGTGGAAATGTTGCGAATGCCCATCCAGAGTTGGGGGTTTCCCCCGCTGTCATAGGTGTTTTGATCTGTTCTGGCAACCAACTCGATTTGGCTGGGAAGACAGTTGCCGAGAGTCGATTCCTCGGTCATCGCGTCAGTCTCTGCCTGCGTTGGAGCGGAGTTCACACCAAAGCCAGGCCGGACGATAATCAACACGATGACGGCGATGACGGCCAACAAACCACCGAACACCACGAGCCGACGGCGCCAATACACCGATGCGGGAAGTCGTCGTTGGGGTTGAGACATAGCCCTAGGTTACGACTGGGGGCCTAATTTTTGGGTGTTCGACCCGGCGAGCCTCCTGAGAACTCACTTAGACCTTGAGGGTCTTCACCAATCGCGAATTTCCGAGGGTGTTGGGCTTAACCCTTGCTAAATCGAGGAACTCAGCGATGCCCTCGTCTGGCGAGCGCACCAGTTCAACATAAACAGCAGCATCAACCAGGGTGTCATCGTGGTGGGTAAAACCGTTCTTTTCAAAGAACTTGTCCTCAAAAGTTAGGCAAAACAGTCGACGAAGCCCAAGCTCACGAGCATGAGTCTCGAGGGCGCCGAGCAACGCTCTCCCGATTCCCTGCTGTTGGAACGCCGGCGCCACCGTGAGGGTTCGAATCTCTCCGAGATCCTCCCAAAAGACGTGCAGGGCACCACAGCCGATAACTTCGCCATCGCCGGTGACGGCAACGACAAATTCTTGAACAGACTCAAAGAGCACGACCAGGTCTTTGCCGAGCAACACTCTCTGCTCAACCAGGGGGGTCACCAGCGCCGAAATGGCCCTGATGTCCGAGGTTCGGGCAGGCCGAACCTCCCAGGCCACAGTCTCTGCAGGATTCACCCCGCCAGCGTAGCGCCTAGCTTTCGAGGGCGCCCGCTTCAACAGGTTTCACGTCTCTGGTGGTGGCCACGAAAGTGAACTCGCCTTCGACGAAGTCAACCTCCACGTTTTGCCCCGGAGAGAGCTCGCCCTGCAGGATGCGCTCGGACAAGGGGTCCTCGACATTCTGCTGAACTGCGCGACGCAGAGGCCGTGCTCCCATAGTGGGGTCCCAGCCGAGGCGAATGAGTTCCTTCTTGGCGCTCTCCGAGACCGACATGGTCATGTCGCGATCCATCAGGCGGTCGCCCAGGCGCTTGATGAAGAGGTGCACGATCTGCATGAGCTCCTCTTCATTGAGCTGGGGGAACACAATCGTCTCGTCAACACGGTTGAGGAACTCTGGCTTGAAGCTCTTCTTGAGCTCCTCAATGACCTTGGCCCGCATCGACTGGTAGCTGGCCTCGGTGTTGCCCTCCAGGGTGAACCCGACCGGTCCACCGGTGATGTCCTTGGTTCCGAGGTTGGTGGTCATGATGATGACGGTGTTCTTGAAGTCCACCACGCGACCTTGACCATCGGTCAAGCGGCCCTCTTCGAGGACCTGCAGCAGGGAGTTGAAGATATCGGGGTGGGCTTTTTCGATCTCATCGAACAAAACCACGCTGAAGGGCTTGCGGCGCACCTTCTCGGTGAGCTGGCCACCATCTTCGAATCCGACAAATCCTGGAGGGGCACCGAAGAGGCGCGACACCGTGTGCTTCTCCCCAAACTCCGACATGTCCAAAGCAATCAGCGCGTCCTCGTCATCGAAGAGGAACTCGGCGAGAGCTTTCGCCAACTCAGTCTTTCCCACACCGGTAGGACCGGCGAAGATGAAGGAACCGCTCGGACGCTTGGGGTCTTTCAGGCCCGCACGAGTGCGTCGAATGGTCTTAGAGAGCACCGAAATCGCCTGCTCCTGGCCGATAACCCGCTGGTGAAGGGCCTTCTCCATGAACATGAGACGGGCGGTCTCTTCTTCGGTCAGCTTGAATACCGGGATACCAGTCGCGGCAGCCAAAACTTCCGCAATGATCCCCTCGTCAACGACCCCGGTGCCACCGGCTTCACCGCTTCTCCACTTCTTCTCCAACTGGAGACGCTCGCCGAGGAGAGTCTTCTCCTCGTCGCGCAGCGACGCTGCTTTCTCAAAGTCTTGGCCTTCGATGGCAGCTTCCTTGCGGGTGCGAACATCGGCGATCTTCTCGTCGAACTCGCGTAGCTCCGGTGGGCTTGAGAGGATCGACAGCCGCAGACGAGCTCCGGCCTCATCAATCAAGTCAATGGCCTTGTCAGGAAGGAACCGGTCCTGGACATAGCGATCTGACAGCGTAACGGCGGCCTCGATCGCGCCATCGGTGATGGAGACGCGGTGGAACGACTCGTACTTGTCCCTCAGACCCTTCAAGATGTTGATGGTGTGAGCGGGGCTTGGCTGGTGAACCTGAACCGACTGGAAACGGCGCTCGAGAGCGGCATCCTTCTCAAAGTGCTTACGGTATTCATCAAGCGTTGTTGCACCAATGGTCTGAAGCTCACCTCTGGCAAGAAGGGGCTTCAAGATGCTGGCGGCATCAATGGCGCCCTCGGCAGCACCGGCACCGACCAGGGTGTGGATTTCATCGATGAAAACGATGATGTCGCCCCTGGTGCGAATCTCTTTGGTGACCTTCTTCAAACGTTCTTCGAAGTCTCCGCGGTAACGACTGCCGGCAATCAGAGAACCTAGATCGAGCGAATAGAGCTGCTTGTCGCGAAGAGTCTCGGGAACATCGCCCTTGACGATGGCCTGAGCCAACCCCTCAACAACCGCGGTTTTTCCGACTCCTGGTTCGCCGACTAGAACCGGGTTGTTCTTGGAGCGGCGGGAAAGAATCTGCATGACCCGCTCCATTTCGCGCTCGCGACCGATTACGGGGTCAAGCTTGCCTTCGCGCGCAGCCTGAGTGAGGTTGCGGCCGAACTGATCGAGGACCTGCGAACCCTTGTCGCTGGAAGAATTTTCTGTGCCACCGACCGAGACAGGGTCTTTGCCCTGGTACCCAGAGAGCAGCTGAATGACCTGCTGGCGGACCCGGTTGAGGTCAGCGCCAAGCTTCACGAGAACCTGAGCGGCAACACCCTCGCCCTCGCGAATGAGGCCCAGCAGGATGTGTTCGGTGCCGATGTAGTTGTGGCCCAACTGGAGGGCTTCGCGCAAGCTCAGCTCAAGGACCTTCTTGGCGCGGGGAGTGAAAGGAATGTGTCCGGTGGGAGCCTGCTGGCCCTGACCGATGATTTCTTGGACCTGCTCGCGGACAGCTTCCAGCGAGATTTCGAGGGACTCCAAAGCCTTGGCAGCGACACCTTCGCCCTCGTGGATGAGACCCAGGAGGATGTGTTCGGTGCCGATGTAGTTGTGGTTGAGCATCTTGGCTTCTTCTTGTGCCAAAACAACGACTCGGCGAGCCCGGTCGGTAAACCGCTCAAACATGTGTCCAACTCCTCTATGACAATCGAGCCCAGTTCTGTGCTCGTACTTGAAGAGTAAAGGGTGACCACTGCCCGTGGGGCTGTGTTCGCCCCCAGCGTGAGGGCTCGAACCCACCCCACCTAAACCTTAGGCAGATACCCGGTTTCTGGTCCTACACTTCCCTCAGGATGGAAAAACAGCAGCCCAAGAAGTCGGCATTACCTCCCGCTCGTCTGGGACTG